>JAIZVZ010000054.1 GCA_021768485.1 Oxalobacteraceae bacterium | reverse complement strand
AAATGAATCGATTCATTTATTGAATGGGCAAAGGCGGCCCTTGTCAATTTCGACATGCTGATCCTGCATTTCATCTCAGCGATGGCGCCGGGCGCTGCGAAGCAAGCAGTCAGCGCGGCCTTGGGCAAAGCGGACGAAATATCGCAGGCCGCTGGCGTCTGATTATTCACTGTGCCCCAATCCTACCCTATAGTTTCCAATAGTGCTTCGACAACTGCGCTTGAGGCGATTTTTTGAACGTCTGCGCCGTCCATATGTCTGAGTTAAATGTAGCGGCTCGTCTGATCGAGCGTTTCCGGTAGTGCAGAAAGGCTTTTCAAGGAGCTTGTTGGGGCCGATTTGCTGTATTTTCTTGTCGGTGTAATCCTACGTACGAATGGGAGGGACGCTGATTCCGAATACATGCCAGATGGATAATCATGGAGTCATCGAAAGTTCATTCACGGACATGAAGGATGCAAACCATGACACAAGCACTAGACACCTGCCGTACTGCAGGCAGCAAAGCCGATATCAATGGAAAAGCGATCCGCGGTCTGAAAGACAAGAGCGCAGTGAGCAAGCTCGGTGCGGCATCGCGCAATCTGCGTTCGGCGGCGCCGATTCGCATCGCCGGCTTATATGGCCACAATCCCAAACAAAACCGTATCCTGGCCGCCTTGCCGCAAGCCGATTATGAGCGCGTCCTGCAGCAGCTTGAATTTGTCGCCATGCCCTTCAGTATGACGGTGTGCGAAGCGGACGAGTACATGAAGCATGTCTATTTTCCGACTTCGAGCGTGGTCTCCCTGATGTTCGAGGCGAAAAATGGGGCGTCGGTCGAAACCTCGGTCATCGGTCATGAAGGCATGGTCGGCGTCAGCCTGTTCATGGGCGGCGGCGCCAGCTATAACCGGGCCGTGGTCAAGCATGCCGGTTATGGCTTTCGCCTCAGCGCAAAATTTCTGGTCGAAGAATTTTCGCGCTGCGGCGCCTTGCACAGCATGCTGCTGCGCTATACCCATGCACTGATCGTGCAGATGTCGCAAACCGCAGTGTGTAACCGCCATCACAGCGTGACCCAGCAATTGTCGCGGCTCTTGCTGCTCAGTCTTGACCGTTTGCCGTCGAACGAAGTGAGCCTGACGCAGGAATTGATTGCCAATATGATCGGTGTGCGGCGCGAAAGCATCGCCTTTGCCGCCGCCAAGCTGCAGGAAGAAAAACTGATCACATATACGCGCGGTCATATCAACGTCTTGAACCGCAAGGGACTCGAGTTGCGCTCATGTGAATGCTATGCCTGCGTCAAGAAGGAATATGATCGCTTGCCGACATCGCCCGCCGGTCTGTGATTGCAGTAGCATGCAGGAAGTGGCCGCCGAAGGCAGCGGTCTGCTGTAACTTGTAACGTCGTCGATGCACTGGCCGCCAGAACGGCGCCAGTGAGCTGGAAAGGCCTGTATCGGGTCTTGTCGGCAGAAAATTCCCATTCCTATCGTCTGGCACATCGCCGCTCTTCGCCGGTGGCACCTCGCCGCCGCAATGAGGCCGGCATGCGAGTGGGTTGTGCTTGTGTGCGGAATTATTTGAGTGGGCCGACGTCGAATCTGTGCTGCGGCCGAGGTTGCCGTGAGGCGGTGTGCGGGACTGCTGCGGACGGCGATGAAACGGGCAGGCTGCCGCACCCTGTAGCCCTGTCGCTCATTAATATCAATTCACTGTACTTTTGTCGCGCCGCAGTATGGCCGCTGGCCTGGAATGGCTGAAGAAAAGGCAAGCGACAATTCATTTTTTATTGTCCGCTGCTGTGGCGTAGAATACCTCGTATGCTTATTGTTCTAATGAAATTGTTAGCACTGGACACGACCTGAATGTACTGAAATACCTAATCTCTGAAATTCGCTTGCGGCGGGCTTGGGGGCGTTTATGCCTTCGGCTTGTGTGCATGCGTTTATTTGCAGGGCAATCACCACAATCACCAATCAGTGGCCGGATTTTATGACGAAAATTTTAGTTGTCGATGATCATGCAGTTGTTCGCGCAGGGATACAGCATTTTCTGTCTCAAACCTCGGATCTGCGCATCGGCGGCGAGGCAGCCACGGCTGCCGAGGCGATCCGCCTTGTGCGCGCCGAGGATTGGGATATCGTGGTGCTCGATATCGGCATGCCCGACAAGAGCGGGGTCGAGGTGCTCAAGCAGATCAAGCGTGAAAAACCGAATTTGCCGGTATTGATTCTGAGTATGCATCCTGAAAACCGCTATGCGGTGCAAATTCTGCGTACCGGGGCCAGCGGCTATGTGCAAAAAGAGGCCCTGGCGATCGAACTCGTCGATGCGATTCGCACTATTTTACGTGGCCATAAATATATCAGCCATGCCGTGGCGGAATTGCTGACCATGGACCCCGATATCGATGCCCAAAAACCGCTCCATGAAACCTTGTCGGCGCGCGAATATGAAATATTTTATAAGCTGAGCATCGGCGATGGCGTCACCAAGATCGCCAACGACTTATGCCTGAGCGTGAAGACGATCAGCACTTATCGTTCGCGGATTTTGCAAAAAATGAATATGGCCAGCAATGCCGATATCATTTATTACGCCATCAAGGAAAAAATCATCGATTGATGGCTGGCCGCCAGTCAGGCATGCAGGGCCGCATCGATGATGTGCGCCGGCAGCCAGACCGTCACTGCCGTACCCTGGCCGTCCTGGCCCTGGCCGATTTCAATCCGTCCTCCCAAATAATTGGCATGTTCGCGCATTGCCCGCAAGCCATGGGTGTGCAGTTCGCCTGGCTGCGCCGGCGTGATGCCGCAACCATTATCGCGGATGGTCAGCATGACGCCGTCTTCGCTTTCGTCGAGAATCAAATCGACCTTGCTGGCGTGCGCATGACGCGCCGTATTTTCGAGCGCTTCTTCGGCGATGCGGAAGAGGGCGATATCGTAGCTGGAAGGAAAGTTCAGATCTTCGTCGGGCAGGCTGGTGCGGCACGCGATGCCGGTGCGCTTGCCAAATTCGAGGGCATGTTCATGCAGCGCGACCTTCAGACCAAAGACGTCGAGTTTTTCCGGACGTAACTGGCCTTGCAGACGGCGCGTGGCCGCAGTAATGGATAACAGCATTGTCTTCATCTGGTCGAGCCGCTTCAGCAGCGCCGGATTGTCGGGCATTTCATGCTGCAGCAGGGCCAGATACATATTCAGGGCCGTCAGCGAGGAACCGAGCGTGTCGTGCAATTCGCGCGCCATGCTGCGTTTCTCGGCTTCGATAGTGGCATTGCGATGGCCTAGCAGTTCCCGCAGATCCGCATTGTGAATGGCTAATAATTGCGCCAGATCAGCTTCTTTTTCGGCGACAGCGCTACCGTTGTTAGCATTCTGCGACTGGGCATTGTGGGGCGCCATACGACTGACATGTTCTGTTGGAGAAGACATAGGCTTTTCTATATGGAAGACTATTTTACGCTAAGGGAAAAGCAAGAGCTGGGCCACAGTAAAGCAATAGTACAGCAACAGTAAAGGCGAGGACTGCAAGGCCGTCCGCTACTTTTTGAAATGCGGATGCCGCGGGATCGCCGGTGTATCGCTTGAAAACGATTCAGCATAAATCGCCGCCGATTTTCATACTATAGGTGGCAATGCACTTTCTCTGTAGGATTCGGCGAAGATTTCCGCAATTCCTACACGTATTGTGGCCGGCGTCCTATATTTCCAAATAGTACACGATGCTACGATTCATTATAGACACGGCGCCGCCCGTAATACAGCGTGTGGCGATCATTAGCTGGAAAGAAAAATGAACCCGAGCCATTTCAAAGGCCTTTTTTTAATTACTCTTGGTCATATGCAATTGCATGGCGCACGCCTGATCGCCAGTTCACGCTGGTCGCAAGCCGGGGCCAACAATATAGGGCGAGGAAAGTCGGCTTTGACGCTTGCTCATGCGCGTAAAATAATCAGGCACACCATCAAGCGTAGCACTGCGCATGGCCAGTCCGGCGCCCGTGCGGAAGGGCGCACGGGCGTTCGCGCCAGCGCCGCCTCCTCATTGTCCGCGCTGCGCTCATCATCGCCATTGCCGGCCGCGTGGGGTGCCGAAGACGGTCGCGTGTCGCGCACCGGCGTAAGCCCGGCGGGGCGCCCTGGCGCGCCTGAGGAGCGCGGCGCATGAGATCTCGCCTGCTGTCTGCTCACCTGGAGGGCAAGATGCGCTTGCTCGGCCGCGGCGTCGGCCTGGCCCCGAATCTTGCATCGAATCTTTCTCTATTGCATAATCGAACTTCCTTTGCAGTAAAGTGCATGGCAGAGCGCGGCGCCATCGACTGTTATGCCTTTTTTGAAGTTTGATCATGACCGATTCTCTTGTCCGACCCGCCGCTACCACTAGCGCTGCCAGCGCCGCCAGCACTATTGCGGCGCCCGCGCTGCGTGTTTTTTTGGTGGAAGATTCCCCTGTGTTGCGCGATCTCATCACGGAAGATCTGGCGACCATTCCCGGCATCGAATTGAGCGGCATAGCGGAAACTGAAGCGGAAGCATTGAGTAAATTGCAGAATAATGCCTTCGATGTGATCATCTTCGATATTCAGCTCAGGGAAGGCAATGGCATCAACTTGCTGCGTGTGCTGGCGCGCGAAGCGGTGCAGCCGGATGCCGTCAAAATTGTCTTGAGTAATCATGTCGGCAGCACGTATCGCCGTTTGTGCGAGCAATACGACGTTCCCTATTTCTTCGACAAGACCGCCGAATTCGGTTTGTTGCATTCGCTCTTGCTTCGCCTGAGCCAGCGCCAGGCCTGAGCTGATACCTGATACCTGATACTTGATACTTGAAGCGACGCGGATGCTTAGGCGCCAGGCGCCGTTTGCCTCAGCAATACGGTGACTGTCGCTTCGCCGCCGGCGCCGGTCGTGCCGATATCCCCGCCATGTAATTCCACGAGATTGCGCACCAGGTCCAGGCTCAGCGCGCAGGCGCTTGGCTTGCCGCTGGCGCCGTCCATGGACGGTCTCGGCGCCGGCCGGCTGAAATGGGCGGCCAGGCCTTGCCCGCGGTCGCTGATGCTCAGCGACACTGCGCCGGGCAGGGCTGCGAGCGTCAGATGCACCACGCTGTGCCGGGGCGCGAACTTGATGGCATTGCTGAGCAGATGCCACATCACTTGCTGCAGGCGCAGCGGGTCGCCCCATAATGCGAGACCGGTGCCAATCTCGGCCGCAAGCGCCACTTCGCGCGCGGCGGCATCGGCCTGCACGCTGGCGATGGTGGCGGTGGCAAGCGCGCTGAAGTCGAGCGTTTGCATATCGAGTCGCAATGTGCCGTGCATGATATGGTTCATGTCCAGCAAATCGTTGACCATCCTGGTTTGCAGGGCGGCGTTGCGCGCGATGACTTCCATGCCTTTCTTGAGCCGCAGCGGATCGATATTTTCGCCCGACAGAATCTGGGCCCAGCCGACGATCGCGTTCAGCGGCGTGCGCAATTCATGCGACAGCAAGGCGATCAGTTCGTCGCTGGTGCGTGCGGTGCGCTCGGCTTCGTCGCGCGCCCGCCGTTCGGCTGCCAGCTGTAGTTCGCTTTCCTGCTGCCGTCGTTTGCAGGCATCGATATCGGTGCAGGTGCCGAGCCATTTGACGATGGCGCCGTCGCTGTCGTGCTGGGCCGCACTGCAGGTCTTGAACCAGCGGTAGCTGCCGTCGCGGTGCTGGATGCGGCATTCCATGTCGAAGGGGACGTGCTGCTCGAGCGCAGCGCGCCAGGCTTGCTGCAAGGCGTCGAGGTCGTCGGCATGCAGCTTCAGATCGTGCCAGCTCATCGATTGCCCCGGTTGCAGCGTTAATCCGGTGTAATGCAGCCAGTGCCGGTTCACATAGTCGAAACGGCCGTCGGCGTGCGCGGTCCATGCCAGTTGCGGAATCATTTCGGCCAGCTGTTGAAAGGCCGTGGCGGGCGTCGCCGCCATGTCTGTCGGCACCGCTTCCGTCTGGCTGCTGGCGGCTCGGGGCGCAGCGTTCATGGTGCAGTTCTCTAGATGAGGTTAGCGGCTTTTATCGGCAGCGACCAGTTTGCCGAAGAGTGCGCTGCCGGGCCGCGCCGGCGCGCTCAGATGCAGCTGGTTCTTCCCCGCCCGTTTGGCCTGGTAGAGGGCACCATCGGCGCAGGCGATCAGGTCGGCGGCGTTGGCGGCATCGTCGGGATAAATGCTGATGCCGATGCTGGCGCTCACGTGCACGGTGGCATCGCTGATCTGGCACGGCGCGCAGATGATATCGAGCAGCTTGTGTGCCGGATGTAAGGCATCGCTGCCGTCGGCCAATTGCTCGAGAACGACGATGAATTCGTCGCCGCCGATGCGGGCCACCGTGTCTTCCTGGCGCGACGAACTGATCAGGCGCTGAGCCACCAGCTTGAGCAACGCATCGCCGCCGGCATGGCCACAGTTATCGTTAATCTCTTTAAAGCCGTCGAGGTCCAGGTACAGGACGGCCACTTTCAACTGGCTGCGTTTGGCATGCTGCAGCGCGGTCGTCAGGCGGTCTTCGAGCAGGCGCCGGTTGGGCAGGCCGGTCAGCGCATCGTGCAAGGCCAGCATTTGCTGGGCCTTGCTGTATTGCGCCAGCTGTTCGTAGAGCAGCCGCACTTCGAGCATGTTGTAGATGCGCTGGCGCACCTCATGCAGATCAAATGGTTTGCTGATGAAGTCGCGCGCCCCGGCTTCCAGCGCCTGCACCTTGAAATGCGGCTGGGCCGTCACGGCCAGGACCGGCAGATAACTGCCTTGTTCGATTTCGCGCAGTCCATCCATGACTTGAAAGCCGTCGAAATCGGGCATTTGCAAATCAAGCAAGATCAAGTCGTAGCGGTTTTTTTCATGCAAGGCGCAGACCGTGTCCGATGCCATGGTGGCGCTGACGCGGGTATAGCCGATATCGCGCAAAATTTCGCTCAACAAATCAATATTGTCGGCATTGTCGTCGACAATCAGGATTTTCGCATTGAGGATGTCGTCGCGGCTAGGCATCGGTTTTCGCTCGCTCAGCAATCGGTGGTCAAGGGTTTGCTGCGCAGCAGCGGCATTGCGGGCCAGGCCTATTTCCCCGGGCGCGCTCGCGGCGCATTGGCGAGCCAATCGGATTGCATGCCGGTGCGCGCGAGGCTCTGGGCCGGCTGGTATTTCAGCCATGGACAGCGCTGCGTGCGCCGTGCGTAATTGGCCGCCGCCAGTTCGTGCGCGAAATTGGCAGTCAGGATGCGTGGCTGATCGCGCCGATATTGGGCGCCGGCGGCATTTGCCAGGGCCAGGCCGGCAGCCGGTTTCGTGTGCTGTGTGTGCATTTCATCCCCCAGGTTTCAAACGATTCGGTACAGACTCAGATTGGACTGCGATCGACGTAAATGCAAGGTATGGAACGTGCGAAATATGTAGCGTCACAGGAATAGTTTGCCCTAGCAAAACTCTTTTCCCTATCAGACAGTGCCGCAACCACATGTAGGAAAAGATGAAGCGATGCACAGGTCTGATTGAGGCATGGGCACGGTGCATTTGTTTGATGCATGGGCATGATGCATGGGCGGCCCGGGGCGGCGGGCGATCGGGCGTGCTATGCGATGCCGCGCATGGCGCTGTCCGCTGCCGCGCAATATTATTGTCATTTGCGCAAGGCGTTCTGTTCGCCTGTATCTGGCAATCGCGGCGCGCCAACCGGTGCCTTAATGTCAGCGTCCACGCGCTGCCCTGAAAATGAAAATCGACTTTCTCCGCTTCCACCGCGTCAGGTCCGCCGCCGGCCGCGTCCGGCGCCTTCTTTCGCTTTGCGTGCCGCGCCATCCGGCGTGCAGTCGCTGGCGCCGCCTGCTGTTCGATGTCGCCGATGCCTGGCTTGACCGGCGCGCCAGCAGCAAAGGCGCCGCCCTGGCTTTCTACACCCTGTTTTCGATGGCGCCGATGCTGTTGGTGGTGATTGCGCTGGCCGGCGCCGTATTCGGCAGGGACGCCGCGCAGGGCGCCATTTTTTCGCAGTTGCGCGCACTGTTCGGCAGCGATGGCGCCAGGGCGATCGCGGCCCTGATCGCCAGCGCGCGCGATCCGGCCAAGGGGATGCTGGCCACCGGCATGGCCTTTCTGCTCTTGATGATAGGCGCGACCTCGGTGTTTGCCGAGCTGAAGGGCAGCCTCGACGATATCTGGCAAGCCCACCGCGGCAGCAAGTCCGGCTTGGTCGATTTCGTGCGCACGCGCATCCTGTCGCTAAGCCTGCTGGCGGTCCTGGCCTTTCTGTTGATGGTGTCGCTGGTCGTCAGTGCGGCACTTGCCGCCTTTGCCCGCTACTGGGAGAGCGCGGCCTTGATTGCCGCGCCGTTATCGGCACTGTTCTCGTTTGCGATTGCCAGTTGCCTGTTTGCCGCCATTTATCAAATTTTGCCGCAAGTGCCGCTATCGTATCGCGATGTCTGGATCGGTGCGCTCGGCACCAGTGCCCTGTTCATGCTTGGCAAATACCTGATCGGCGTTTATCTGGGAAACAGCGATGTGATTTCAGCCTATGGCAGCGCCGGCTCCCTGATCGCCGTGCTGCTGTGGGTGTATTACTCGGCGCAGATATTTTTCTTCGGTGCCGAATTTACGCACCAGTATGCGCTCACCTTTGGCAGCCTGGCTGCGGCGCCGGGCATGCCGGATGCGGAGCCGGGCGCGGCCTCACAGCCAAGCCCGGATTCGAAAACGACCGCATAGTAGGGTATGCTGCGCTGTCGATCCTCTGGAGTGCAATGGAATGGGTGATGAATGCGGTAATCGGACCGCGCCGGTAGTCCAGGCGTCTTCACCTTCGTGGGTGGCCAGTCTGGGGCCAGGCCTGATTACCGGCGCCGCCGATGACGATCCGAGCGGGATTGCCACCTATTCGCAGGCCGGGGCCAAATTGGGTTATGCCATTTTATGGTCGGTCCTGTTTACCTATCCGCTGATGGTCGCGATCCAGCTGATCAGCGCGCGTATCGGCAGCGTCAGCGGCCACGGCCTGGCCACCAATATCGGCCGCCTGTATCCGAAATGGCTGCTGTATTTTATCGTCTCGCTTTTATTGGTGGCCAATACCATCAATATTGCCGCCGACATCTCCGCCATGGGCCAGGCCGCCACGCTGGTGGCCGGCGGCAGCGCCCGTCTGTATGCGGTGCTGTTTGGCGTCGTGTCGGCCGGCCTGCAGATTTTTATCCCGTACCGGCAATACGTCAGATTTCTCAAATGGCTGACCCTGGCCTTGTTCGCCTATGTCGCCACCGCCTTTGCGATCCCGATTCCGTGGGCCAGCGTGCTGCGCCAGACGCTGATGCCGGCGATCGACTGGTCGCCCGACTATATGACGACGATCGTGGCCGTGTTCGGCACCACGATCAGCCCCTATCTGTTTTTCTGGCAGGCTTCGCAGGAAGTCGAGGAATTGCACAGCCATGCCGATCGCCGGCCCTTGAAAGGCGTATCCAGGCTGACTCGTGCCGCTTATCTGAGCCGGCAGAAAGTCGATACCATTGTCGGCATGGGCATGTCGAATCTGGTCGCCTTCTTCATTATTCTGACTACGGCCGCGACCTTGCACATGCATGGCGTCAGGCAGATCGAGACCTCGGCGCAGGCCGCGCTGGCGCTACGCCCGATTGCCGGCGATTTTGCGTTTTTCCTGTTTTCGGCCGGGATCATCGGCACCGGCTTTCTGTCGATTCCGGTGCTGGCCGGGGCCTCGGCCTATGCGCTGGCCGGCGCCCTGAAATTGAAAAACAGCCTCAATTACAAGCCGGTCGAGGCGCGCGGATTTTACGGCATCATCGCGATTTCGACCCTGGTCGGTTGCGTGCTCGATTTTACCGGGATCGACCCGATCAAGGCACTGTACTGGAGCGCGGTGCTCAATGGCGTCATTTCAGTGCCTATCATGATACTGACCATGCTGATGGCCTCGCGCCCCGAAATCATGGGCCGCTTTACGCTCGGCTGGCGGTTGCGCGCGCTCGGCTGGCTGGCGACGCTGGTCATGGCGGCGGCCGTCTCGGCCATGTTTGTGGTGTAGGGCAGGCAGGCGCCCGGGCGGCGCTTTGCCGCAGGTCATAAGTTATGAATCGCACAGATTCTCGGCCGTGCGCGCCAGATACTGGACGCCGGTTCCGCGGCTTGCCTTGCGATCTTGCGCGGCGGCGCCGGACCTTGTTCTTTACCGATCGCACAGCCATGGAGCGCCCGATGAGTGAAAGTGCGCAAGCCAATGCCAAAGACGGCTATTACACTTTGTCGGGCGACGTCAATAACGACATGGTCAGCCGCGTATTCGAAGGGACTGCGCGCATGAGTGCCGGCCGCATCACGACCGCCCATGTGCTGCTGCATTCGCATGGCGGCTACGTCAGCGACGGCATCTGCCTCTACAACTATCTCGGCAATCTCGGCATCCATTTCGTCATGTATAACTGCGGCGTGGTGGCCTCGATTGCCGCCATCGTATTTCTGGCCGGGAAGCGCCGCGTGGCCTCCGAAACCGCGCGCTTCATGATTCACAAATCCCATGCCAGTCCGCATGACGGCCTGCGTTCGGAAGCGCTCAAGATCATCGCCGATGGCTTGATCGCCGACGATGCGCGCACCGAATCGCTGCTCAAGAGGCATTTGACGCTGACGCCGGCACAATGGAAAGTGTACGGCCATTCCGATTTGCATATTGCCGCCATCGATGCCTGTACTGCCGGCCTGGTCGATGCCATCGGCGACTTTGCGCCGCCGCGCGGCAGCAAGGTGGTCGCATTGTAAAACCCGATTTCGGCAGGCGGAAAGCGAGCTGGCCGGCTGTAATTTGATGTTGATGCAACTCAAGGAGCTGTCGTGCTACTGGATTATGCTCAAGAAAGCTTTTCTTCGTGCCGGCATGGCGGCGCATGTTTTTTCGGAGCGGTCGTCGTTCACGAGGGCGATTTCGCCTCTTGCTTCGCCATTTCCTACATGGCATCGCGGCGTCCCCCTATACAAGACACTGATCTTTTCGCCAATACTTGCTAACTGATCAGCTTGGAGTCTGCGTGGGCAGGCTCTTGTCAGGCAACGCCCGCACTGATGGACTTTGCTTTGATCGTCATCATTCGATCGTAATCATTCATATTTACTTAAAGGGCATATCATGGAAACGACTGCACAAAAAACCAATGGCGCATCGGACGCCGCTCGGACGGCTGCACGCGATGCGGGCAGCGCCGCCGAAAACATCGGCAATGCCGTCAAAAAAGGGGCGGAGCAAGTGGGGCGCACCACGCGTACGGAAGCGTCGAACCTGAAAGCCGATCTTGACGATTTGATTGCCAAGATTCCGCACTTGTCGGAGGCCGATCTGGCGATAGCCAAGCAAAAGCTGCTCGACACCTATCATGAAGCCAAGGGCTCGGTCGGTGACCTGGCGCTGCAGGCCAAGGACAGGCTGGTGCGCGGCGTCGATGCGAGCGGCGAATACGTCAAGGCCAAGCCTTTGCAATCGGTGGGGGTGGCGGCGGTGATCGGCCTGCTGGTCGGCGCGCTGCTGGCCCGCCGCTGACATTCTGCTGAAATGCGGCTGAAATGCGGCTGAAATGCCGCAGGCAGGCGGAAAAAAGATAGCAGAATAGTTAATGATTGAAAAAGGCGGCGGCGCCTGGCGTGCCGCCATTTGCATTGCCGGCCTCGGCATTGCATGGCTATTTGCCTGGCTGATCGACGAACCGTGGTTTTGATGAACAGGAAGCGCCGTGATAAACACCATAGAAAAGGTCAAGGAAATCGGTGCGATCACTCTGGATCGCGTCAATGACTATATCGAATTGATTCGTGTCGAACTTGAAATCGCGCAGCACGAGCTTGCCCGGCGCACCGGCCAGGCCGCGCTGTTTGCTGCCTGCGTATTTCTGGCGGCGATGTTCATCGGGCTTGCCGTCATCGTCAGTTACTGGGATAGCGCTTACCGCGTTGCGGCGGCCTGGGGCGTGGCGGCCGTCTGGGTGCTGGCGGCGCTGGTCTGTTATGCGCGCCAGCGCGCCGCGCAGCGTCCTGGCCCCGGAAGCGGCCTGATCCGCGACGCCGTGCAGCAGGATATCGCCTTCCTCAAGGAGCTGCTGTGAGCGAACTCGAGGCCCTGAAAAAAGAGCGCGATGCGATCGTCGCCCGCATGGATCTGACCCGCACACGCTACCGCGCCGAGATGCTGATCAACCGGCGCCTGGTCGCGGCCGGCTATCGCGGCGAACAGGATTTGCGTTTTGCCCATGACGTGTTCAGCGATCATTTTCCGCGTAGCCGGACTTTTAAAATTCTCACGCGCCATCCATATGCGGCGGCGGCCGGCGCGCTTGGCGTGCTGCTTCTGGGGCGGCGCAATAACTGGCGGGCGCTGGCGGCGACGGCGCTGGCCGTGGCGCCCGGTTTGCTGGCGCACAGCCAGGGCGGCGCCGCCTTATCCTCGATTCTGCCGGCACTGACCCAGTGGCTGCGGATGAAGCCGCATGAGACGGCGGCGCGGGAGCGCGGTGCCTGACGCCATATGACGGGCTTTGCGCGCCGGATGCTGCCCCGTCGTTGCTGCCGTCGTTGCGGCCATCGTTGCCGCCGCCGACCTTGCCTGCCAGGCGAGCGGCCAAAAAAAACGACGCATGAAGCGTCGCTTTGTCCTTCCTGAAACCGAAAGCGCTGGCGATTACTTCGCCGCCTTACGCTTTGCCGATTTCGGATCGACGGCATCCTTGAATGCTGCACCTGCAACGAACTTAGGCAATTTAGCTGCTGCAATCTTGATTGCTGCGCCGGTGCTTGGATTACGGCCTTTACGTGCGGCGCGACTGACTTGCTTAAACGTGCCGAAACCGATCAACTGAACTGGGTTACCTTTTTTTACGGAAGCCACGATGGCTGTGGTAATCGTGGTAAGGATACGGGCAGCTGCGGCCTTCGTGATTTCATTTTCAGTTGCGATTTTTTCGACGAGTTCAATACGATTCATGCGATAGCTCCGTTGTAATGTTATGAATTCCCTTCGCGGGATGAGATAGTTTAGCCTAAAAAACTATAAAAACTCCATCCATTTATGATGAAGATGTACATTTGTTGCTAGCCTGGCGCGCCTGCGCGAGTGAAGATGGCTTTTTCGGGTGTTGCGCGAAGCGTAATTTTGCCGCGCATTTTTTTGCTGCTTGCGTTATATTAGTGCCATTCTGTAGAAAGGCGGCTGCCCCGCGCACGGGCTGCAGCGCGCCAAGAAGCGAGTCAAACGATATGCATTCCCGTCGAAATTTCCTCAAACAGGGCTTGTCCGTGGGCTTGGCCAGCGTGCTGGCCGACCCCTTGACCGGTTGCGCACAGATGTCGCGCCCCTCGTCTGCGCGGTCCACGGAGGCGGCGTCGCAGAGCGGCTCCGGCGATGCCCATGATAATGTCCGTTCCCACGAATTGCAGCCGCCGCCGGACCTGTTCGACGCGCAGACGCTGGACCTCGAATTCTGGCTCAAGCCGCGCGTGCTGGATGTGACGCGCCCGGCCAGCGGCGAGCGCGCCAAGCTCTTGTACTGGAAGGACGGCGAAATCGTGCCGGCCGCCTATCAGGAGCTATGCCACCTGCTGCGCGACGTCAGCGCCAAGCAGACGCTGGCAATCGATCCCAAGCTGCTCGAGACCTTGTGGGGCACCCAGGCCTTCGTGGCCCGTTACGGCATGCGGCATCCGCTGGAAATTCTGTCTGGCTATCGGACGCCGCAAACCAATAAAAAATTGATTGAAGAGGGTGTGCCGGCGGCACGCCAGTCGCTGCACATTCAGGGCAAGGCCGCCGATATCCGGATCGCCAACCTCAATTCGGAAGTGCTGGGCGGCCTGGTGCGCAGCTTCCGCCAGGGCGGCGTCGGCTTTTATTACCGGCCCGGCGAGCGCGGCGGCTGGATTCATGCCGACACCGGCTTGCAGCGCGTCTGGAAGGGCTGAGCGCGGGCGCATCCGGAAGGGCGGCCGCCTACAGCTGGCGCACGTAGAGCAAGGTGCCGGGATCGCTGTCGCTGGTCCGGATTACCTCTTGCAGCTGCAGTCCGAGTTTTTCCAGGATACGGATCGAGCCGGCATTGTGGCGGGCGCTGATGCCCATCAGCCGCTTCAGGCCCAGGTCGTCCCTGGCATGGGCCAGGACCCGGCTGGCCGCTTCGAAGGCATAGCCCTGGCCCCAGTATTCGGGCAGGAAGCCATAACCGATATCGACTTCCGGCAACATGTCGCGCTTGACCAGGCCGCACATGCCGATCGCGCCTGGCAAGCCCTTGCGCTCGACCGCAAGCAGGCTGAAGCCGTGCCGCGCCTGCATGGCCAGCGGACCGTCAAGCAAGGCCTGGCGTGCCGCCTCGACGCTGCGGATGCCGCGGTCGCCGATGTTTTTCCGCCAGCCCTCGGTATTTTGCAGCGTTAGATAAAATTCGGCATCGTCGCTGCGCATCAAGCGCATGCTCAGCCGTGGTGTTTCCAGAGACGTCATCGCCTTGTCCTCATGTGTCATTGCCCTATAATGAATTTTACTTGGTTTGGCGGCTATCCCGGCCGGCGCTGATCAGCGCCGGCCGTGCTTGCAATCATCGCTGAAATCATGGCTGCCGGCGGCCGAAGCCGGCACGAGGCGGAGGGACTATGGATCGACGCGCGGACAATCGATGGCGGTGCCTGCGGTCCGGTTTGCCGTTTGGCTTGCTGCTGGCGGCCTGCGGCGGTTCCGGCACGACAGCGGCCGGTCCCGATACCGGCCTGAGCGCGCGCGGCACGCTGGTGCAGGATCCGCCGGCGCGGACCCTGTCGCTGAACAGCTTGGGCGTCGACGCCCAGCTGAGCCGCAACCTCACGCCCACCATTGGCCAGGCGGCGTCGCGGCTGCTGGCCTTGTTCGGTTCCGCCCAATGCGGCGTCGATTTCCACTATATGGAATACAACACGGTCGGCGCCGTAGCCGAGCAGACCAATGCCACCGCCGCCCTGATGCTGCCGACCGGCAGCGCGCCGGCCTGCAGCGGCGGCCGTCCCTTGCTGCTGTATGCGCATGGCACGGCGACCGGGCGTCAGCTGAACCTGGCCGATTTCGGCGATGTCGCCATCAGCGGCATCGAAGGCTCGCTGGCCGCCATTTATGCCGCGCACGGCTATATCGTGGTGGCGCCCAATTATGCCGGCTACGACAAGTCGCGCCTCGGCTATCACCCTTTCCACAACGCCGACCAGCAATCGAAGGACATGCTCGATGCGCTGGCGGCGGCGCGCAAGGCCTTGCCGGAAGTGAGCAGTTCGGTGCATGAGAGCGGCAAGCTGTTTCTCACCGGTTATTCGCAGGGCGGCTATGTGGCACTGGCCACCGCGCGCGCGATGCAGGCGGCCGGCAGCATGCCGACGGCCACGGTTGCCCAGAGCGGCGCCTATGCCATGAGCGCCGAGGTCGATGCAGCCTATGGCGGCAAGCCGATCTATAAAGGCGTCGCGTTCGGCCTGATGCTCGAAACCAGCTGGCAAAAGGCCTATGGCGATATTTATGCCTCGACCGCCAGTATTTATAGCGATGCCTACAGCACCGGGATCGAGGCGCTATTGCCCAATAATGCCGGGCTTGCGACCCTGGTGGCGGCGGGCCGCCTGCCCGACAAATTCCAGTTCGGCACCGATGCGCCCAATTACGCGCTGGTCAGCGCCGCCGACAAGGCGTATTTCGGACCGCCGGCGCAAAGCTTGCTCAAGACCAGTTATGTGACGGCCTTGCTGGCCGATCTGGCCGCCCATCCCTGTCCGTCGGCATCGAGCACGGCGCCGCTCGATTGCGCGCCGGCCAACCGCCTGCGGGCGGCGGCCCTGAAAAACGATTTGCGTACCTGGACCCCGGCGGCTCCGCTGCTGCTGTGCGGCGGCAATGCCGATCCGATTGTGTATTTTCAAAATACGCGTCTGGCGCAGGCGTATTTTGCGGCCCACGGCGCCGTCGACGTGAGCGTGGTCGATGTCGACAGCGCGGACGGCGAGGGCGAGTTGTACGGGCGCGCGAAATCGATTTTTTCGGATTTGAAGCAATTAATCATTGCCAATGCCTTGCTGGCCGGCGACGATGCCGCCGAAGCGCTGAAGGCAAACTACCATACGCCGCTGACGGCGCTCTCGTGCGCGGTGGTGGCCTACGATTATTTCAACAGCCAATAGCGCCATCCGGAGCGGCGCTACAGGAGGGTTCAGATTATTTTTCCTGGATTCATCAACTGCTGCGGGTCGAGCGCTTTCTTGACCGCTTCCATCAAGGAAATCTCGATGGCCGATTTGTAGCGCCGCAAGTCGGCGCGTTTCAAGGCGCCGATGCCGTGTTCGGCTGAAATCGAGCCGCCGAACTGGTGGACGCTGTCGTGTACCAGGCGGTTGACGGCATCGTAATGGACGAGGAAGTTTTCATCCGTCACGCCCAGCGGTGCGGCCACGTTGTAGTGCAGGTTGCCATCGCCGAGATGGCCGAAGCAGACCACGCGGCAGCCCGGGAAATGCTCTTGCAGCAGAGCGTCGGTGGCCTCGATGAAGTGGGCGATGGCCGAGATCGGCAGCGAGATGTCGTGCTTGATGTTCTTGCCCTCGGCGGCCTGTGCCGGTGGAATATGCTCGCGCAACTGCCATAGCGCTGCCGATTGCATCAAGGACTGGCTGATGATGGCGTCTTGCGCCAGGCCGTCCTCGAGCGCCCCCGCCAGGGTTTTTTCGAGCAGGGCATTGGCGTGCCGGCCCGATTCGTTGCTCGACAATTCCAGCAAGACGTATTGCGGGTAGGCGCGGTCGAAGGACAGCGGCAGATGCGGATAATGCTTGCTCACCAGTTCCAGGCAGAGGTGGGACATCAGTTCGAAGCCGGTCAGCGCCGCGCCGCATTCCTTTTGCGCCAGCGTCAGCAGCGCCAGCGCGTCTTGCGTGGTCTGCATGGCGGCCACCGCCGTCACATGGGCGGCCGGCTTGGGAAACAGCTTCATGACGGCGGCCGTGATGATGCCAAGCGTGCCTTCGGCGCCGATATACAGGTCGCGCAAATCGTAGCCGGTATTGTCTTTGCGCAGGCCGCGCAGGCCGTCCCAGATCTCACCGCTGGCAGTGACCACTTCCAGGCCCAGGCATAGCTCGCGCGTGTTGCCGTAGGCCAGCACTGCAGTGCCGCCGGCATTGGTCGACAGATTGCCGCCTATGGTGCACGACCCCTCGGAGGCCAGCGACAGCGGAAACAGGCGCTGCGCCAGGCTGGCTGCTTCCTGGATGTTTTGCAGCACGCAGCCGGCTTCGACGGTCACGGTATTGTTTTGCGTATCGATGGCGCGGATGCGGTTCAGGCGCCGGGTCGAGAGGATGATGGCGGTGCCCGAACTGTCGGGCACGCTGCCCATCACCAGGCCGGTGTTGCCGCCTTGCGGCACGATCGGTATGCCGAACTGGCGGCACAGACGGACAATCGCGGCCACCTCGGCGGTGGAGGCCGGCGAGACCAGGGCCAGCGCCTTGCCGCTGAAGCGGCGCCGGCAATCGAGCAGATAGGGCGCCAGCTCGGTGGCGCCGGTGATGACGTAGTCGTCGCCGACAGTGGCGCGGCATAGTTGCAGAAAATCGAATGTTACAGGTGGCATGGTGTTCATTGGTGAGGAAAGAGGGTGGCGAGGGGCCGAGATGGGCGTCGAGGCGCCGATCGGCCCGTGGCCGCAAAGCCTTTAGCGCGTCGCCTTTTCGATAGCTTGGCGCGCCAGCAGCTTGGCGGCTTTTTTGTATGGGTGAAGATACAGGACGGTACATAAAAAATAGATGCAGACCAGGGCCGTCTCGCCCCAGCCCAGCATCCTCGAAAGCGCCAGCGTGTCGGAAAAGCCGCGCACCACGCCTTCGGTAAAATAGAGCAGGATCAGCATCGACGACCATTGCAGCGTGTAGACGTCGCGTTTGACGACGCCGGCCAGCGGCCACAGCAGCGGCACGATTTTCAAGACCAGCAGCGAGCCGCCCGGATGCAGCGGCGCCAGCAGCCATTCCCAGGCCAGGCATAGCGCAAGCAGCGCGACCAGGCTGCCGACGGCGCCATAGTAACAGGCATTTTGCAGGCGGCTGGGCATGCTTGTCCGAGGCGATTTGTCGACCTTGGCGGGCATGTTGGTAGGCATGTTGGCTGGCATGTTGGCGGGCATCCTGAAGTGTATTTTAGTTCGCAAATAATTTGTGCGCGGTACTTGCCAGCCGCCTGCCCAGCGCCAGCGCCAGGCGTTTTTCTTCGGCGCTGACCGTCTTTTTGTCGTCCAGCCCGGCCCAGTGGGTGGCGCCATAAGGCGTGCCGCCGGTGGCGGTGGTCATCAATTCGGCCTCGGTGTACGGCAGGCCCATCAGCAGCATGCCGTGATGCAGCAGCGGGATCATCATCGTCAGCAGGGTCGCTTCCTGGCCGCCGTGCAGGCTGCCGGTCGAGCTGAACACACAGGCCGGCTTGCCGGCCAGGGTGCCGGCCAGCCAGTCGCTACCGGTACCGTCCCAGAAATATTTCATGGCCGACGCCATATTGCCGAAACGGGTAGGCGAGCCGAGCGCAATGCCGGCGCACTGTGCCAGATCCTGCAGCTGGACGTAGGGCGGGCCGTCCTGCGCCATGTCCGGTTCGACCGTTTCGTTGACCGTCGAGACCGCCGGCACGGTGCGCAAACGCGCTTCGCAACCGGCTACGCTGTCAATTCCCTGGGCGATCAGTTCGGCCATTTTGCGCGTGGCGCCACGCCGCGAATAGTATAAAACCAGAATTATCAGCGTCGGTGGGTTCATGCTTGGTATTATAGGGCGCTTTGGGCGATATTATGCTGTCGTATTGTCATAAACCCGGACCGCCGGCCGGCCCTGCCAATTTTAAAAGATAAGCATGACTGTGTTAAAAAAAACATCTTTTTTTCATTTTTCCGTATTGCACGGTCTGACCTGGTCGCAGGTGCGCGACCTCAATCGCTTCGCGATGCGCCGCCTGCGGGAAGAACGCTTGCCGCAAGTGGCCGGCGGCCTCACTTTTACCACGGTGCTGGCGATGGTGCCGGTGCTGACGATTGCCTTCGCCCTGTTTACCACTTTCCCGATGTTTAACAGTTTTCGCGCCTCGCTGGAAGCCTATTTTGTCCAGAGCCTGATGCCGAAAGCGATCGCCAACACGATTCTTGGCTACCTGACGCAGTTTGCCAGCAAGGCCACGCGCCTGTCGGCGATCGGCGCGGTGGCCCTGATGATTACCGCCGTCACCATGATGAGCATGATCGAGCGCGTGACCAACCAGATCTGGCGCGTGCGCACCGCGCGTCCGCTGGCGCAGCGCATCATGGTGTACTGGGCTTTGGTGACGCTGGGGCCGCTGCTGATGGGGGTCTCGCTGAGCGTCAGTTCGCACCTGTTCATCGCCACCAACGGCGTGGTGCACAGCGTGCCGGTGCTCGGCTATATTTTTTATACGCTGGTCTCGATCGGCTTGACCACGCTGGCCTGCACGCTGCTCTATTTTGCTGTGCCAAACCGTTTTGTCGATTGGCGCGACGCCTTGTGGGGCGGCTTTCTGGCCGCAATTGCCTTCGAAATCGCCAAGCGCCTGTTTACGATTTTTGTCGCCAAATTCAGCAGCTATACCATGATTTACGGGGCGCTGGCGGCGGTGCCGATCTTTTTGCTGTGGGTCTATGTGTCGTGGTTGATCACGCTGGTCGGCGCGGTGCTGGTGGCCTCCATGCCCATCGTTAAGTACGAGCGCTGGTGGCATGTGACGGTGCCGGGCGGCGTGTTTGTCGACGCCATGACCATTCTCGAGGTATTGCACCGGCGGCGCGATGTCGGCGCCACTGCGGTGGTCGGCACCGTCACGATCCGCCAGTATACGCGCCTCGGTTTCGACGAAATCGAAACCCTGCTCGAAAAAATGGTTGAAGTCGGCTGGGTCGGCCGGATCAAATCGAGCGCGCCGCCGACCGTACAATGGGGCAAGCGCATCACCGAAGGCACCGACCATTGGGTGCTGCTGGCCAATCCGGCCTTGCTGACGCTGGCCGATGTCTATCGCCTGTTCGTCTTCAATGTCACCAGCGCCAGCGGCCGCATGGTGCCAGGAAATAGCGGGCGCGGCGCCCCCGAGAGCCGGCCCGGGGCTGTCTCGGCACTGGTCGAGGAAGTCGAACAGGCCGTCGAACAAGGCCTCGGCAAGCCATTGGCGGAATACTTCGCCCAGCATCCGACAGCGGTCGCTGCCGAGGTGCCCTCGGCGCTGCCGTCGCTGTAGGCGTGCCGGCGGCGTCCGGGCCGCTATCTTTCCGATACCGCAAAATCGAACAGGGCCTCGCATACCCGATCCGGCTGCTCGGCCAGCATGTCGTGGCCGCAGCGCGCGATTTGCACCAGGCTTGCCTGCGGCAGCGCCGCAAGCAGCGATTGCACGCTCTGCGGCGGCGTCATCAAGTCGTCTTCGGCAGTGATGAACAGGGTCCGGCAGCGCAGCGCCTGCGCCGCCTGCAAGCCATTGGCATAGCTGTTGCAGGCATGCAGATCGGAATGCAGCACTTGCTGTGTGGGATTGAGGGCGGCGATGCGCTGCATCAGGTCGATGGCCTTGAGGTAGGGGGCAGTGCGGGTGTCAATGCTGGCTTCAGTGCGGGCCTCGGGGCTGGCATCAAGGCCCGCTTCCGCGCTGGCCGCTGCGGCCGCATGCGAGGAGTGCGACCAGCGGCTGATCATGCCGATCGCCGCCGCTTCGTCGGTTTTGGCCATCGCCAGCAGTGACGGCGATACTTTCATCGGATAGGCGCAGCCGAGCAGCGCCAGTCCGCTCACCCGCAGCGGCGCCTGGCTGGCGGCCTGCAGCGCGATCAGCGAACCCATGCTGTGCCCGATCAGCATCGCCCGTTCCACCTGCGCCGCCTCGAGCAGGGCCAGTATCCAGTCGGCCATCGCTTCCACGCTCGGCAGCGCAGGCCCCAGGCTGCGACCGTGGCCGGGCAGATCGGGTACTAATACATTGAAGCCGTGGCCGGCAAAATGGGCGGCCTGGAGCGTCCATACCGAATGATCGAGCTGGGCGCCGTGGATGAAGACGGCGCTTGGCTGCGCCCGGTCGTGGTCGCGGTCTGCGGTGTGCCAATAGGCGCTGGCGCCAGCGATCGATCGCTGCATGTCGGGTCCTCCTGTGGGCGCAGTCTGCATTGCAAAATGAAGCGGCGTACCGAAAAAACGCCGCAACCCGGGGTGAGTTGGCGGCTATCTGTTCTTGCGTGTCCGCTGCTGCGCCGCAGCACCCGAGTTCGTTTGAGAAGGCATTTTACAGCGATTGCTTTTCGCCGTTGTCAATTGGTAAAAACCAATCGAAAAATATGACACATTTGTAAGCGCAGGTATTCTTTTCATTTGGAAATACATGCATAATCGTGACAGATATTGCTTTAGAAAATTAAAATCTGCTCGACCGATTGTTGATTTTTCGCAAACGAATGGCGATGACCATCATGACCATGCAGTTTGAAGAATTCGATATCTCCACCTCCGCGGCGGCGCCGAAGAATCGTGCCAGCGCCGGCGCCGTTGACGGCGGTGCCTTGTCCTTGTTGCGTCTGCAATATCTGATCGATAATACCCCGGCCATCATCTATAGCAGCGTGCCGAGCGGCGACTTCAAAATGACTTTTGTGAGCAATAATGCCTCGCGCGTGCTCGGTTACCGGCCCGAAGAGATGGTCGCGGACCCGAATTTCTGGTTCGATCACATCCATCCCGACGATGCGCCGCATATTTTTTCGAGCCTGGCGCAAATCTTTGTCGAAGGCCAGCGCAGTTACGAATACCGCTTTCGCATCAGCGACGGCTCGTATTTGTGGATGCACGACACCTTGCGCCTGATCCGCGACGAACACGGCGGGCCTTTTGAAATCATCGGTTCGCTGACCGATATCACCAGCCGCAAAGTGATGGAGCAGGCGCTCGAACAGAAGGGGCAGGAGCAGCAGCAATTGATCGCCAAATTGCAGGAAGCCCAGACTCAGCTGCTGCAATCGGAAAAAATGGCCTCGATCGGTCAGCTGGCGGCCGGTATTGCGCACGAGATCAATAATCCGGTCGGCTTTGTCAATTCGAATATGGGCGCGCTGCGCGGCTATTTCGAGCGCCTGTTTGCGGTGCTCGACGATTACGACCACCTGATCGCCCCGGGCGACGCGGTGCTGCGGACGCGCGCGGCACAGATCAAGCAGCAGGCCGATCTGGCCTTTCTGCGCGATGACGTCGACGATCTGGTGCTCGAATCGATGGACGGCTTGCGGCGCGTGCGCGACATCGTGCGCTCGCTGAAGGACTTTTCGCATGTCGACGAAACCGAATGGCAGGTGGCCGACCTGCATCAGGGACTCGACAGCACGCTGACCATCGCCCATAACGAAATCAAGTACAAGGCGACGGTCGTCAAGCAATATGGCGCGCTGCCGCCTGTCACATGCCTGGCGTCGCAGCTCAACCAGGTTTTTCTCAATTTGCTGGTCAATGCCGCCCATGCGATCGCCGACCACGGCCAGATCACGGTGCGCACCGGCGCCGCGGACGGCTGGGTATGGATCGAGATCGGCGACAGCGGCAGCGGTATTGCGCCGGAAAACCTGAACCGCATTTTCGAACCGTTCTTCACCACCAAGCCGGTCGGCAGCGGCACCGGCCTTGGCCTGTCGCTGTCTTACGGCATCGTCAAAAAACATGGCGGACGCATCGAGGTCGACAGCGAGCTGGGACGCGGCAGCAGATTTACGATTCACCTGCCGCTCAAGCCCCTTGTCAGCTGATATCGGCTGATATCGGCCGATGTTTTCCTGCTCCGCTCAGGGATCGAGGATGACCGAGCCGTCGGGGCCCCAGTTGACGCGGGTGATGCCCGGTTCGAGTTCTTCCAGGCGCCTGGCCTCGACCTGCTGCGGCGTCAGTTCTGCGCGCTGCAACCGTACTTCATCGGCCAGCTGGCGTTCGGCAATGGCCTGGTCGCGGCGCGCCAGCGCCAGTTCGATATGTTCGCGCAGCTCTTCCATTTGCCATGGCTTGGCGATATAGCGAAACACTTCGGCTTCGTTGATCGCCGTTTGCAGCGTGTCGAACTGGATCGAGGCGCTGAGCATCATGCGCACCGCATCGGGCTGGCGCTGCATCACTTCCTTGAGAAACTCGACCCCGTTCATCAGCGGCATCTGGTAGTCCGCAATCACGATGTCAAAGCGCATTTCCTCGCAGCGCGCCAGCGCCAGCAAGGGCTCGGTATAGATTTCGATATGTGCATCGTCGCTGCCGAGCTGGCGCCGCAAGGCGCGCTGCAATGCATGCAGCACCAGCAATTCGTCGTCGACCAGTAACAAACGCCTCATGATTGTCCTCCTGCCGATACGGCCTGCGGCGGCTCGTAGGCGTAAATTGTCAGGCGCGAATCGTTCTTGCGCTCGAAGCTGCGGATCTGCGTGATCATGCGTTCGTTGATCACATGCTCGGCCGACAGCAGCAGGAAGCCTTCGGCGCTGAGCAGGTCGCGCGACAGCTTCATGCCGGCCTCCAGCATGGCCGAAGACAGCTTGCGCTCGCGGATTGCTTCGCGCCGGGCTTCGAGGCCGAGTACTGCGCGAAAGGCATCGACCACTGCCGGATCGTAGCGCTTGCCGCTGTTTTCGAGCACCATGGCGATCGCTTCTTCGCGGCGCAGGGCGCGCGGCATCAGCATGCCGAGCTGCAGATTGTCGAAGTCGCTGGCCAGTGCCAGGATGCGGGCGCCGACCGCAATCGCCTCGCCCTTCAAGTGTTCGGGAAAACCGAGTCCGTCGTGGCGTTCGAGCTGGGCCCCCAGCATTTTGGCGGCGCCGCGCAAGTCTTCCAGCGGCATCATCAGCGATTCGGCGCGCACCGGATGTTTGCGAAACAGCGCCAGATTTTCATTGTTCAGCATGCTGACCGGCTTGGTCAGCATATCGTCGGAAAAGCCGAGCTTGCCGATGTCGAGCAGCAGGCCGGCGATGAACACTTCCTGTACCTCGGCATCGCCGAGCCCCATCTTGACGGCGATCTTTCTGGCGATGTCGGCCACCCGCCGCGAATGGCCGGACAGGTGGCCGCTGCGCAGGTCGATCAGATTGGAAAACACCTTGATCGAGGTAATGAAGGTCGTCTTGAGTTTGTCGTTGGCCGTCACCAGCTGGTCGTGCGCGCGCCGCACTTCTTGCGTGCGTTCCTCGACTTTCGCCTCCAGGCCCGCGTTGAGGGCTTTGAGCTCTTCGTTCTGGCGCCGCGCCAGCGCCTCCAGCCTTTCCTTTTCGCGCTCCAGATTGCGCCGTTCGATGGCATGGCGGACCTGCAGCACGATGTCGTTGTCGTCCCACGGCTTGGTCAGGTAACGATAAATCTCGCCGCGGTTGATGGCGGCCATGATCGAATCGATGTCGGAGTAGCCGGTCAACAGCATGCGGACGGTGTCGGGCCAGCGGCTGCGAACCTGCTCCAGAAATTGAGCGCCGTCCATGGTCGGCATGCGCATGTCTGAAATCACCAGGTCGATTTCCTGCCCGGCCAGCAGCGCCAGGCCGGCGGCGCCGCTGTCGGCGGTCAATATCGTGTAGCCGTGCGGCCGGAACAGGCGCCGCAGCGAGGACAGGATGTTCGGTTCGTCGTCGACAAACAGCAAGGTGGGAGCGCGGACCGTTTCGCTGGCGTTCAATTGTGCTTGGATTGCATTCATGGCTTGGCCTCGTGCTCGTTCTGGCGTATCGGCAGGGTGATGCGAAAGGTACTGCCGACCCCGGGCTCGCTGACGACATTGAAGGTGCCGCGATGTTTTTCTATGATGCGGTAGGACAGCGACAGGCCGAGCCCGGTCCCTTTGCCGACCGGCTTGGTGGTGAAGAAAGGGTCGAAGATGCGCGGCAGGACGTCTTTGGGAATGCCGCTGCCGTTGTCGCTCAC
>JAIZVZ010000009.1 GCA_021768485.1 Oxalobacteraceae bacterium | reverse complement strand
TGCGGCCCGCGGGCCGCATTTTAGTCTCCGCCGTAGATCGACAAATTGCCGGCGTAATTTTCAAACTTGGTAAATTGCCCCTGGAAGGTCAGGCGAACGCTACCGATCGGACCGTTACGCTGTTTGCCGATAATGATTTCGGCCGTGCCTTTATCGGGCGAGTCGGGATTGTAGACCTCGTCGCGATAAATAAACAGGATCACGTCGGCATCCTGTTCGATCGCGCCGGATTCGCGCAGATCGGACATGACGGGGCGTTTGTTGGGGCGCTGCTCGAGCGAGCGGTTAAGCTGCGACAAGGCGATGACGGGGCACTGCAATTCTTTCGCCAGCCCTTTCAGGCCACGCGAAATTTCGGAAATTTCGGTCGCGCGGTTTTCACCGGCGGTATTGGCCGACATCAGCTGCAGGTAATCGACGATGATCAGGCCCAGCTTGCCGCACTGGCGCGACAGACGGCGCGAGCGGGCCCGCAGCTCGATCGAGTTCAAGGCCGGGGTTTCGTCGATATACAGCTGCGCTTCGTTCATCTTCTGGATCGCATGCGTCAGGCGCGGCCAATCCTCGTCGATCAGTTTGCCGGTGCGCAGGCGGTGCTGATCGAGCCGGCCGACCGAGCCGAGCATCCGCATCGCCAGCTGGGCGCCGCCCATTTCCATCGAAAACACGGCCACCGGCAGGCCGCTGTCGATGGCGACGTTTTCGCCGATATTGACCGAAAACGCGGTCTTGCCCATCGACGGCCGGCCGGCGACGATCACCAGATCGCCGGGCTGCAGGCCCGAAGTCATGCGGTCCAGATCGGCAAAGCCGGTCGGCACGCCCGTGATGTCGTTTTGATTGTCGCGGTTATACAGTTCGTCGATGCGTTCGACCACCTGGGTCAGCAAGGGCTGGATCGCGGTAAAGCCCTGGGCCCCGCGCGCGCCCTCTTCGGCAATCGCAAAAATCTTCGATTCGGCCTCATCGAGCATCTGCTTGACTTCCTTGCCCTGCGGGCTGAAAGCCTGGCCGGAAATGTCGTCGGCGGCGGTAATGAGCTTGCGCAGCACACCGCGGTCGCGCACGATTTCGGCGTAACGCTTGATATTGGCGGCCGACGGCGTATTTTGGGCCAGCGCATTGAGATAGGCCAGACCGCCGACTTCGTCGGCCTTGCCGATCGAGGTCAGGGCTTCGAACACGGTGATGACGTCGGCCGGACGCGAGGCATTGATCAGCCTGATCATATGCGAAAAGATGACACGATGGTCGTGCCGGTAAAAATCCTCTTCGCGAATGAAATCGGCAATACGGTCCCACGCTGCATTATCGAGCAATAAACCACCCAGTACGGATTGTTCTGCTTCGATAGAGTGCGGCGGCAAGCGTAGCTGATCTACCTGTGTGTCTCTGGGGGCGTTCATGTGCCGGAATTATACCTGTTCGCTCGGTGCAAACGTAAAAAATCGATAAGAATAAAGCGTAATATAACGGTGCATTCAATGAAGAAATTAGCACTAGGCAAAGCCTGAATAGCGAGAGAATGCACCATAATGGTGCTTACATTGTCGCAAAAAACCGTTCTTGCATCTGTTCCAGGCCCAATTCAGCCAGCACCTCAGCCAGGCGCGCACGCGCACGCTCGCGCGGCAAGTCTTTATAGGTGGCAATAATCAATTCATTTTTCATCGAATGCTCCCAACCGACCAGTTCCGTCACGTTGACCTGATAGCCATGCGCTTCGAGCTGCAGGCAACGCAAGACATTGGTGACCTGGCTGCCGAATTCGCGCGTGTGCAGCGGATGGCGCCACAATTCGGTCAGGGCGTTGCGGGCCAGTTGCTTGCCCTTGTTTTGCTTTAGAACGGCAGCCACTTCGGCCTGGCAGCATGGCACCAGCACGATGAAACGGGCGTGGCGCTTGAGGGCGAAATGGATGGCATCGTCGGTCGCGGTATTGCAGGCATGCAGGGCGGTGACGATATCGATTTTCTCTGGCAGAGCACTGGAGGTGATGGCGTCGGCCACCGACAGGTGTAAAAACGACATGCCGGGAAATTGCAGGCGCTGCGCCAGTTCCTGCGATTTGGTCACCAGTTCGGCGCGCGTTTCGATGCCGTAGATATGCGACTGCGTATCCGGCTGCGTATCCGGCTGCGCGGCCAGCGCCTTGAAAAACAGGTCGTACAGGATGAAACCGAGATAAGACTTGCCGGCGCCGTGGTCGACCAGCGAGATGCCCTGCCCCGGCGCGGCCTGCTGCTGCAATTCGGCCAGCAGCGGCTCGATGAATTGCACCAGATGATAGACTTGCTTGAGCTTGCGGCGGCTGTCCTGGTTCATCTTGCCGTCGCGCGTGAGGATGTGCAACTCCTTCAATAACTCGATCGATTGTCCGGCTTTGATTTCCGGCATTGCAGTCTGCATTGCCTCGGCCGCCGTCGTCGACGACGCTGCCGTTTTTTTCTTGCTCATGATGCCCTGTGTCTTGTATGAAGTACGGTATGAATGCAATCTGCCCGCAAAAGCTAGCGCGCCTCGTCGATCCAGGCCAGCTGGATGGCCTCGAGGATTTTCTCGCCGCTGCGTCCGGGCTCGTCGTCAAACTCGTCCAGCTCGCAGACCCAGCGGTGCAAATCGGTAAAGCGCACCGTCAACGGGTCAATCTCGGGAAATTTATCGAACAGGGCTTCGGCAATCGGGCCGCTATCAGTCCATTTCATATTACGTCCTCGTCAATGGTTTTCGCTGACTTGATTGATCGTGTATTTCGGAATTTCGATGACGAGGTCGGTCTCGTCGACAATCGACTGGCACGACAGGCGCGACTGCGCTTCCAGCCCCCACGCCTTGTCGAGCAAATCTTCTTCCTTGTCGTCGGCCTCGCCGAGCGATTCGAAGCCCTCGCGCACGATCACGTGGCAGGTGGTGCAGGCGCACGATTTTTCGCAGGCATGCTCGATTTCGATGTCGTTGGCCAGCAAGGCGTCGCACACCGACATGCCGGCCGGCGCCTCGATGACGGCGCCTTCCGGGCACAGCAGGGCATGGGGCAAAACTACGATTTGGGGCACGCTATACCTCTGGTATGTGAATGGTGATGTCAAATGACTTCGTCGAGCCGCTTGCCGGCCAGCGCGCTGCGCACGCTACGGTCCATGCGGCGCGCGGCCAGCTGTTCGGTGCCGTTGGCCAGCAAAGCGACTTTTTGCCGCAAGGCGGCGGCGGCGTCGGTCTGCATGCCGGTCGTCAGCGCGCGCATCAGCTGCTCGATGTCGGCGCGCTCGGCGGCGCTGAGCAGATCGCCGTCTTCGTCGAGCGCAGCGCGCGTGGCCAGCAACAGCCGTTCGGCATCGACCTGCTCTTCGCGCAGCGCGCGCGCGGCCATGTCGAGATCGGCCGCACGGTAGGAATCCTGCAGCATGCGCGCCACTTCATCGTCGCCCAGGCCGTAGGACGGCTTGACCGTGATCGAGGCTTCGACATTGGAGCGCAATTCGCGCGCCGAAACCGACAGCAGGCCATCGGCATCGACTTGATAGGTAATCCGGATGCGCGCCGCGCCGGCCGCCATCGGCGGAATGCCGCGCAACTCGAAACGGGCCAGCGAACGGCAATCGGACACCAGTTCGCGTTCGCCCTGCAGGACGTGGACCGCCAGCGCCGTCTGGCCATCCTTGAAAGTGGTAAATTCCTGGGCCCGCGCGCACGGAATGGTCGAATTGCGCGCAATGATTTTCTCGACCAGGCCGCCCATGGTTTCTATCCCCAGCGACAAGGGGATCACATCGAGCAGCAGCCAGTCGTCGCCGCTGGCGCGGTTACCGGCCAGCAAATTGGCCTGGATCGCGGCCCCGAGCGCGACCACCTTGTCGGGATCGATGTCGAGATACGGCATTTTCTGGAAAAATTCGCCGACGGCGCTGCGGATATGCGGCATGCGCGTGGCGCCGCCGACCAGCACCACGCCCTCGACCTCGGCCACCGTCAGGGCCGCGTCGCGCAAGGCCTTTTTGACGGCGCCAATCGTCTTGCCCACCAAGAGCTGCGTCATCTCGGCGAACTGCGCGCGCGTGATCGTCAGCTCGACCGCCTCGCCCGAATTGAGCGTCAGCGCGATGCGGGCCTGTTCGTGATCGCTCAACTGCTCCTTGGCGCGGCGCGCCGCCACCATCAGGATGCGCGTGTCTTCGTTCGACAGCGGTGCCAGGCCGGCTTGCGCGATGATCCAGCAAAACAGGCGGTGATCAAAGTCGTCGCCGCCGAGCGCCGAATCGCCGCCGGTGGCCAGCACTTCGAACACGCCGCGGGTCAGCTTCAGGATCGAGATGTCGAAGGTGCCGCCGCCGAGGTCGTACACGGCATAAATCCCTTCGGCGCCATTGTCGAGGCCGTAGGCGATGGCGGCCGCCGTCGGTTCGCTCAGCAGGCGCAAGACATTCAGTCCCGCCAGTTGCGCCGCATCCTTGGTGGCCTGGCGCTGCGCATCATCGAAATAAGCCGGCACGGTGATGACGGCGCCGACCAGCTCATCGCCGAGCGCATCTTCGGCGCGCTGGCGCAGCGTGGCCAGGATTTGCGCCGAGATCTCGACCGGGCTCTTGAGTCCGGCCACGGTCTTCAATTGCACCATGCCAGGCGTATCCTGAAAATCGTAAGGCAGATGCTCGACGTGGGCGATGTCTTTCAGGCCGCGGCCCATGAAACGCTTGATCGAGACGATGGTGTTCTTGGGATCGGTGGTTTGCGCGGCCTGGGCCGGATAGCCGATCTTGGCGTTGCCGTCCGGCAGATAGCGCACGACCGACGGCAGCAAAGGCCTGGCCTGGTCGTCGCACAAGACTTCAGGCACGCTGCTGCGCACGGTTGCCACCAGCGAATTGGTCGTGCCCAGATCGATGCCCACCGCCAGCCGGTGCTGGTGCGGCGCCGTCGACATGCCCGGTTCGGAAATTTGTAAAAGTGCCATGTGTTTGTTCGAGACCCGAAATTAAGCGTATTTTTTATATCGCCGCTTTTTATATCACCGCTTTTTGTACGGCCGTTTTTATATCAATTTGCATGCAAGCGCTATTTTACCTGCGATCGTTAGCTGCGACCGCCGGGCCGCTGCCGGCCAGGCTCGGCCGCTAGCCGGCCAGCGCATCGAAAGCGGCGGCCACTTCTTCGCCGAATTTTTCCAGAAACATCAAAGCCCGCACCTGCTGCGCCGCCGCCGCAAAGTCCTGAGCGTCAAGCAATTGCGCGATGCCGGCCAGATTGCTGCGGCGCGCCGCCTGCAATTGCGCCTCGAGCGCCTCGAGCGCGGCCACATCCTTGCCGGCCAGCGCGTCCTGCAATTCTTCGCGCCACTGCATTTGCTGCATCAAAAAATCGAGCGGCATGGCGGTATTCGATTCGGTCTGCAAATCGATGCCGTGCAATTCGCACAGATAACGCGCGCGCGGCAACGGCTTTTTCAGCGTCTGGTAAGCTTCGTTGGCGCGCGTGGTCCATTGCATGGCGACCCGCTTTTCGGCATCGCTGGCATTGACGAAGCGATCCGGATGGACCTTGTTCTGGACTTCGCGGTAAGCGCGGTCCAGGGCCTCGGCATCGAGCGCAAATTGCGGCGGCAATTGAAACAGGTCGAAATGATTTTGCATGAGACGCGGTCGACTGGAAAAAATCACGGCGGCGCGCGGCTTGCCGCAGCGCCGCCGGGTTGATCGGAATTTAAATGCGGAAGCTTTCGCCGCAACCGCACGCATCCTTGACATTGGGGTTGTTGAATTTAAACCCCTCGTTCAAGCCTTCGCGCGTGAAATCGAGTTCGGTGCCGTCGATATAAGGCAGACTCTTGGGATCGACAAACACTTTCACGCCATGCGACTCGAAGACCTGGTCTTCGGGCGCCGCCACATCGACATATTCAAGTTTGTACGCCAGCCCCGAACAACCGGTGGTGCGCACGCCGAACCGCAAACCGACGCCCTTGCCGCGGCGGTCGATATAGCGGTTGATGTGCGTCGCCGCTTTTTCGGTGAGGGTAATTGCCATTGCCATGTTCCTCCGTACGGGAATTTACGCCCCTAATTTAAGCCACTGATTTACGCAACTGCCGGATGACGCGTCTGATAGTCGAGCACCGCCGCCTTGATTGCGTCTTCGGCCAGGATAGAACAGTGGATCTTGACCGGCGGCAGCGCCAATTCTTCGGCAATCTGCGTATTTTTGATCGACAAGGCTTGTTCGAGCGTCTTGCCCTTGACCCATTCCGTCACCAGCGAACTGGAGGCAATGGCCGAGCCGCAGCCATAGGTCTTGAACTTGGCATCTTCGATCAGGCCGTCGGCGCCGACCTTGATCTGCAATTTCATGACGTCGCCGCAGGCCGGCGCGCCGACCATGCCGGTGCCGATGCTGTCGTCCCCCTTTTCGAAGCCGCCGACGTTGCGCGGGTTTTCGTAGTGGTCGAGTACTTTTTCCGAGTAAGCCATGTGATCAACTCCTAATGAATTCAATTTGTTACGTTTTTGCGTCGTCGCCTCAGTGCGCGGCCCACTGGATCGAATTGATGTCGATCCCTTCCTTGAACATATCCCACAGCGGCGACAATTCGCGCAGCTTGCCGACCTTGGCCTTGAGCAGCTCGATCGCAAAATCGATGTCGGACTCGGTCGTGAAGCGGCCGATGGTAAAGCGGATCGAGCTGTGCGCCAGTTCGTCGCTGCGGCCGAGCGCGCGCAGCACATAGGACGGTTCCAGGCTGGCCGAGGTGCAGGCCGAGCCGGACGACACGGCCAGATCCTTGATCGCCATGATCAGCGATTCGCCCTCGACGTAATTGAAGCTGACGTTGAGGTTGTGCGGCACGCGGTGCGCCATGTCGCCATTGACATAGACTTCTTCGATTTCCTGCAAGCCCTTGGCCAGGCGGTCGCGCAGCGCCTTGATGCGCACGATCTCGGTCGCCATCTCTTGCTTGGCGATGGCAAAGGCGGCGCCCATGCCGACGATCTGGTGGGTCGGCAAGGTGCCAGAACGCAGGCCGCGTTCGTGACCGCCGCCGTGCATCTGCGCCTCGATCCGCACGCGCGGCTTGCGCCGCACGTACAGCGCGCCGATGCCTTTCGGGCCGTAAGTCTTGTGGGCGGTGAAGGTCATCAGGTCGACCTTCAGGGTATTCAAATCGATCTCGACCTTGCCGGTCGCCTGCGCCGCATCGCAGTGGAAAATGATGTTCTTGGAGCGGCACAATTCGCCGATCTCGGCGATCGGCTGGATCACGCCGATCTCGTTATTGACGAGCATGACCGAAACCAGAATCGTGTCGGGGCGGATCGCGGCAGCCAGCTGCTCGAGCGTGATCAGGCCGTTATCCTGCGGTTGCAGATACGTCGCCTCGAAACCCTGGCGTTCGAGTTCGCGCACGACGTCGAGCACGGCCTTGTGTTCGGTCTTGACCGTGATGATGTGCTTGCCGCGCGTTTTGTAGAACTGCGCCGCGCCCTTGATGGCCAGGTTGTTGCTCTCGGTCGCGCCCGAGGTCCAGATGATTTCGCGCGGATCGGCGCCGACCAGTTCGGCCACCTGGCTGCGCGCCTTTTCGACGGCCGCCTCGGCGGTCCAGCCATACATGTGGCTGCGCGAAGCGGGATTGCCGAACTGCTCGCGCAAATACGGGATCATTTCATCGGCCACGCGCGGATCGATCGGCGTGGTCGCCGAATAATCCATATAAATGGGGAAATGCGGCGCGGCGATGGTCTTGATCAGCGCAACTTCCGGTGCTTTTTCGACAGGGGCATTCATTGACAACTCCAATACGGACTAATTAAGTTTTTACCGATCAAATTCTGGCTGGCGTGTTACCTGACATCATCAAACAGCCATCTGGCTGCGATGCAGAACAACCACGTTTTGCTCGGCGACTTTTTGTTTTTGCTGGTCGACCAGGTCCTGTAAGGAGACCGAATCGAGATAGTCGACCATTTTCTCGTTCAGGGTCGACCATAATTCATGGGTCATGCAGCGCGGCCCGCCTTCATGCCCGGCGCTATGACAATTTTCCTTGCCGCCGCATTGGGTCGTGTCCAGCGGTTCATCGACGGCGATAATGATATCGGCCACCGTCACCTTGTCGGCCGGCCGCGCCAGGCTGTAGCCGCCGCCCGGACCGCGCACCGAATCGACGATTTGATGCCGGCGCAGCTTGCCAAACAATTGCTCCAGATAAGACAGGGAAATTTCCTGACGCTGGCTGATACCGGCAAGCGTAACCGGACCTTTGCTTTGACGCAAAGCCAAATCGATCATCGCGGTGACCGCAAAGCGGCCTTTCGTAGTCAGACGCATCTTACCCCTCGGTATAGGCTCAATTCGATTATTGCTTATCAATAAAACATTTATTTATAAAAAACAATCACCAATTCTCCAAAACCAGCGGCTTGCGATTTCTCCAAGCTTGTGACCGATAGCATTTTTATCAACCGTGTTCTTCATTTTTTACGCGGCAGCGCCGGCCCGACAAGCCAGCTATCGTCTTGCCAGCAATCTTATTGCCAACTCCCTTCTTGCCAACTACTTTCTTGCAAGACAGGTTTCCCGGCCAACGATTAGTTGAATAATTTAGTCAAGTATATCAAATTTCGCAGGAGTCTGTCAGCGACTCTTTTGCAACAGGTGCAGCGGACCAAACAAGGCGTGCATGGCAGGATTGACGATAAAGGAGAGATTATAAGGATGTTCGGAAATGACTTGTGGAAAATGCACAGCTTGCGGCAAGCCATTGATTGAGGCCGCCACCTTGCCCCATAAAATCAAGGTCGGCGCCAGCGTCTCTCCCTGCTGCACCAGCAATGCCTGCAGCACATGCTCGATAAACGGTTTCCAGGCTTTGGCATCGATGGCCGGCGCGACATGCGGGCGAAACACCAGGCTGGCATTAAGCAATAAAAAACCATGTGCAATCAGATTGGCCTGCAGCTCGGCCAGCGTGGCAATCATGTTCGAGCCTTCGGTCTTCGCTTGCCTGGCAACCGTTGCCAGCGCTGCGGCGCCACTGTCGTCGGCCGCCAGCTGGCCATCGGCAAGCAATAGCATCTTGATAAAATTGCGCAAGGAGGTGGCGCGATTGACTGCCTTCGACAGACCGCCGTCGGCTTGCTCGGACCACAAATTGCCAACCGCCCCGTCCATGAAACACACGCCGGTCGCGCTGGCGGCGCGCGGATAAGGGCCTTCGCCGACGAGCACATAACGAATCGCGCTCAAGGGCTGCGAAAATGCCGCAAAAATACGCCCCTGCGTCGGCAAATACTCGTCTTTGTCGAGCGCCTGCAGATACCCGGGGGTGGCGCGGTCGACAGCTTCCAGGCCGTGCAAGGCCGTCGCCCGCCAGCTCGGATCGAGCGCGGCCGCAGCATCAATAAACGATTGTGGGATGGATAATGAATTCAACAATAGCGTCACCGTTGGCGTCCATCCTCAATTGTAACGCCGCCACCCCCGCTATTGGGAAATATGCGCCATCGAGTCCGATTTTTCGGGCCGGCCGAGTCCGGACAGCGGCAATTTGCGGCAGTTGCCGCGAACAGGCGAAAGAAGTTAATCAACCGACAATTTAATAGCCGGATGAATTGATAAACACATCGAATTAATGTGGAGCATATGACATGCTTCGCGGGCATGTCCGGCCGCATGCAAGGCCGCCCTGCGGCAACGGCATCACGTCAGGCGCCGCAGCATGCCTGGCGCCAGCGCGCGGCGAATGCCGCCTTGGTCACGGCTTCGCGCGACGTCAGCAAGCCTTCCAGCAATCGCTGGGCATGCCGCACCAGCGCCGGATGACGCGCATCGCGCGGATGCAGGCCCAGGCGCACCAGAGGCGCGTGCTGCTGCAGGGCCGCGCCGACACTGGCGGCGGCCTGCGACAGCACGCGGCCACCGGCATTGCGGGCCGCATAAAACAGGCTTGGCGACCACAAGGCTTGACGCTGCGGCAAGATGTAAAAATGGCGCATGGTCGTCGTATATTCAAAGGAAAAGCTTTGCAGCGCTCGCCAGGCCCCGGCGCCGAGCAGCCAGGCCGGGGCGACAAAGCCGGCCACCGGCCAGTCGTGCCGGGCAAACCAGTGCAGGCCCGAAGCGATGCGCATCCGCGCCTGGACGGCATCGAGCGCGGCAAATTCGCCCTCGCCCTGCGTGTAGACGGTGCGTACAAAGGCATCCCACGCCCCCCGCAACGGCATCGCATCGTCGCGGTGGGTATAGCCGTGCAATGCCAGTTCGTGACCGTGCGCCGACAGTTCGGCCAGCATGTAGTCGAAACCGGAACAGCGCGAACCGAGCCCATGATAATGCGGCACCAGCAGCAGGGTAAGCGGGATGTCGGCGACCGCCCGGACCGCCCGTAGCAGGCACAGGCAATCGGGCCATGTCTGCGGTGCGCAATCGTGGATCGAGACGCACAAGAGCGGACGCAGCGCAGCCGCGGCAGGCTGCCGGTCGGGCGCGCGTCCGGGCGCGGAATCGCGCAGACCACCGGGCAGACCACCGGGCATGCCATCGAACATGCAATCGGGCATACCATCGAGCAAGCGCTCGACCGAATGATCGATGAAGCGATCGGCAAAGCGCGCCATCGGATGCAGCCCGGCGCGCGCACCGCGACGGTCAGTTGAGCGCATATTGAATGCCGGCTTCGAGTTCGACGCGTTGCGGCACGCTCAGCAGGCCCGCATACAGCTTGAGCAATTGCGGCAACACGCAATTCCAGTCGTAGTCGCGCACGGCCTTGCGCCGCGCATTGACACCGAGCTGCAACAGATCGCCGCGATAAATCGCTTCGATGCCGGCACACAGGCCGTCCACGCTATTGGGCGGCACCAGCACGCCGCTGCCCGGATCGAGCAATTCGGCGACAGCGCCGCCGCTGGTGCCGACTACCGGCAAACCGCAAGCCATCGCCTCGAGCACGATCAAGCCAAAAGTCTCGCAGTCGCCGGGGTGGACCAGCACATCGCAACTTGCCAGCCAACACGCCAGGCGCTGCGGTTCCGATTGAAACGCGACCACCGTCATTTGCGCCGACGGCGCCGGCGCCGCGCCGCCGCCAATCAGCAGCAGATGATAGGCAGGTCCGAGCCTGCGCACGGCGGCGCCAAGCAGCGAGAGATTTTTTTCAGGCACGAAACGGCCGGCATAAACCAATAAACGCGTGTCGGCCGACAGGCCGAGCTGGCGCCGCAGATCGGGATTGCGGCACTGCGGCCGGAAGATGCGCGAATTGACCCCGAGCGGCTGACGCACGGCCCCCGCCACGCCGATGGCGCCGAGCTGGCGCACCATCGACTGGCTCGGCGCCAGCACGAGGTCGGCCTGAAGGTATAGATGACGCAGATAACGGGCGGCCGCGCGCCCGCCGAGGGAACCGAAACGGCGCGCGACCAGTTGCGGCAGATTCGAGTGGCAAAATGCCACCACCGGGGTCGAGGCCCGGCGTCTTTCACGCAAGGCGGCCCAGGCGCACGGACTGGCATCGCCGACCTCGATCAGATCGGGATGGGCCTGCCGCAACAGGCGCGCCGGCCCGGCGACGCCGAGCGGCAGGCGAAAATTGGCGATGCCGGGAATCGGCAGCCCCGGCATCGCCGTCACGCCCGGCGGACAGTGCGCGGCACCGATGCTGGAACTGAAGATCGTGTGCCGGATCTGGCGGCAACGGGCCAGCCAATGGGCCTTCTCGCTCAGATAGGTACTGACCCCACCGCCTTGTGGACAGTAAAACAGCGTGATATCGGCGATATGCATGGGATGATCCATCAATGACCCGCCATCACGATAACGCGGCAGATCAATGGCGCACTTGTGCGCGCTCACGCCGCCCATCGAACTTGCGGCCGCTCATGGATGCCGGCGCTTTGACGGCACCGCTTGCTGATCATTGTTTCTCGCAAACACGCCGCCGCGCCGCTGGCAAAGGCGGTCAGCGCGCCGTCCGCGTCACGCAGCGGAAACTGGCCGCCAGATTGACGTCGCCGCCCGCATATTGGGGCCAGGCCGGATATTCGCACAAAGGCCTGGTGCGCCCCGGCACCCCGGCCGTATCCTGGACGATTTGCGGCGGCGGCGCGATGCCGCCCTCGACCCAGTTTTCAAGCGTGCTCAGGCTGTCCCAGGCAGCATTGAAGACGCTGCTGGCCGCATGCCCGTAACCGGGAATTTCATAGTAACGCATGAAACTGTCCATGCGCGCGGCCCCCATCGCATTGCGCACGCGCTGATAAAACTGTTGCGTGGCGCGCGTGCTGACCAGGGCATCGGCCTTGCCGTGCGCTATCAGCAACTTGCCGCCGCGCGCCAGAAACGGCGACAAATCACTCTGATTGACATCCTGGATCGCCGTCAAGGCCACAATGCGCGCTTGCCAGATGCCTGGGTTTTGCGGATCGAGCAAAAGGCTGTCGGCATTCGGATCGCGCATGACGAAGTAACGCACCCACTGGTCCCAGAACGTGCTTTCGTAGGGGGGGCTGGTGCTTGCCGTGATCGGCGGCATCGGATAAGCCGGCTGTTCGGTGCCCAGGGCCAGCGTCAGCACGGTCGCCTGCAGCGCACTGCTGCCGGGCACGCCAAAGTCGGTGCCCCAGGTATTAAAGCCGGGATAGCTCGTCTCGCCGCTGGCCAGCGCGTAATTGAGCAGCAGCGGCGTATTAATCGTATTGAAAGAAGCGATTTGCGCGTCCGACAGGCAGCTGTCGCCGAGGTCGAGGCCGCCGCTGCAGCGCAGCGATGCGCCATTCAGGGTCGCCGTGGCCGGATTGAACGAATCATTGCAGGCGTCGACATTGCTGATCAAGCCGTCGGCCACGCCATCGAGGCCGTCGCACGCGGCCAGCGCCGCATCGTACAGCAGCTTGCGCTTGAGCCGGTTCGGATAGGCATTGGTCTGCGCCAGCTGGCGCGTGATGCGGCCAAATTGCAGATCGAGGCTGGCGGCATTCCATGCCGGATACAGCGCAATCGCGCCATCGAAATCCTGGGGCCAGTTTTGCACGGCCATCAAGGCTTCGCGGCCGCCGGTCGAGCCGCCGGCAAAATAGCTGAGGCGCGCCGCCGAGCCGTAATACGTTTCAATCAAAAACAGCGCCACATCATGGGTCTTCTTGATGGCGTCGCCGGCGAAATTGCGCAGCGCTTCATCGTTGAGGCCGAACGAGCCGTCGCGGCTCGTGGTGGCATTGGCCTGATGGCCGGAATCGCTGCCGAAAGTGGCATACCCGCGCCCGAGCGGCGGCAAGCCATCGGCCGGACCGGCCGGGACATTGCCGGTGCCGGCGGCAATCGTGCCGTCATAGCCGCCGCCGCCGAACATCAAGGCCTTGCCATTCCATTGGCTCGGCAAGTTCAGTTGAAACCTGATCTTCGGCGCGTCCGGATCGAGCGCGGCAATCTCGCCGAGCACCTTGCAGTATTCGCCGACGGCACTGGTGGCGGCCGTCACCAGTTCGGTCGACGTCACCAGCGCGCCGCTGGTGGCCAGACCGATTCTGGCCGCCGCAATGGCGGTGCCGTTCAAATCGGCGCAATTTTGCGAAGCCTGGCTGGCGCCGGCAAGCTCGTCGCTGCCATGACAGGCGCCGAGGCCACCCAGCAAGGTCAATGCCAGCGGCACCGAGGCCATCAGGCGCAGACAGAATTTCATGGCAGTCTCCGGTATCGAATGGTGGGCACAACCTGGGCGTGCTTATTTATGCATGCTTATTTATCCGTGCTTATTTGTCCGTGCTTATGCGTGCTGGTTTATGCTTGACTCTTTGCGCGGGCCCATTTGGGCGGCCCCCTGTCGGCATGCCGTCTTGCATGCCGGCGGCGTCCCTCATCTTAAAAAGCGGGCGCTCAAGAAGTATTGAGGATGCGCAAAATTAGCGACTGTTACTGAAACAAGGCCTCGGCGCGGGCCAGGCCGGCGGTCTGCGCGACACCGATTGCATCGCACGCAATAATCGTCGATAATGACAAGCAGTCTTCCAGCATCTCAATCGCCGACAAAAAAATCTGGCTCAATGAAACTATCGCGTCCAAGCCGCCTGATCGCCGCAGTCATGGTCCTCTTTAGCGTTTTGTTTTCACAAATCGCTATCGCCGCCTATGCTTGCCCCGGCATGCAGATTGCACAGGCGATGGCGTCGATTGCCGCCCCGTCGCACATGGACGCCATGGGCGAGATGCGTGACATGGGCGCCATGCCAGGCATGACGGCGACAGCCGGCCAGGCAGCCCACCAGGAAATGCCGGGCTGTACCGGCATGGATTCAGACCAGCAAGTCTCTTGCCCCGACTACGGCCAGGTCCGCAACCTCTCGCTCGACAAACCGGCCATGCCCGATGTCCAGCCGTTTGTCGCCAGCGCCATCCTGCAAACAATCAATCCCGCCGCGCCGCTGTTTGAACTGGCAGCCCCGCCTGCGAGCGGCTTGCCGCTCAGCCGCAGCACCGCGCCGCCGCTGGCCATTCGCCACTGCTGCTTCCGCATCTGATTTTCCGCCTCGTTCGATAAGGACCTGCCCGGCTTTAGGCCTGGGCGGGCTTGATCTTATGCTGTACGGAGAAATCTCATGCAACACCAATCATCTTTTCTTGCGCACGCCCGCCGCTTTTCGGCGCTGGCGGCGACGGCCCTGCTGGCGGCATCGGCATTATCCATGCCGGCCCTGGCCCAAAACGGCACGCCGCCGGGCGCCGATGTCGACAGCCTGCTGCGGCTGGCCAGGGAGCGCAATCCCGACTACGCCGCCGTGCGGCAAGAAGCGAGCGCGGCCAGCGAACGCATCGAAGCGGCCGGCGCCCTGCCCGACCCCAGGCTGCGCGTCGAACTGCAAGACCTGACCATGTCGGGCACGCAAAATCCGACCCTCTCGCCAAGCCGCGTCGGCAGCACCAAATACACGGTAATGCAAGATCTGCCGTGGTTCGGCAAACGCGACCTGCAGCGCGAGATCGCAGTCCGCGAGGCCGACGGCGCCCAGGGCCGCGCACGCGCCGGCTGGGCCGAACTGGCGGCGCGCATCAAGAACGGCTATGCGCAGTTTTACTATATCGATCAAAACCTGCGCCTGAGTACTGAAATCCTCGACCTCCTGACGCGCCTCGAGCAAGTGGCGCAAGCGCGCTATGCCGGCGGACTGGCGGCGCAAACCGATGTCATCCGGGCCCAGATGGAGCGCAGCAATATGCAAAACGAATTGATTGCGCTGGAAAACGACAAACGCACGGCGCAAAGCCGGCTCAACGTGCTGCTGGCGCGCCCGGCCAACGCCGAACTGGCGGCGCCGCAGCGCCTGCGCGCGCTGCCGCCGCCGGCCCGGCTCGACCATGACGCCCTGCAGGAGCGGCTGCGCAACGGCAATCCGCTGGTATTTGCCGATGAAGCGCGGGTAGGCGCGGCCGAGAAAAGCCGCGACCTGACATATAAAAACCGCTACCCCGACCTCACGCTGGGCATCGTCCCGGTGCAGGTCGGCAGCGGCGTGCGCCAGTGGGAAGTCATGCTCGAACTGAACATCCCGCTGCAACAGGGCAGCCGCCGCTCGAAAGAGCGCGAGGCCGAAGCCCTGCTGGCCGCTGCCAGATCGCGCAAGGAGGCGACCACCAATCAGTTGCAAAGCGAACTGAGCGAGACCCTGTCGGCGCTCGACGCCGCCCGCCGCACCGCGCAGCTGAGCGCCGACCGCCTGCTGCCGCAAGCCGAGCTGACATTCAGATCGGCACTCGCCAGTTATGAGAACGGCAAGGTCGATTTCGCCACCGTGCTCGAGGCCCAGCGCCAGATTCGCCAGGCCAGACAAACAAACATCAAGGCGCAAGCCGAAGGCCAGGCACGCCTGGCCGATCTCGAACGACTGCTGGGAGAAGACTTATGAAACAGCGCACACACATCGCCGCCGTCGTGCTGGCAAGCGTACTGCTAAGTGCCGCACTGGCAGCCGGCGCCGGCTTCTGGCTGGGCCGGCACGGTCAGCCGGCCGGCGAATCGGCGAGCGCCACGGCAGCGCAAGACAGCCCCCGCAAACCGCTGTATTACCGCAATCCGATGGGACTGGCCGACACCTCGCCGGTACCGAAAAAAGACGCCATGGGCATGGATTACATCGCCGTCTTTGCCGGTGACGAGCCGGCAGCCAAAGCGGCGCCCGGCGAGATCGTCATCAGCACCGAGAAGATTCAAAAACTCGGTGTACGCACCGAAGCGGCCAGCATGAAATCGATCAACAAGACCATACGGGTGGCGGGCCGGATCGAGGCCGACGAACGGCATATGTACACGGTGGCGCCGAAATTCGAGGGCTATGTCGAACGCCTGCATGTCAACGCCAGCGGCCAGGCCGTCGGCAAAGGCCAGCCGCTGTTCGAGGCCTACAGCCCGGAACTGGTGTCGGCGCAACGCGAATATGCGATCGCCGCGCAAGGCGTGCAGGCGCTCAAGGCGGCCGGCGCCGAAGCCCAGGCCGGCATGCAGCAACTGGCCGAATCCAGTCTGCTGCGCCTGAAAAACTGGGACATATCCGAGGAACAGATCAGGGCCCTGGCCAAATCGGGCCAGGCCCGCCGCACGCTGACCGTGCGTTCGCCGGTCGCCGGCATCGTGATGGAAAAAAAGGCGCTGCAAGGCATGCGCTTCATGCCTGGCGACGCCCTGTATCAGATCACCGACCTGTCTTCGGTGTGGGTGGTGGCCGACATTTTCGAACAGGATATCGGCCTGGTCAGAAATGGCGCCCGCGCGCGCGTAACCCTCGACGCCTATCCGGGCAAAGTATTCGAGGGCACGCTGGCCTATGTCTATCCAACGCTGAAGACCGAAACCCGGACCATGGCGGTGCGCATCGAACTGGCCAATCCGGGCTTGCTGCTCAAGCCGGGCATGTTCGCCCAGGTCGAACTGGCGGCGCCGGTCAAGGCCAGGGTACTCAGCGTGCCGGCATCGGCCGTGATCGACAGCGGCAATCGCCGCATCGTGCTGGTTGCCACCGGCGCCGGCCATTACGCGCCGCGCGAGGTCACGCTCGGCGCCCGCAGCGACGATGAGGTCGAAGTATTGAGCGGCCTTGGCAATGGCGAACAGGTGGTGGTCACGGCCAATTTTCTGATCGATGCCGAAAGCAATCTGAAAGCGGCGCTGAGCGGCTTCGGTACGCCAGCATCGGCCGCCACGGCCCGCAGCGCCGCCGCCGGTGCAGTTGGCAACACTGTTGCCAACACGGCTGCCAACGCAGCTAACAACGCAGCTAACAACGCAGCTAACAACGCGGCGGCCACCCCCGGGGCTGGCGCCGCTCCGGCGACCGCCGTCGGCCACAAAGGGCGCGGCAAGATCGAAGCCATCGACGTCAAAGGCGCGACGCTGAACATCGCCCACGGCCCGATCGCCAGTCTGCAATGGCCGGCCATGAGCATGGAATTTACGGTCGCCAACAGCGCCTTGCTCAAAGGCCTTGGCATCGGTTCGGCAGTCGATTTCGAATTTGTCGAGCGCAAAGCCGGCGAATGGGTGATCACCGCCATCGTGCCGACGCCGGCCGCAGCATTTCCGGCCGCTGCGCCGCCACCGCCCCGGCAGCAGCACAGCCAGCCGCACGCCGCACATTGACGGAACGCCACCATGCTAAATAAAATCATCGAATGGTCGGCCAAGAATGTCTTCCTGGTGCTGCTGGCCACGCTGCTGGTCGTCCTCGGCGGCATGTACGCCGTGTTCAAGATGCCGATCGATGCCCTGCCCGACCTCTCGGACGTGCAAGTGATCGTCTACACCGAATACCCGGGACAGGCGCCGCAAGTGGTCGAAGACCAGGTCACCTATCCGCTCACCAGCGCCATGCTGTCGGTGCCGAAGTCGAAAGTGGTGCGCGGCTTTTCGTTTTTCGGCGCCTCCTTCGTGTATGTCATTTTCGACGACAATACCGACATTTACTGGGCCAGGTCGCGCGTGCTCGAATACCTGAACTCGGCTGCCGGCCGCCTGCCGCGCGGCGTCACGCCGCAGATCGGGCCGGACGCCACCGGCGTCGGCTGGGTCTATCAATACGTGGTGCTGGCCAAGAACCGCTCGCTGGCCGAACTGCGCACGCTGCAGGACTGGTATTTGCGCTATCAGCTGAGCAAGGCGCATGGCGTGGCCGAAGTGGCCTCGATCGGCGGCTTCGTGCAAACCTATCAGGTGACGGTCGATCCGCTCAAGCTGCGCGCCTACGGCATCCCCCTGAGCAAGCTCACGCAAGTGATCCGCGACTCCAACCGCGACGTCGGCGGCCGCGTGATCGAAATGGCCGAAACCGAGTACATGGTGCGCAGCAAAGGCTATCTGCGCGGCGCCGGCGACCTCGCCAACCTGGTCGTCAAGAGCGACAAGGGAACGCCGGTGCTGGTGCGCGATATCGCCCGCGTCGAACTGGCGCCCGACGAACGGCGCGGCCTGAGCGAGCTGAACGGCGAAGGCGAAGTGGTGTCCGGCATCGTCATGTCGCGCTACGGCCAGAACGCGCTCGAAGTGATCGCCAACATCAAGGACAAGATCGCGGAAATCGGCGCCGGCCTGCCCGCCGGCGTCACGCTCGAAGCGGTGTATGACCGCTCGCAGCTGATCGAGCGCGCCATCGGCACCCTGAAAAGCACGCTGTTCGAGGAAAGCGCCATCGTCGCCCTGGTCTGCATGGTGTTTCTGCTGCATGCGCGCAGCGCGCTGGTGGCCATCCTCATGCTGCCGGTCGGAATTCTGATGGCTTTCATCGTCATGCATGCGCTGGGCATGAGTTCCAATCTGATGAGCCTGGGCGGGATTGCGATCGCCATCGGCGCCATGATCGATGCCGCCATCGTCATGATAGAAAACGCCCACAAGCATCTCGAGCGCCTGGGCGACGGCCAGTCGCGGCTCTCGGCCCTGATCGCCGCCTGCCAGGAAGTCGGCCCGTCGCTGTTTTTCTCGCTGCTGATCATCACCGTCTCCTTCCTGCCGGTGTTCACCCTCGAGTCGCAGGAAGGCCGGCTGTTCTCGCCGCTGGCCTATACCAAGACCTTTGCCATGGCCAGCGCGGCGCTGCTGTCGCTGACACTGGTGCCGGTCCTGATGCTTCTTTTCGTGCGCGGCAAGATCATGCCGGAGGCGAAAAATCCAGTCAACCGCCTGCTGATCTGGCTGTACCGGCCCGTGATCGAGGCCGTCATGCGCTGGAAAAAGCTGACGATCGCGATCGCCGCGGCCATCTTGCTGGCCTCGATTTACCCGGCCTCGCAACTGGGCAGCGAATTCATGCCGACACTCAATGAAGGCACTTTGCTGTACATGCCGGCCAGCCTGCCGGGCATGAGCATGACCAAGGCGGCCGAGCTGATGCAGACGCAAGACAAGATCATCAAGAGCTTTCCCGAAGTCGCGTCCGTCTGGGGCAAGGCCGGGCGCGCCAACAGCGCCACCGATCCGGCGCCGACCGAAATGTTCGAGACCGTCATCAACCTCAAGCCGCAGGCACAATGGCGGCCCGGCATGAACATCGACAAATTGACTGCCGAACTCGACAAGGCGCTGCAATTTCCGGGCGTCTCGAACGCCTGGACGATGCCGATCAAGGCCCGCATCGACATGCTCTCGACCGGCATCCGCACGCCGGTCGGCATCAAGGTCTTCGGCAAGGATCTCGGGCAGATGGAAGTGCTGGCCAAGCAGATCGAAGCGGTGGTCAGGCAGGTGCCGGGCACCAGCTCGGCTTTTGCCGAACGCATCACCGGCGGCTTTTATCTCAATATCGAACCGGACCGGGCGCAGCTGGCGCGCTACGGCCTGACGGTCGGCGAGGTGCAGGACGTCGTTTCCAGCGCGCTCGGCGGCGAGATGCTCACCACCACGGTCGAGGGCCGCGAACGCTTCGGCGTGGCCGTGCGCTATCCGCGCCAGATGCGCAGCGACCCGCAGCAGATCGCGCGCGAGGTGCTGGTGGCCGGCGCCGACGGCAGCATGATCCCGCTCGGCCAGCTGGCAAACATCAGCGTGGCCAAAGGCACGCCGGGCATCCGCACCGAAAACGCCCTGCTCTCGGCCTATATCTACGTCGATATCCGCGACCGCGACATCGGCGGCTATGTGGCCGACGCCAGGAAAGCGGTGGCGGCACAGGTCAAGTTCCCACCCGGCTATTACGCGACCTGGAGCGGCCAGTTCGAATACATGGAGCGCGCGATCGCAAAAATGAAGATCGTGGTGCCGCTCACGCTGCTGCTGATTTTCCTGCTGCTCTACCTGAACTTCCGGCGCCTGACCGAAACGCTGATCGTCATGCTGTCGGTGCCGTTCGCCCTGGTCGGCGGCGTCTGGCTGATGTGGCTGCTCGGCTACAACCTGTCGGTGGCGGTGGCAGTCGGCTTCATCGCGCTGGCCGGCGTGGCGGCCGAAACCGGCGTGATCATGCTGATTTACCTCGATCATGCCTGGCAGGCGGCGAAAGAGCGGCGGCATGCCGAAGGCGGCACGCCGAGCGCGGCCGACCTCTACCGGGCCGTGATGGAAGGCGCGGTCGAACGCGTGCGGCCCAAAATGATGACGGTGGTGGCCATCATGGCCGGCCTGCTGCCGATCCTGTGGAGCCGTGGCACCGGTTCCGAAGTGATGAGCCGGATCGCCGCCCCCATGGTCGGCGGCATGATTTCATCGACCGTGCTGACGCTGGCCGTGATTCCGGCGCTGTATGCACTGGTCAAGCAGTGGCGCCTCGACCGCGGCCTGGAAAAGTAAAAAAGGGGAAAAGCAAGACAAACAATATGCACTCCGCTAGCGCCGGCATGCGTGCCGGCCATGGCGCCATTTAATATTTTTTTATAAAGGAATTATGCAATGAAACTGACTTCGACTCTCTGCCTGGCCCTGCTATTGTCGGCAACAGGACTGGTGCAAGCGCAAACTGCACCGATGAATCACGACGCTATGCCGGGCATGCAGCACGGCGACATGAAAGCCGCCGGTGACGCCCCAAAAGATGACAAGCCGAACGCCACGCATCGGAGCACGGCGCTCGTCAAGGCCGTCAATCCGGCCAAAGGCAGTGCCATGCTGGCCCATGAAGCGATTCCAGAATTGCATTTGCCGGCAATGACGATGGCGTTCGTCGTCAAGAACAAGGCCTTGTTCGGGCAGCTGCCAGTCGGCAAAACCGTCCATATCGAATTCATAAAACAGGGGCGCGATTTTGTCCTGACCGCAGTCAGGCCGTGAGGTGGCAAATGAGCGGAAAATGAGCGGAAAATGCGCGGAAAATGCGTTGCAAGGAATGCTCTGCAACGCATGCGTTGCGGCCATGCGACGGGCGGGCGCCTGACAGGCGCGCCGCCCGCATCGTCGGCGGCGCTTACAAAATCGTCAAGACCTCTTGCGCCGGCAGGCGCGATTTCGGCAGCTTGGCATTGAAGTCTTCGTCGCTGCGATAGCCGAGGCTGACCACGACCACGCTGGTCAGGCCTTTTTCGCGCAAACCGAACTCGGCATCGAGCGCGGCGGCATTAAAGCCTTCCATCGGACAGGCATCGACTTCGAGCGTGGCCGCACCCAGCAACAAGGTGCCGAGCGCCAGATAGACTTGTTTTTCCATCCAGTGCTGCAAATCCTTGTGGTCGAATCGGTGCAAGTTGACGAATTTGTTACGGCCGGCGTCTTGCCCGGCCTTCGCGGCCTCGCTCGCAAAACGGCCGTCGGCCTGCTCCTGCTCCAGCAAGTGCGCCAGCTGCGCCGGTTCCATCGCGGTGCGGGCGCACAGCACGATGACGGTCGCGGCATTCTTGACCTTCGGCTCATTGAAGGCGAACGCATCTTGCGTCGCCTTGGCGACCCGCGCCTTGCCTTCTTCGCTCGAGGCCACCAGAAAATGCCAGGGCTGCGAATTGACCGAGGACGGGCTGTTGCGCAGCAGCGTGCACAGTTGCGCCAGCGTCGCTTCCGGTATCTTGCGGACCGGATCGAAGACCTTGGTCGTGTAACGCGTTTGCGCGAAATGGGAAATATTCATCTTTTATTCTCCTTGTCGAATTATTGATGGCGGCTGAAGGCCTTGTTTGATGACTTTTATTCAATGAATGATGCTTGCTTAAATTCAATTAGCTTGAAGTCAATGATATCCTGCTTCATGCTATACAAAAACACTTGTAATCCGCTAACACTTTCACTGCAGGAGTGAAAATGATCCGTTTCGACGATCTGGCTTTATTCGTGCGCACGGCCGCACTGGGCAGTTTTTCAGCCGTGGCGCGCGAGGTCGATCTGCTGCCGGGGCAGGTGGCCGCGGCCATCGGCCGCCTCGAACGCGAGCTCGACAGCCGTTTGTTCGCGCGCTCCACGCGCAGCCTGCGGCTGACGCCGGAAGGCGCCGAATATCTGCCGTACGCGCAAGAAGTACTGGAAACGCTGCGTGAAGGCCGCGACAGCCTGCGCCAGGAAAGCGAACAGCTGAAAGGCACGCTGCAAGTGGCGGCGCCGTCCGACTTCGGACGCAACATCCTGCTGCCGTGGCTGGCGCAGTTTCGCCGCCTGCATCCGCGCCTGAACCTGCGCCTGTTCCTGTCGGACCAGCTCAGCGACATCTTTCGCGACCCGATCGATGTCGCCATCCGCTATGGCGACATGGAAGACGCCAGCTTTGTGGCGCTGCCGCTGGCGCCCGACAACCGGCGCATGCTGGTGGCCTCGCCAGACTACATCGCGCGCCACGGTCAGCCGGCCACACTGGAGCAATTGAGCGAGCACAGCTGTCTGCGCTATCTGCTCGACAAGCGCCTGTACGACAAATGGCTGTTTCCGCTGGCCGGCGGCAGCCGCCGCATCGCCGTCAGCGGCCCCTTGGTCAGCAACGATGCCGATGTGGTGCGCCTCTGGGCGCTGGCCGGCGAGGGCATCGCCTATAAGTCATGGCTCGATGTCTGCGCCGACGTCGGCGCCGGACGGCTGCGGCTATTGCTGCCCGACTGTCCGGGACAGCTGACGCCGCTGAACATGGTCTGCCCGCATCGCAAGCAGTTTTCGCCGGCGATCCGCCAGTTGCAGGCCTTTCTGCGAGAGCGCTGCGCGACGCTGGTGCGGCAAATGCCGGTGCCGGACCAAGAAAAATAAGCGCTCACGACACGCCGAGCGGTCCCGGCCGCGCATCATTTCAATATTTGTTGTATAGTTAAAACATGGAAAAAACCAGCGCCACCACGATTTTCGAATCGCTGTCTTCGGGCATCCGGCTCGACATCTACCGCCTGCTGATCAAGAAAGGCTTGCAAGGCATGGTCGCCGGCGAAATCGCGTCCGCGCTCGCGCTGCCGGCCACCAATCTGTCCTTTCACCTGAAAGCGCTGACGCAGGCGCGCATGATCACTGTCGAGCAGGAAGGCCGCTTCCTGCGTTACCGGGCCAATTTGCCGCTGATGCTGGACCTGATCGCCTACCTGACGGCGCAATGCTGCGCCGACGAATGCACGGACCTGCGCCAGGCGCCGATTTGCCCGCCAACGCCCTCGCCGACGCCCTCGCCAGCGCACTCGCCGCCCGCGGCGCCGGCATCAGGGAAAAAATCATGATGGCGGCAGTCAATCGGCAGTTCGCCGCCTGCCGGGCCGGCTCCGGCCGAACCAGATCGCGCGCCCACTTGCCGGCGCCCTCGCAAGCACCGATGGAATACAGAATATGACGAACAAAACCACCAGCGCCGCCCCCATGAGCATCTTCGAACGCTACCTGACGCTGTGGGTCTTTTGCTGCATCGTCGCCGGCATCGCGCTCGGCCAGCTGCTGCCCTCGCTGTTCCAGGCGGTGGGCCGCATGGAAATTGCGCACGTCAATCTGCCGGTCGGCCTTTTGATCTGGGTGATGATCGTGCCGATGCTGATCAAGGTCGACTTCCGCGCCGTGCACGAAGTGCGCCAGCACGCGCGCGGCATCGGCGTGACGCTGTTCGTGAACTGGCTGGTCAAGCCGTTTTCGATGGCGTTTCTCGGCTGGCTCTTCATCCGCCACGGGTTCGCCGCGCTGCTGCCGGCCGCCGAGATCGACAGCTATATCGCCGGCCTGATCCTGCTGGCCGCCGCCCCGTGCACGGCCATGGTCTTCGTCTGGAGCCGCCTCAGCAACGGCGACCCGCTGTTTACACTGTCGCAGGTCGCGCTCAACGACAGCATCATGGTGCTGGCCTTCGCGCCGCTGGTGGCGTTTTTGCTCGGCATCTCGGCCATTGCCGTGCCGTGGCCGACCTTGCTGGCCTCGGTCGTGCTGTACATCGTCATTCCCGTGATCCTGGCCCAGCTCTGGCGCCGCACCTTGCTGCGCCGCGGAGCAGCCGCTTTCGAGACCGTCATGGCGCGCCTCGGACCGTGCTCGATTGCCGCCCTGCTGGCCACGCTGGTGCTGCTGTTCGCCTTCCAGGGGCAGGCGATTTTGCAGCAACCTCTGGTGATCGCGCTATTGGCGGTGCCGATTCTGCTGCAGGTATTTTTCAACTCGGCCCTGGCTTACTGGCTGAACCGGCTGCTCGGCGAAAGGCACTGCGTGGCCGGGCCCTCGGCCCTGATCGGCGCCTCGAATTTTTTCGAGCTGGCGGTGGCGGCGGCGATCAGCCTGTTCGGCTTTCACTCGGGGGCGGCGCTGGCCACCGTGGTCGGGGTCTTGATCGAAGTGCCGGTCATGCTGCTGGTGGTGCGCGTCGTCAACCGCTCGAAAGCCTGGTATGAAAAACCGTCGGCTGCGACGCAATGAACATCGGGCCGGGCGCAAGCAAATGAATCGCCGCTGAGGCCACGCTCGTCCGCCGCCTCAGCGGCGCGCGCCGACGGCATCGAATTGCGCATGCTCGACCGCGAACTTGATCAATTCGGCCTGGCCATCGATGCCGAGCTTGCGCTTGATATTGAGGCGATGGGTCTCGACCGTGCGCACGCTGAGCGCCAGCGCGACGGCAATCTGCTTGTTCGACTGTCCCGCGGCGATGTGCTGCAAGACTTCGTGTTCGCGCAGCGTCAATTGCGAATCATGCGCCAGCGGCCGCGCCAGTTGCCGCGCCAGCGAAGCGCTGTGATAAATGCCGCCGGCCATCACGGCTTCGATCGCCAGCACGATTTCCTTGCCGGGCGCGTCCTTGAGCACATAACCGCGGGCGCCGGCCTGCATCGCCTGGGTGACGTATTCGAACTTGTCGTGCATCGACAGCACCAGCACGGCAATCTCGGGAAACGCTTGCGTAAAGCGCGCCGTCGCCTCGATGCCGTTCATGCCGCGCATATTTATATCCATCAGCACCAGCTCGACATGCCGCTCCCCGGCCAGTTGCAGGGCCTCGATGGCGCCGGCCGCTTCCGCCACCACATCGAAATGCGGCACCGCCGACAAGCGAGCACGCAAGCCGTCGCGCACCAGAGGATGGTCGTCGACCAGTAAGATATGGATTTTCTCGCTCATCTTTTTTTCGTCCGAATACTTAAGTTCGAGTATCTCAATTGCATACTCAGGATCAAATACAGCCGCGTCGCTGCTCAGCGTTAGGCGGCGACGCGGGCCAGCACCACGGTGCCGGCCTTGGTCGACGACAATTGCAAATGGCCGTTGATCGCCTCCATCCGCTCGCTCATATTGCGCAAGCCGATGCCGCGCTTGGGGTGCTGGGCGACGTCGCCGAGGTCAAAGCCGGCGCCATCGTCGGCAATGCGCAGGCAGACCTGGCGCTGGGTGCCCGACAGCGTGATCTCGATGCGGCTGGCGCCGGCATGGCGCTTTATATTGGTCAAGGCCTCTTGCGCGATGCGGAACAAGACCGTATTGGCCACTTCGCTCAAGCCATCAGTGACGCCCTCTTCCGCAAACGAGACCGGAATCGCGCAGCATTCCGAAAATTCCTGCGCCAGATGCTCGAGCGCCGCCGCCAGGCCCAGATCGTCGAGAATGGCCGGCCGCAGATTGTGCGAGATGCGCCGCACTTCGCTCAGTACGCCATTGAGCTGCTCGGTGCTGCGCTCGAAGATGGCCGCCGCCGACCCGTTTTTCATCTCCTTGCCGGCCAGCCGGATCAGGCCGGCTTCGATTTGCAGCTTGATCGAGACCAGGCACTGGCTGATGCCGTCGTGCAGGTCGCGCGACAAGCGGGCCCGCTCTTCTTCCTGCGAGACCACCACGCGCTGCGCCAGCGCCTTGAGCTTGGCGTCGGCCACCCGCGACTCGCGGATATTGAGCGCCAGGCCGCAGGCCGCCACCAGCAGCGCCATCAGGATCGCGATACTGGCGATCCACAGCATGGTGTTGTCGATATGCTGCGCTTCCTGCGCCGCCACCGCCGCCAGCGCCGCATCGACATCATCGAGATAAATCCCGGTGCCGAGCATCCAGCCCCAGGCCGGCAGCACGACCACATAGCCGAGCTTGGGCGCGCTTTTGCCGGTTGACGGCCGGCTCCATTCATAGCGCACGAAGCCGCCGCCGGCACGGGCCTGCGCAATCAGGCGCTGGATGGTCGGATTGCCGGCGGCATCCTTCATTTGCCACAGATTCTTGCCGACCAGTTCGGGCTGGCGCGGATGCATCAGATTCTTGCCATTCAAATCATAGACAAAGAAATAGCCATCGTCGCCATAATCGAGCGAACCGAGGATGCGCTTGGCCTGTTCGAGCGTGGCCCGATCCCTGTTGCCCGAAGCATACAGATCGGCGATCGAGCGCGATGCCAGCGCCACATAGTTTTTTAATTCGGTCTGTTTGCTGTCAAGATAAGCTTGCTGAATCGTTGCCCTTTGCTGCGAGGCAAGAATAGCGGCCTGATGGCGCACGGCCAGCGCAATCGCGCCCAAAGCCAGAACCAGGGGAGTGATAGCCAGGAAAATGATTTTTTGCCGCAATTGCATAAGACAATATCGCCGTAGGGCAAGCTTCAGTATATGATGGATGCACCGATTTTACGTCCTTGCAGCATCGTTGTCTAAGTGAAATTACACAGAGCGACTACGTAATACTACGCTTGTGACGAAATATACATTCGTCAATACTGCAGACCTGCTTATGCACTCCAAACTGACGTCGATCAGGGGGGGCAGCAACCGTTTTACCTTTAGGAGACATCATCCATGAAACATCTTGTTCGTCAACTCGGCTGGGCGGCGGTCGCTCTTGCCGGCGCCGGTGCCCTCGGCATCATTGCCTTAAAACGCGGCGAAACCATCAGTGCGGTCTGGATCGTCATCGCCGCCATCTGCGTATACCTGATCGCCTACCGCTACTACAGCAAATACATCGCCGAACGCGTCTTCTCGCTCGATCCCAAGCGCATGACCCCGGCTTACAAGTACAACGACGGCCTGGACTACGTTCCGACCAATAAATTCGTACTGTTCGGCCATCACTTTGCCGCGATTGCCGGCGCCGGTCCGCTGGTCGGCCCGGTCCTGGCTGCGCAAATGGGCTATTTGCCGGGCATGCTGTGGATTCTGGCCGGTGTGGTCTTCGCCGGTGCGGTCCAGGATTTCCTGGTGCTGTTCCTGTCGACGCGCCGCGACGGCCGCTCGCTGGGCGACCTGATCAAGGCCGAACTCGGCGACGTCCCCGGCATGATCGCGCTGTTCGGCACCTTCATGATCATGGTGATCATCCTGGCCGTGCTGGCGCTAATCGTGGTCAAGGCCTTGACCGGCTCGCCATGGGGCAGCTTTACCGTCATCGCCACCATCCCTATCGCCCTGTTCATGGGCCTGTATTCGCGTTATTTCCGCGTCGGCCGCATCGGTGAAGTCTCGCTGATCGGTTTCGTCTTGCTGATGGGCGCGATTTTCGGCGGCCAATATGTGCAGGCCGATCCGACCTGGGGTCCGATGTTCACCTTTACCGGCGTGCAGCTGACCTGGATGCTGGTCGGTTACGGTTTCATCGCTTCGGTCTTGCCGGTCTGGCTGCTCCTGGCACCGCGCGACTATCTGTCGACGTTCCTGAAGGTCGGCACCATCGTCGCCCTGGCGATCGGCATCTTGCTGGTGGCTCCGAATCTGCAAATGCCGGCAATTACCAAATTCATCGACGGTTCCGGTCCGGTCTGGTCGGGCAGCCTGTTCCCCTTCCTCTTCATTACCATCGCTTGCGGCGCGGTATCGGGCTTCCATGCCCTGATCGCTTCCGGCACCACGCCGAAAATGATCGAAAATGAAACCCACGCCCGCTTCATCGGCTACGGCGCGATGCTGATGGAATCGTTCGTCGCCATCATGGCGCTGGTGGCTGCCTCGACCATCGAGCCAGGCATTTACTTCGCCATGAACAGCCCGGCCGCGCTGATCGGCACCACCGCCCAATCGGCGGCGGCGGCTGTCTCGCAATGGGGTTTTTATGTCACCCCTGAAATGCTGACCCAGACTGCGCGCGATATCGGCGAAGCCACCATCATTTCGCGCGCCGGCGGTGCGCCGACACTGGCGGTGGGCATGGCCCACATCCTGTCGGGCGTGGTCGGCGGCAAGATGATGATGGCCTTCTGGTACCACTTTGCGATCCTGTTCGAAGCGCTGTTCATCTTGACCGCAGTCGATGCCGGTACCCGTGCCGGCCGCTTCATGCTGCAAGATCTGCTGGGCACCATGGTTCCTAGCCTGAAGAAAACCGAATCGACTTTTGCCAATCTGCTGGCAACAGGCCTGTGCGTGGCGGCCTGGGGCTACTTCCTGTATCAAGGCGTGGTCGATCCGCTGGGCGGCATCAATACCTTGTGGCCGCTGTTCGGCATCGCCAACCAGATGCTGGCCGGGATTGCCCTGGTACTCGGCACCTGCGTGCTGTTCAAGATGAAACGCGGCCGTTACGCCTGGGTCACGCTGGTACCGACCGCCTGGTTGCTGCTGTGTACGCTGACGGCTGGCTGGCAAAAAATCTTTGATGCCAATGTGCGCGTCGGTTTCCTCTCGCACGCCGCCAAATTCCAGGCGGCCCTGGAAAACGGCAAAATCCTGGCACCGGCCAAATCGATGGCGCAAATGCATCAGATCGTCTTTAACGACTATCTCGATGCCTCGCTGTCGGGCTTTTTCATGATCGTGGTTCTGGCCGTGGTCGTGTTCGGCATCCGCACCGTGATCGTGGCGCGCGCCAACAGCCAGCCAAGCACGCATGAAACGGCGTTCCAGCCAATGCCGGCAACTGCTTCGGGGCAATAATGTTTGACGAAATCGTCAAGGCCGGCCGTTACCTCGGGCAAAGCATGCGCCTGATGGTCGGCTTGCCCGAGTACGATACCTATGTCACGCATAGGGAAGTGACCCATCCCGGCTTGCCGGTGATGAGTTACGAAGAGTTTTTCCGCGAGCGCCAGGAAGCGCGCTATGGCGGCGCCGGCAAGCGCGGTGGCTGCTGCTAGGCGGCTGCGCCTCTGACGCGATATCGGCCTCGGCCGGCAAAAAGGGCTGCATCGCATGATGCAGCCCTTTTTTTATGCGCCCGGCTCAGATAGACACAGATGAGGCACAGATGAGGCAAGCCTAGCGTTTTTCAGGCGCAATATCCTTGATCGCCGCCGCATAGCGCGCATGCGACAAGGGATCGAGCGGCCGATAAACGGCCGTGGCGGCAGGCGGGTTGCCGGCGAGGGAGGCGGACGGCCGGATCGGCCGCGGCGCAAAACCGCCGCCGCAATTGGGGCAGACATTCAGCAACACGTGTTCGACGCAATCGGCGCAAAACGTGCATTCGAAACTGCAGATGCGCGCCTGCAGCGAAGCGGGCGGCAATGCCCGGTTGCAATTTTCACAAGTCGGTCTCAGTTCGAGCATGGCTTCTCCTTATTCATGCAACAGATTATGCGGCAAATATTTGCCTCGCCTCGCCGCCGCGCTCAGGTCGTCAGCGGACGGATGCTGACATTGCGCTCGCGCGTGCTATACATGCGGCATTCGGCCGCCACCGCCAGCAAATTCGGATCGCGCTCGCGGTTTTTCGCCATCAGCAAGGCCACGCTCTGATGCGAGGCATATTTCGCATCGAGTGCGATCAGGCGGATGCGCGAACTGTATTCGGCCACCCGGCCCGGCAGCAGGCTGAAACCGATGCCGCCGCTGACCAGATTAATCAGCGAGAAAATATCGCCGACCGTCATCGCCACCTCGGGCGTGAAGCCGGCTTTGGCAAAGGCCTGGACAAAACTCTCGGCCGTCACAAAGCCATCGCTGAGGCGCACAAACTTTTCATGGCGCAGCTCCAGCAAATCGATCCGGGTCCGCGCCGCATACGGCGAATCGGCCGGCACCGCCAGATGCAGCTGGTCGTCAAACAGCGGTACCGTGATAAACGCGTCGCCATGGTTATCCTGCTGTATGCCAAGCACGATGGCGTCGAGCCGGCCATCTTCGAGGGCCTGGAACAATTCCTTGTTCGAGCCGAGCGTCAAATCGATATCGAGCTCCGGCTTGCGCAGCTTCAAGCCGATCAGCAATTGCGGAATGCAGCGCAAAGTCAGCGAATACAATGAGCCGATCCGCAAGCGCGGCGCATTGAAACCGGCCGTCTCGCGCGCGGCACGCACGCCCTGCTCGACTTCGCCGAGCGCGCGCTGGGCATAATCGGTCAAGGCATAGGCGGCCGGCAAGGGAATCAGATTGCGCCCGATACGCTTGAATAATTGACAACGCATGCCTTCTTCGAGCGAGTGCAGCGAACGATGGACGCTGACCACGCTTTGCCCCAGCAATTCCGAGACGCGCGCCAGATTGTTCAGGCGCATAAAGGCCAGAAATACTTCGAGTTTTTTCAGTGTGATGACTTCGTCGATGGCCATGATTTCTCAGTTTTCAGTATTCATTAACTTCACAGTAATGAATTATCGGGCAGGCAGATTGTACCCGATTCGCGATTCCCCTACTGTACTTACATGACGCATAAATCGTGCGGCAAAAAACGGATAACAGTCTATGCGGCAGCGGATCTTCTTCCCCGATGCCGCATGACATGTAAAGCCCAGGCAAGACCGGCAATAAAAGACATGGCCTGGCAAGGGCAAGCAAGGGCGGCGAACCGGATAAAAAAGATCGATAGTGCCGGCAAGCCGATATTGGAATGCGCCGCATGGCGCCCACTTTTTACCAAGGAAAATAATGACTGTCACCGAAGCCACACCCGACCAGGCAAAATCCTGGTTCAGCCGTCGCGACGACAAGGCGGCACGGATCAAGGCCGCCATCCCCTTCGGCAAGGGAAAATTTCTCGATCCGGCCAAGATCACCGATGCCCTGCAAGTGCTGATCCGGCCGGGCGATCGCGTTGCGCTCGAAGGCAATAACCAGAAACAGGCCGACTTCCTGTCGCGCGCGCTGGCCGAGGTCGACCCGGCCAAGGTGCACGACCTGCACCTGCTGATCTCGACCATCAGCCGCCCCGAACATTTGAGCATCTTCGAGACCGGCATCGCCAAAAAACTCGACTTTTCCTTCGCCGGCCCGCAAGCGCTGCGCGTGGCGCAACTGCTCGAAGACGGCAAGCTCGAAGTCGGCGCCATCTACACCTACATCGAACTGTATGCGCGCATGTTCGTCGACCTCACGCCGAAGGTGGCGCTGGTGTGCGCGGTGCAGGCCGACCGCGAAGGCAATCTGTACACCGGTCCGAACACCGAAGACACGCCGACCATCGTCGAAGCGGCCGCCTTCCGCCACGGCATCGTGATCGCCCAGGTCAATGAAATCGTCGACAAGCTGCCGCGCGTCGACATCCCGGCCTCGTGGGTCGATTTCGTGGTCGAAGCCGACCGTCCGTTTGCGCTCGAGCCGCTGTTCACGCGCGACCCGCGCCACATCACCGAACTGCAGATCCTGATGGCCATGATGGTCATCCGCGGCGTCTACGAGCGGCATGAAGTGACGGCCCTGAACCACGGCATCGGCTTCGACACCGCCGCCATCGAACTGCTGCTGCCGACTTACGGCAATTCGCTCGGCTTGAAAGGCAAGATCTGCCGCAACTGGGCCCTCAATCCGCATCCGACCCTGATTCCGGCGATCGAAAGCGGCTGGGTCGAGAGCATCCACTCGTTCGGCGGCGAAGTGGGGATGGAAGAATACATCCGCGCCCGCTCCGACATCTACTTCGTCGGCCAGGACGGCAGCCTGCGCTCGAACCGCGTGCTGTGCCAGCTGGCAGGCCAGTACGGGGTCGACCTGTTCATCGGCTCGACCCTGCAAATGGATGCCGACGCCAACTCCTCGACCGTCACGCTGGGCCGCCTGGCCGGCTTTGGCGGCGCCCCGAACATGGGCCACGATCCGCATGGCCGGCGCCACAGCAGCAAGCCATGGCTCGACATGATCACCACGCAGGCGCCGATCGTGCGCGGCCGCAAGCTGGTGGTGCAAACGGTGGAAACCTACAAGGCCGGCGGCGTGCCGTCCTTCGTCGACCGCCTCGACGCCATCGAAGTCGGCAAGGCCAGCGGCATGCCGATCGCGCCGGTGATGATTTACGGCGACGACGTCAGCCATGTGGTGACCGAGGAAGGGATCGCCAACCTGTACATGGTGCAGGGCGAAGAACGGCGCGCGGCACTGGCCGGGATTGCCGGCGCCACCGAGATCGGACGCGCCGCCGATCCCAAGCGCACCGCAGCCCTGCGCAGCCGCGGCGTGATCGCCTATCCGGAAGACCTCGGCGTGCGTCGCAGCGATGCCAAACGCTCGCTGCTGGCCGCACGCAGCATCGACGACCTGGTGGCCTGGTCGGGCGGCCTGTACACGCCGCCGTCGCGTTTCCGCAGCTGGTAAGCGCACCCGGTCAGAAAAGCGAGCCGAGCATAAACCTGAATTAACAAAGAACGCATGCGTCCCGTCGCCGCGTTCGCTATAGGAGTCACATCATATGGAAACCCTGAAATACACCTACCCGGCCAGCCGGCCGGTCCAACGTCGCGCGCATGTCGGCGTAGTCGGATCGGGCGATCTGGAAGTGCTGATGGAGCCGCTGGCCGGCAGCACCGCGCAAGTCGTCGTCAACACCAGCGTGAACGGCTTCGACGCCGTATGGGAAAACGTGGTCGAGCGCTTCTTCACGCGTTTCGACACCTGCGTGGCAGTTGAAATCAACGACTTCGGCGCCACGCCCGGCGTCGTCCTGCTGCGCCTGGAACAAGCCGCCGAGGAGATCCGCTCATGACTACCGACTGGAAGCACTTCCTCGAACGCAAGAGCTTTATCGAACTGAAGGCGCGCGAGCGCATGCTGGCCCTGCTCGACCCCGGTTCGGCACGCGAAATCCTGGGACCGTTCGACCGCCTGAAATCGCCCTGGCTGCCGATGCAGGGCATCGTCGCCCAGGCCGATGACGGCGTGGTATTGGGGCGCGGCACCATCGATGGCCAGCCGGCCGTGGTGGCCGCCATCGAAAGCGCCTTCCAGGGCGGCAGCATGGGCGAAGTGGCCGGCGCGAAAATCGCCGGCGCCCTCGAAATGGCGCTGCGCGACAACGAAAAAGGGATTCCGACGCGCGCCGTGCTGGTGCTGGAAACCGGTGGCGTACGGCTGCAGGAAGCCAATCTGGGCCTGGCTGCGATTGCGGAAATCCACGCCGGCATCCTGGCCCTGCGCCGCCATACGCCGGTAATCGGGGTGGTGGCCGGCATGGTCGGCAGCTTCGGCGGCATGTCGCTGGCCGCCGCGCTGTGCAGCTATCTGGTGGTCACCCGCCAGGCCCGGATGGGCATGAACGGCCCCGAAGTGATCGAGCAGGAAGCCGGCATCGCCGAGCTCGACTCGAAAGACAAGACCATGATCTGGAGCCTGATCGGCGGCGCCCAGCGCGCAGCCGTCGGCATGGTCGATGCGCTGGTCGAAGACGATGCGGTGGAAATCGCCCGGCAGGTGCGTGAATGCTTCGCGCAGGGCGTGCCGCGCCTGCATCGCACCGAAGATGTAGCCAACTTTAGCCGGCGCCTGGCCGAGATCGACACCAGCGCCCAAATGACCGGAGCGCAATTGGCTGCGCTGTGGGGAACAGGAGAAGCGAAATGAGCAAGACAGACAACACAGCCGTCACACCGACCGGCAGCCGCGGCCAGCTGTGGCTTGGCGCACTGAGCGGCCAAAGCGGCCAGTACAGCCAGCAGAGCAAAGCGGTGCTGTTTGCCGACGCCCTGCTCGGCACCGAACAGACGCGTTTCATCAGCGTGATCCCGGACGCCGGCAATCACTTTCCGCGTGCGCGCCACGGCGAAGTCGGCCTCGAACAGGGTTGGGCCCTGGCGCAACTGGTGCGCCAGACCATTGCCGAAGATGACCATGCAACAGCACGGCGTCCGATCGTGGCCGTGGTCGACGTCATCGGCCAGGCTTATGGCCGGCGCGAAGAACTGATGGGCATCCACATCGCCTGTGCGGCAGCGGCCGACGCCTACGCGGCGGCACGGCTGGCCGGCCATCCGCTGGTGGCGCTGATTGTCGGCCATGCGATGTCGGGCGCCTTCCTGGCCCACGGTTACCAGGCCAACCGCATTATTGCGCTCGATGCTCCCGGCGTTCTGATCCATGCCATGGGCCAGGCCGCAGCGGCCCGCATCACACGCCGCACGGTCGAGGAGCTGGCTGAACTCGGCGAACGCATTCCGCCGATGTCTTACGACGTGCGCAATTACGCCAAGCTCGGCCTGCTGCATGAACTGGTGGCCGGCGTCGATCCGCTGGCGCCGGAGCAGGCAGCGATCAACAAGGTCAAGACCGCCCTCAACGGCGCCGTGGCCTCGATCCGCCAGGACAGCAGCCGCGACCTGTCGGCACGCTACCGCTCGGAACAGGCCAAGAGCACACGCGCGGCATCGATCGAAGTACGGCGCCGCCTGGCCGAACAGTGGTAAGGCAAAGCACGGCAAACTGAAGTACGACGGCGCCCGATGACGGGGTGCCGCCCTCTGCGGCAAGACCGGCAAGCTGCCGGCCAGCCGCAGGAAAAAGCAAAAAGAAGACAGCGGGCCGGCGAATTCCACGCGGCAGCCCTCTTATACCCCAGCAGCACCGCCGGCAGCACGTAAAAACACGGGAAGCCGGCGCTCATACAAAAATTATAGGGATAAATCATGTTCAACCTCATCGTCACGGCGCTGTTGCCGGTCTTCCTGGTCCTGTTTCTCGGTTACTTCGCCGGCCGGCGCAAACTGGTCGATAATAAAAACGTTTCCAGTCTCAATGTCATGCTGATGCAGTTCGCGCTGCCGCTGACGCTTTTCATCTCGATCGCCAAGACGCCGCAATCGGTGATCCTGCAAAACGGTCCGCTGGCGCTGGTGCTCGGACTGGGCATGGTCGTCGTCTATGTCGTCGTCTTTTTCATCCAGCGCAAATTCTTCGGCCTCTCGCTCGGCGAATCCGCGGTGCAGACGCTGACCATTGCCTTTCCTAACTTTGCCTCGATCGGCCTGCCGCTGCTGCTGCCGATCTTCGGCCCGCAGTCGGCGCTGCCGGTGGCGATTGCGATCGCGGTCGGCTCGGTCACGATCTCGCCGCTGACGCTGGCTTTGCTCGAATTGCACAAAGGCCAGCAGGACGCAAATGCGGTGCAAAGCTCGGGGCTGCAGAAATTCCTCACCGCGCTCAAGAACTCGGTCAAAAAGCCGATCTTCGTCGGCCCGATGCTCGGTCTGGTGGTGGCCCTGATTGGCTTCAAGATGCCACCGCTGGTCGGCGTCGCGCTCGGTCCGATCACCAGCGCCACCGCCGGCCTGGGTCTGTTCCTGACCGGCCTGATGCTGTCGGCGCAAACCTTCAAGATCGAATTCAACGTCACATTCGGCCTGGTCGTGAAAAACATCCTGCAACCGCTGCTGGTATTCGGCCTGGTCACCGCCTTTGCCCTGCCAAATCCGATTGCCGCGCAGGCGGTCTTGTTGACGGCAATCCCGGCCGGCTTCTTCGGTCTGGTATTCGGCGCCCATAATGGCTTGCGGCCGCCGGTTTCCGGCGCCACCCTGATCATGTCCTCGCTGTCGGCCCTGTTGACGCTGTCGGCGGCGATCTATCTGTTTGCGCCAGCTGTATAAATATGACACTGCGCGTTATATGAGTAACGCCCGCTCGAGAGCGGGCGTGGCCGTTCAACCGACACGGAGCACAATGCCATGAAACTGGTTTTCCTCTACCCCGGCCAGGGCGCGCAAAGCCCCGGCTTTCTGGCCCGCCTGCCGGTCTGTCCGGCGGTCAGCGCCACCTTCGACGAAGCCAGCAGCGTGCTGGGCCAGGATGTGCGCCGGCTCGACACGGCCGAGGCGCTCGAATCGACCGTCGCCGTGCAGTTGAGCGGGCTGGTGGCCGGCGTCGCCATGACGCGCGCGCTGCAGGCCGAAGGCGTCGTGGCGGACGCCGTGGCCGGTCTGTCGAGCGGCGCCTACACCGCCGCAGTCGCCTGCGGCTCGCTCAGTTTCGGCGCCGCCCTGCCGCTGCTGAAACTGCGCGCAGAACTGATGCAGCAAGCCTATCCATCGGGCTTCGGCCTGGTGGCATTGGTCGGCCTGAACGAAGGTCAGGTGCGGCGTCTGGTCCAGCAAATCCATACGCCGCAGCAGCCGCTGTACGTCGCCAATCTGAACTCGCAACGACAAATCGTGCTGGCCGGCAGCGATCAGGCGCTGTCGCTGGCCATCGAGGCGGCCCGCCAGAGCGGCGCCCGGCAAGCCAAGCGGATGGCCGTCAGCGTGCCCTCGCATTGCGCGCTGATGGATGGCGTGGCGGCCCGCCTGACCGAAGAAATGAATGGCATTGCGCTGGCGCCGCCGGCCATTGCCTACGTCGGCAATGTGCGCGCCCGCGTATTGCGCCAGGCGCAGGACATCGGCCGCGACCTGGCCAGCAATGTGGCCCACACGGTGCGCTGGTACGACGCCATGACGGTCTTGTACGAACTTGGCGCCCGCCATTTTTTTGAAGCGCCGCCGGGAGCGGTGCTCAGCGGCCTGATCCGCGAATCGTTCGACGACGCCGAGGCCCGCAGCCTGAGCGACACGCCGCTCGAGACCGCACTCTATATCGCGCGCAAAATAAGGAGCCTGTCATGAAGGTCGCCGCACATGCCATGAAACACTGGCCGCGGCCGGCGGCCGTCTGCGGCGCCGGCGATGGCTGGCACGCGCACGACTTGCTGCTGCTGCGCGAGCCGCTCCGATTTGCCGACGGCCCGCCGTGGCTGGCCGCCGCCATCGCCAAGGCGCCGCTGGCCGTGGTGCGCCGCGCGCACTGTCCGGCCGGCAGCGTTGCAATCGGCTTTCGCGGCAAAGAGCGCGCGCAGCGCTACGGCACCGAGATCGCGCACGATGCCGTGCTGGCTGCAATCAGCCCCGAAGATTTGCTGGGGCCGGCATTTCCTCAAAGCGACAGCCAGGTACCGGCGCTGCAATTGCTGGCGCAGCTGCGTCCCGTCTTTGCGCAATTCGGACTGAGCTGGGGGCCGACCGGCAGCGTCGGCTTCGAGCTCGCCAGCGGCCTGCCGACGGCCAGCGCCGGCAGCGACCTCGACCTCATGGTGCGCTGCCCGCAAGCGCTGCCGCGCGCGCAGGCGGCAGCTTTGCTGCATGAGCTGGCGATGCCAGCGACGCTGCTGGCATGCCGCCTCGACGTCCAGCTCGAAACCCCGGCCGGCGCCGTCGCCCTGGCCGAATACGCGCACGGCGGCCTGATGCTGCTCAGAAGCGGCAGCGGACCGCGCCTGACATCCGATCCCTGGCACGAGCCGCTGGCGGCCCGCGACCGTTTCCCTCGCATCGACCGGAGTCCACGATGACTATTGCCACCGCAGCCAAATTACGCGCCCTGCCGGTTGCCGGCGCCGACCTGCCCGCGAATTGCGGCGCCGATAACAGCGTCAACCCCGGCGCCCGTATCGGCGCCCGTATCGATGCCCGTATCGATGCCCATATCGGCGCCGATGCCCGCCGGCCGGTGCTGCGCAACAGGCGCCGCTTTTGCCTCGAAGTCGGCCAGCTTGCCGTCGCCAGCCTGCACGCCGAATTGACGCTGCATCCAAAACCGGGCCTGGTCTCGCCGGTCGACAACGGCAGCCATGACGACATGGACGCCGGCACCTTCCTGCGCAGCATGTTCAGCCTGCGCCATTACTTCGTGCGCATTTGCGAAGCCGGACTCGATAACGCGCCATTTCCGGTACTGAAAAGACTCGGGATCGAAGCCGAGCAGCGCATGCTCGGCGCCACCGCCGGCATCAACACCCACCGCGGCGCCATCTTCAGCGTCGGCCTGCTGTGTGCGGCGCTCGGTCTGGCGCGCCGCCACCGTACGCCGCTGTCGGCGCAGGCGCTGCGCCAGACGTTGATGCAGCGCTGGGGCGCCGACCTCGGAGCCCACAGCAGCATTGCCGACAAGGCCGACACCCACGGCCTGCGGGTGGCGGCGCGTTATGCGGTCGGCGGCGCACGCGAAGAAGGCGCGCTGGGCCTGCCCTCGGTATTCGAAGTCGGCCTGCCGGCCCTGCAGGCGACGCTGGCGGCCGGCCGCGGCATCTACCATGCCCGCATCGATGCGCTGTTTGCGCTGATGGCGCATATCAGCGACACGAATATCTTTCATCGCGGCGGCGCCGCCGGGGCGCAGACAGTCCGGCGCCAGGCGCAACAGTTCCTGACGGCCGGCGGCACCGCCGCCCCGGCCTGGCACACGCATGCAATGGCCAGCCATCGCCTGTTTATCGAACACAAATTGTCACCGGGCGGCGCCGCCGACTTGCTGGCCGCCAGCTGCCTGGTGCAGGCAGCGCTGCAGCGCTGGCCGGCGACCTCAGCGCAGCAAGCGGACGAGCGCTTACCTTCACACTTATCCAGGAATATCAATGTCTGATTTGAATCATCGTAATGACCATACCGCCAATCCCGCGCCGCTCGGTTTATTGGGTTTCGGCATGACCACCGTACTATTGAATTTTCACAATATTGGCTGGTTTCCGCTCAATAGCATGATTCTCGCAATGGGCGTCTGCTACGGCGGCGTGGCGCAAGTCATCGCCGGCATCATGGAGTGGAAGAAAGGAAATACCTTCGGCACCGTTGCCTTCACATCATATGGCTTTTTCTGGCTGACGCTTGTCGCACTCATTCTTTTGCCGCAGACAGGAATGACGCCGGCAACTCCAGAGTCGGGCATGGCCGCATTTTTTGCATTATGGGGCATTTTCACGGCCGCCATGTTCATCGCAACCTTGCGCATGGCCTTTATCATGCGGGCCGTGTTCGGCTCGCTGAGCATGCTGTTCGCACTGCTTGCATTGCGCGATTATCTGGCTTCGCCGGCGATCGGCCATGCGGCCGGCTGGATCGGCCTGGCCTGCGGCGGCTTTGCCATTTATGCGGCGCTGGCGCAAATTCTGAACGAGGTATTCGGCGCGGTCGTGCTGCCGCTGGGCGAAGTACGGGCATGAATGGGCGGGCCGCCGGCCGCGGCAAATCGCCACCGTCGGCGGCCGCTTGCCGCACATGAAGCCGGCACCGCCTCAATGCGAAGCCGGAGCCTCTTCTATCACCGACAGATACTGTCTGATGATGTCGAGCGATGAAACGAAACCCTTGACCTGAGCGTTTTCGGAAACGATCACATGATGGATGCGCTTTTCGATCATCAGCCTGGCCACCTCGGGCACGGGCGTATCGGGACGCACTTCAAGCGGCTTGTAAGTGCACATGTCCCAGGCCCGCACCGCTTTCGCGTTTTTCCCCATGGCCTGAAAATGCAGCAGGTCGGCAGCGCTGATGATGCCGAAAACGACGCCGCTCGAATCGACCACCGGCATCGACGACAGATGGCGCTTTTCAAACATCTGCTGAACCTGCTCGACCGTATCTTCCGAATCGATTGTATGTACGATTTTTGTCATTATGTCTGAAACTAACATGGCAGTATTCCCCCCCGACGAAAAGACGACAGTCACCTCATGTAAATCTGTATATCGGCACCAGGCCTTGCATCTTTAAAAATCACGGCAAAACCGGTGGCGGTGCCATGCGCTGCGCCAGCAAAGCGTTACGCACAAAAAAGATATGACCGCGCAAGCCATAGAGCAAATCGCCGAAGGCCGCCGGCACCACCAGCTTGCTGACCGTTTCTTCGATATGATCGAGATGACGCAGCAAGACCTCAAGCCGCTCCGGCCGCATCGGCATGGAAAAAGCATCGTGCTCAAGGTCCAGCAACACCCGGTACCAGCGGCGGATCCGCGATTCGATGCGCCAGCGATAGATGGCCGGCGCCAGCTTCAAGGCGGGAATCAGAAATAAGGCCAGCGGCACGATAAACGTGAGCACGCGCGCAATGATGCTGGCCAGACCAAAGGGAAAGCTACGATATAGAAAACTTTTACCCGATGTGTAATAACGCGTGGCATCCTGGCTGATGCGAAATTCATGCTCTTGCGGCACGGGAAATTCGCCGCGCTTCTTGAACAGGCCCGGCGTGCCATGCACTTCCCTGGCCGCTTCGAGCAACAGGTCCGAGAGCGCCGGATGCAGACTGCCGCGGGCGATGATCTCGACCGTCGGCCCGATCAGATACGTGTCTTCAGCCGGAATATCCTTGCCGAAATCGAGGGCCCCGCGCGGCAATTCGAGCTTGTTCAAATAGGGAATGCGGCGGCTGTAGGCATCGGCCTGGATAAAATTGAACAAATGGATATCCTCGGCATGCAGCAATTCGCGCATCATGTCGGTTGCGGTCGAATCGCCCATCACAAAAATCGCATCGACGCGTTTTTCGAGCAGGGCGCGCACGAGATCGCCGGCCACCGTATTGACGAAGGTGGTGCCGCTGTCGGGCTCGATGCCGTTGGCCTTCAGCAGCTTCAAGGCCAGCATATGGGTGCCGCTGCCCTCCTGTCCGATATCGAGACGCAGCCCCTTGAAATCGGACAGCAAGTGCTTCGGCTTGCCGCGATAAAAAATCATCAATGGCTGATATGAAATGCTGCCGAGCGAGACCAGATCGCCGGTCTCGGCCGCCGGCACCTCGCCGCCGAGCACAAAGCCGACGTCAACGTTTTGCCTGGCATCGGACAGCTTCTTGAAATTATCCATCGAACCCTGCGACGGCAAAATTTTCAGCGTCACCCCCTCGCGCGCCAAAATGCTCTGGTATTTTTTGGCCGATTTTTCAAATGCGCTGCCGGGCGGGCCGCTGGCAATGGTCAGCGTGGTCGGTGCGGCAAAATTCATCAACATCAGAATCAGCGTGCAGATCGCCAGGCCCAGCAGCAAAATGGCGGCGATGGCGGCGATCTGTCCGCGGCCGAACAAATCATTGAGCGCGGCCAGAAAGCGGGAAATATATATTTTAGGATTCATTCACATCATTTTTGCAGTGGCTTGGGCCAAGAGCTGGAGTTTATCGTAAGACATAGAACTGCTCTGTTCGCCAAAGCACAATCGATGGCAGGCGGCAGAAACAGCGACGCGCAAAAACGTTTCCACATAGCAATTCACCATGTTTTAAAGCCGGCCAGCGCATGCACCGTCGCCGATAGCGTTGCGCCGCAATTGCCGGGCCCGGGACTCAGTGTAACGAGTTTAACAATTTGCATTATGCAGTACATACAAAAATCGGCTTTGCCGCCGCTTTCCCCGACCGCGATCGCACGGCGCCGCCGCCCGATTTAACAATTCGCGCACACACGCCTTGAACGCCGAAAAGAAATTGATTTCTCTGCAGTATAAGCAATTCGATGCCAGGCCCTCATGCCGCAGGCAGAGCAGTATTTTTCAGTGAAAAATTGGGATTTAACAAAATTTATTTCCATAAACTGTTGTTTTTACAAAGCCAGCGGCCGTCCCCGCTATGTCTGGCATGGCACACAGGGCTTCAATGATAAAATCATGTAAAAAAACCAAGGACTGCCCATGCCCGCGCCAACTGAAGAAAGTCCGCCCGCGCCGCCCGCCCAGGCGCAATTAGCCGCATTAAGTTCGTTGACCAAAGTGGCGCGGCTGCGCTTGCACGATTCGGTCGTCGATTATCTGCGCACGCTGATCGTCGAGGCGACGCTGGCCCCGGGCACCAGATTGAACGAGCGTCAGTTGTGCGAAGTGCTCGGCATCTCGCGCACGCCGCTGCGCGAAGCGCTGAAAGTGCTGGCCGCCGAAGGCCTGGTCGAGATCGAGGCAAACCGCGGCGCCACGGTCTCGCAAATGACGCCCGCCGAGATTGGCGCCGCCTTTGAAACCATGAGCGGCATCGAAGCGTTTGCGGGCGAACTGGCGTGCGAGCGGATATCGGAGGTCGACCTGGCGGCGATCAAGAGTCTCCATGCCGGCATGCTGACGTGTAAGGCGCAAAGCGATTGGTCTGGCTATTATGCGCGCAACCGCGAAATTCACGACCGCATCAATCTGGCCGCAGGCAATGTGGTACTCAGAGAAATCTATCTGGGCTTGAACAGGCGTCTGCAGGCGCTGCGTTTTCATGGCGATACCGATGGCGGGAATTGTGAAAATGCAATACAAGAACATGCCGACATGCTGCGGGCGCTCGAAGCGCGCGATAGCGCCCGGCTCTCGGCGCTCTTGCGCCGGCATCTGCTGCGAAAACGCGATACGCTGCTGCGCCAGGCGCCGCGCTGAACGGCCGAACGTCTGGCGCCGCCCTCCCCGCCTCCGCGGCGGCAGCGCTCACTTCATTTTCGATGGCAGGCGGATATTCTCGCCGCTGAGCATGAACAAGCCCTTGCCGCGGTGATGCAGCGTCTGCGGCTCTGTATTGCCGCGCTCGACCCAGGCCGTCACGACCTCGAGCACGAAAAAACTATAGCGATTGACAAAGCGGGTGTCGACGACCCGGCACTCGAGATTGGCGAAACACTCGGCAATCAGGGGCGCCGCCACCAGCGCGGCCGGCTGCGGCGTCAAGCCAAAGCGTACGAACTTGTCGACCGTGCTGCCGCTATGATTGCCGCAAGCGACGACTTTGCTGGCCATCGCGGCGTCCGGCACGGCCAGCACGCACTCGCGGCTGGCCTTCAAGGCAGTAAAACTGAAATCGCGGTTGCTGATCACGCAACCGACCAGCGGCGGCTCAAAGTCCATCGGCGTTTGCCACGACATGGTCATGACATTGGCTTTGCCTTTATGGAAAGTGGTGAGCAATAAGACTGGACCGGGCTCCAGCAAAGCATAGACCTTGGACAAGGCCAGTCTGCGAAAATGACTGCGGGCAGAGTTGCGGGGAGAATCGTGACGAGAACCGCGACGAGAACCGTGACGAGAACTGCGGGGCGAACCGCTGCCTGCCATTGCGATGCCTCCAGCGCTTTTTTCAGCGCTTTTTTCAGCGCTTTTTTCAGCATTCTTTTCAGCGCTTTTTACCATTTTTTCAAGTGGAGCAATCACAAGCGCAACGCGATTTGGCGCGGCAAAATTGAAATGGCCCAAACAAAACATTCATTCAGGCCATATGTAAGCATTTTATTTGATCGACAATTGCTTGCTGCCGGCGCCTGCCTTCTTCGGCAAGGTCAGCAACAGCACCCCATCTTCATATTTGGCCTGCGCCTGACTGTCGTCGACTTCCTGGGGCAACACAAAATTACGATATTGTTGCCCATAAGAACGTTCGCGATAAAACAGGCCGCCATCGTCGACCTTCTTTTCCTCTGCTACCTGCACATTGATCGAGACTTGCTTGCCATCGACAGACACCTTGATCTGATCCTTTTGAACGCCGGGAATGTCTGCCTTGATTTGATAATCGTGTTCGGTCTCGGCGACATCCATGCGAATCTGCGGCGTCGAGATGGCGTCACGCCAGCGCGGTGCCAGGGCAAAATCGCGAAATAATTCATCAAGATTACGGAAGGGATCAAAGCGCGCAAGGTCAGCGACCGGATCGAAGCGCATTAAATTATTAGCCATCATTTTCCTCATCTTTTGATCTAGCTGGTTGCGGGACAAAAACCAACCCCAGGTCGCCATGTCCCTTTGGCGACGGCAGGCAAGGACGGCCGCGCAATATCGGCCCGCTATTGAATATAGGCCAAATCGGCCGACTGGCACGGAGTCAGATCAAGCACACAGTCATAAGCGATGCCCGAGAACAGCTTATGATCTGCCACAAGATCGATATTGATCAAGCGCAAACAACAAATTTAAAATCTCGCAAAATTGCGGAAAAATAATCTTGTAGGCAAGGCGCAGCGCATGCGAGCGCGGCGGCAGACGCTCCCCTCATCGCTGATGACGCCATGCCGGACGAACTGCGCTCAACCCTCGAGCGTATCGAGATCAGCCGCGGCAAACAGGCGGATCGATGTCAGCGCCGTGTCGAGCGCGGCCTGCAGACGTGCCAGACACTCGGCCGGATCGCCGTTTTCCCGCAGCACATGGTCGGTCTCGCCCGACAGCGCCGCCACCTCCTCGAGTCCAAGACTGCCGGCAGCCCCTTTCAGTTTATGCGCGAGCGCCGCCGCTTCGGTGGTGCGCCCGCAAGCGCCGATCAGCCGCGCGCTATCGGCATAATCGCGCAAAAACGTGCGCAGCAATTGCCGGTAGAGATTGGCATCGCGCAATGCCGCCATGGCCCGCCCCACCGCCAGGCCCGGCAGATCGGCGCCCGTCACCGGCCCTGCCAGCCCTGCCGTACGCGGCGCCGGCACGGCCGGCGCCGATGATGCCGGCGACGCTGCGGCCTGCCCGCGCCGTGCCAGCTTGATGATCAGGGCGACAGCGGCATCGACATCGAACGGTTTGGAAATGAAACCGTTCATCCCTGCCTCGTCGGCCAGATCTTGCTGCTCAGCAAAAGCACCGGCCGTCAGCGCAATCACGGGCAGATCCGACAAAACGGGCACGCGCCGGATATGCCGGGTCGCCTCATAACCGTTCATGACCGGCATTTGCACATCCATCAAAACGATATCGACCTGCTCCGGATGCGCCAGCAGCCAGTCGACTGCCTGCCGCCCGTCGCTGGCCAGCGTGATCTGCGCGCCTTCGCCATCGAAAATGCTCTGGGCCACGCTGCGGTTGACCTCATTGTCGTCGACCACCAGAATCCGCAGGCCCGACAAGCGCGGCACATGATGCCGGCCCGGCGCCAGTTCGGCGCCGCCCTGGCGCACGCGGCGGGCTCGGGCGATGGCGTTATACAGACTCGAATGGGTGATCGGCTTGCTCAAAACGGCATCGGCCAGCCCGTAATCGGGATGATCGTGCAGTTTATTGGCCGAGAAGGCGGTGACCATGATGATGACGGGATCATCGGCATCCTTGAGCTCGTGGCGGATGGCGCGGGCCGTCGCCAGGCCGTCCATGCCGTCCATTTTAAAGTCGAGCAGCAGCACTTCGCTCGACATGCGCTGCTTTTGCCGGCTGCGGATATGCTCGAGCGCCGCTTCGCCGGAGCCGACCGCGGTGGCTGTCCAGCCCATGCCGGCCACCATGCCGCGCAAGACTTCGCGCGCAATCGGATTGTCATCGGCCACCAGCACCGCGAGATTGGCCATTTCCGGCGCCGCCAGCCAGGCATCCTTTCCGCGTTCGAAACTCAGGGAAAAGTAAAACTCGCTGCCGCTGCCGGCGACGCTGGCCACTTGCAAAGTGCCGCCCATCGCCTCGACCAGCCGGCGGCTGATCGTCAGCCCGAGGCCGGTGCCGCCGAAACGGCGGCTGGTCGAACCGTCGGCCTGCGCAAACGGGGCGAAAATTTCCTGCTGCTGTTCGAGCGGAATGCCGATGCCGCTGTCGCGCACGGCAAAGCGCAGCGTGACCTGGCGCTCGGTTTCGGCCACCACGCTGATCACCAGCGCCACATGGCCGCGCTCGGTAAACTTGATCGCATTGCCGGTCAGGTTGATCAGCACTTGTTCCAGACGCAAGGCATCGCCGCGCAACTGGTTGGTCTGGCCCGGCGGCGGTGCAATAATCAGTTCCAGTTCCTTGTCGCCGGCCCCGGCCGACATGATGGTCGACAGATTGTCGAGCACGTCGCCGAGCCGGAACGGCGTATTTTCAATTTCCAGCTTGCCCGATTCAATCTTCGAAAAGTCGAGGATGTCGTTGAGGATGTCCATCAGCGAGCGCCCGGCCTGACCGATCTTGCGTATCATCTCGTTGGCGTTGCCGGGCAATGCCAGGCGCTCAAGCAGATACGCCAGGCCGAGAATGGCATTCATCGGCGTGCGGATTTCATGGCTCATGTTGGCGATGAAAACGCTCTTGGCGGCAGTGGCCGCCTCTGCCGTATTCTTGGCATCGCGGATGGTTTGCTCGGCCAATTTATGGGCCGTGATATCGTTAAACGTCAACAGGATTCTGCCGGCGGCGATGCGCCGCTTGTAGATATCGATACAGCGGCCGTCTGGCTGATAGCGCTCATAACTGACATTGTCGTTCGATCCGAGCAAGCGGGTGAAACGGGCCAGCACCGCGTCGTAGGGCTCATCGCGGTATTCGCCGCGCAGCGCGTGCAGGCGGATGAAATCGGCCAGGCGCAGCACCGGCTGCGCGAACAGCTCGGGCGGATAATTGAGCAGCGAGAGCAAGAGCTGGTTATGCAAGACGACTTCGAAGCGCTCGTTATAGACCAATACGCCGAACGGCAATACTTCGAGTACTTCATTGAGAAACTGGTTCAGATCGGTAATTTCCTGCTGATTCTTCTTGCTTTCGCGATTATCGATCAGGGTGCTGCGGGTCGAGATGAAATTGCCGGCCGTATCGCGCAACACGTTGGCGCTGACCAGAAACGGAATCACGGTGCCGTCCTTGGCGACAAAGTCGCAATCGATATTGCTGATCGCATCACATTCCTGCAGCCGCTTGAATTGGCGCTCGAAGACGGCCTGGCCGCCGTCCGTCATGAATTGCGAAAGACGCCGTCCGATATACTCATGCGCGGCGTAGCCGAGAATATCGAGTTCGGTCTTGTTGACGCGCAAAACCGTTCCGTCAGCCGCCAGCGAATGGTAGCCGCACGGGGCGTTATCGTACAAGTCGAGCGCCTCGCGCGTGCGTTCCATGATCTGGTTTTCAAGTTCCTGGTTCAGATATTTGAGTTCGGCCTCGGCCCGCTTGCGATCGCTGATGTCGAGCGAGATACGGCAAATGAAGCGGGCGGTACCGGCCGCGTCAAGCACCGGAAAGACATGCGAGATGAAAATGCGGACCTGGCCATCGACCAGCAATGATTCTTCAATCGCATGCCGTTCGAGCGAGGCCAGCACGCGTTCATCGCTGGTCCGTAAGCGGTGCGCGACATCGGGCGGAAACAGTTCGGCATCGGTCTTGCCGATGATGTCTTGTTCCGGCCGATGCAAAATGCGCTGGACGTTGGGGTTGGCCAGCGCATAACGGCCATCCGGATACTTGAGTGACAAGGCCGCCGGCGAGTTTTCGACAATTGCGCTCAGGCGGAAATCGCGTTCGAGCAAGGCCTGCTCGGCCAGTTTGCGCGCGGTGATGTTTTCGGAAAAAAGCGCAATCCCTTCCGGCACCGGCTGCACCGTCGCCTTGAACCAGCCGCGACCGCCGTCGGGAAAATCGAACACGATTTCAGCCGATTCGAGGCGGCGCTGCGTCATGCAGCGCTCTTGCATGGCATATAAAGACGTCCCGGTAACGCCGGGCCAGCACTCCATCACTGTCTTGCCGAGCAATTCGGCGCTCGGGCGCCGGTTTTGCGTTTGCGCCGCCTCGTTGATGTAACGGTAGCGCCAATCGAAACCGATGATCTGGCAGCCTTCCAGCATGGAATCGAGCATGCCGACAAAAATCGATTCGCGCGCCGCCAGCTCGTCCTCGGCCTGTTTGCGCTCAGAAATATCCTTGAACAGGACACCGACGCGCTTGCTGCCGGCGCCGCCGACGCGGTAGGCAAACACATCGTAATGGCGCTTGAGCGCCACCGCCGGATTTTTGATGCGCACCGCCTCGCCGGTACGTGCCACCGTGCTGTATGTCTTGAGCCAGTAACCGTCGTGGGTCGGCAATACCTGGCTGATGGTCTTGCCCAGCACATCCTTGAAACCCGTATGCTTTTCAAACGACTGATTGACTTCGACAAAACGATAATCGACCGGATTGCCGAGCTGGTCATCGAGAATCTCGACCACGCAAAAGCCTTCATCCATGCTCTCGAACAAGGTGCGGTACAGGCGCTCGCGCGAACGGGCCCGGCGCATCGATTCGGCCACAGCCGAGATCATGCAGCTGGTCAAGATGAAAACCGACATGCCCAGCCAGCCCGCGCCATTTGCGATAAAAGGTGTTGCCACCAGAAAAGGCCACAGAAAAACGACGATCAGCGCCGCCGCCACGGTGGCAAACAGACCGGCAGACAAGCCGCCGTAAATTGCCGCCAACGTTACCGCAGGATAAAAGGTCAGCCAGGCCAGACTCGAGCCAAGACTGTGCAAAGGCCAGATGCGCAGGGCCGAGGCCGCAAGCAGCAAGCCGGCGGCAACGGCGACACGCCGCCATGGCCGGGGCGAAACGCGAGACAGCAAACGGGTGGAAGCATTCTGCGCGTCTTCCTGATGCTCTGATCGGTCGTTCAAGCTCTTTCCTTTGCAGATACACAGCGGCAAGGCTGGCAGGGCTTGGTGAGTAGATACGGACGAGTCTGTTGTTTTATTTCACCATTCTGCGTGCTTATCCCGTGAAATGCAAATGTTTATCGGGAACATTTATTTACAGAAATAAACCGCGCATACGGCTATGAAAAGAGGTCGGAAACGTTGCGCATCCGCCCGCCGCGCGCCGCCTCAGGCGCACGCAATCGGCGTGGCCGTCATATTACGGTCATATACGGTTGCTAACATTTGCCACTTTACAACGTTGGCCTCGGTCATATCGAGCCTTGATGCCGCCTTGCCCTCCCGAGGCCCAAGCCAGGTCATTTTCCTTGATAGGTTTTTATGCTTGCGAATACTCATCTCCGTCTGCCTCGCCTCACCCGACTTCACGCTGCGCTGCTGGCCGCCGGCCTGTGCGCGGCCGCCCTTCATCCCGAGCTGGCGCTGGCCGCCACCGACGATGCCAACGACATCGGTCCGCTGTCGCACGTGGTGGTGACGGCCACCACCGAAAAGAAAAAACTCAGCGACAGCGTCAGCGGCGGCGCCCTCGGCCGCAAGTCCGAACTCGACACGCCATTTTCAACCAATGCCGTCAGCAGCGATGAAATCGAAGACCGGCTGGCCACAAGCGTCTCCGAAGTCTTGAAATACGACGCGGCGGTAACCGCCGTCAGCCCGCCGATCAGCACCCATCCTGCCACCATCCAGATCCGCGGCCTGCGCCTCGACGATTTGAACGGCTACAAGATCGACGGCCTGTCGACCGTCAACCGCGGCAGTGAAATGCCGCTGGAAATGTTCGAGAGCGTCGAGGTATTCAAAGGCCTGTCCGGTTTCATGTACGGTTTCGGCTCGCCGGGCGGCATCGTCAACTATGTCAGCAAACGCCCGACCACCGAAAAAAGCTTTAGCGCCGAACTTGGCTACCAGCAAGGCGGCGCCCTCAAGGAGCATATCGATCTCGGCGGCCGCGCCGGCGAAGACGGCAGTCTCGGCTACCGCCTGAACCTGGTGCACGAAGATGGCGGCGTGGCCGAAGAAAGCGGCTCGATCAAACGCGACGCGGCCGGTGTCAACCTCGACTGGCGCGCCAGCAGCGAACTCGCATTCAATTTCGACCTGATCTATCAGCGCCGCAATACCGTCGGCGGCACCGACATCGTGATCTCGCCCTCGTACGCCATGCCGACCCCGATCAGCGGCACCAGCAAGCTCAACGGCATCGGCGCCGGCAGCAATGTCGATTACCTGCAATCGACAGTCGGCCTGGAATACCGGCTGGCGCCGCAATGGACGGCCAGCGCTTCATACCGCATGTCGGATTCGACCCGCATCTACAAGAAAGACCAGTATTACATCACCAGCGACAGCGGCAATTACAAAGATCGCGTGACCTCCGAATCGCACGCCTACCGCTTCGACCAGCTGCAGGCCAGCGTGCAGGGCAAATTCAGCAGCGGCGGCCTGCAGCACGAGGTGGTGGCCGGCGCCATGAACCAGCAGCTGGTCTCGATGTCCTCGGTCGTCACGCCGAAGACCTATCTGGGCACCGGCAATCTGTACAACCCGACCATCATCTCGGTGGCCAGCGTCAATTACAGCGGCGGCATCTACCGCGACGACGAAACGACGCAAAATGCCCTGTTTGCCAGCGACACCATCAAGCTGAGCTCGGACTGGTCGCTGCTGGCCGGCCTGCGCTACACGCAGTTCAAGGATATCGCCTACAACACCAACAATACGGTCTCGGCCACCTACCCGGCCGACCAGACGACGCCGACCGTGGCCGTCATGTACAAGCCGGCCGCCGACACCACGCTGTATGTCAGCTATGTCGAGGCGCTCGAACAGAGTGCGGTCGCGCCGACCTCGACCGCCAATGCCAACCAGACTTTCGCGCCATTGAAGAGCAAGCAAAGCGAAGTCGGCATCAAGACCGAACACGGCATCTGGAATGCCAGCGCGGCGCTGTTCCGCATCGAACGCGGCGCCCAGTACACCAATAGCGCCAACGTCTATGTCGAGGACGGTCAGACCCGCTACCAGGGGCTGGAAATGAATAGCGTCGTGCAAGCGAGCAAGAACCTGTCGATCGAAGGCGGCCTGATGCTGCTCGACGCCACCTTACAAAACGCCGCCGCCGGCTATAGCGGCAAGCGCGCAGTCGGCGCCCCGCGCCGCCAGGCATCGCTGCAAATGACGTGGCGCCCGGATGGCCTGCCAGGCCTGGTGCTGCATGCCGGCACCCAGTATCTGGGCGAACTGGCAATGGATGCGGCCAATGTCCATACCTTGCCTTCGTATGAATTGTTCGACGCCGGCCTGAGCTACCGCTCGCGCATCGGCGGCAAGATGGTCAGCCTGCGCGCCAATGTCTCCAATATTGCCAACCGAAAATACTGGACGATTTATAATGAAAACTATCTGAACGTCGGCTCGCCGCGCACCGTCAGCCTCGGCGCCCGGGTCGATTTTTAAACGGCGCCGGCGACGCTTATACAATACTAGAGCGGAACAAGGGCGGCGGCGCACAATGACTGCGCCGCCGCCCTGTCTGCAATGACGACAGACCAATGACACGAATGCATTCTTTTCCTTGCGCCGCCTTGGCGGCGATGGTGGCAATGCTGTTGACGGCATCTCTGGCGCCGCCGTGCAGCGCCGCCGACGGCGTCGCGGCGAATGCCGCCGCCCGCCACTATCAGACCAAGACCCCGTATGCGCCGCAACAGGCGATCGGCAGTTATGAAGCGGTGCCGGACGGCTATCGCGCCGTCTATACCGAAATGCTGGCACGCCATGGCTCGCGCGGCTTGACGGCGATGAAGGCCGACCTCGCTCTCTACAATCTGTGGCTGCAGGCCAAGAGAGAACAGCAGCTGACGGCGCTCGGCAGCGCCCTCGGCCCCGACATATTAAAGATGATGCGGGCCAATTTCTTGCTCGGCTACGGCGTCGCCGGCATCAGCAAACCCGGTTACGGCAACGAAACCATGCAAGGCATCGCCGAACACAGGCAGCTGGCCCGGCGCCTGCATCAGCGCTTGCCGCAACTGTTTCGCGACGGCGGCGCGACATCGGGCGGCGCGCCGCGCCAGATCGTGGTGCTTACTTCGGGCAAGGATCGGGCCGTCGACAGCGGCGCGTTTTTCATCGATTCCCTGCTGGCCGAGCAGGCCGATCTGGCGCCGCGCATCGTCTATCCGCCATCGCTGGCGCCGCGCGCCGAACAACATCATGATTCGCGGCCTGCCGGCACCGATCGTTTCCTCCTGTATTTCCATAAATTGAGCAGCAAGCAAGACCAGGTCGCCGACGCGACCGATCCGCTCTACCAGACCTTCCGCGCCAGCCAGGCCTACCAGCGCTGGCTTGGCGGCGATGAGTGGCGCGCCAGACGCCAGGCCATCCTCGACCAGCCGCGCCTGCGGCAGGCCGCGCGCACGGCGCTGGCGCGCCTGTTCACGCCGGCCTTTATTGCCGGCATCGACGACGGCCGCTACCGCGCAGCCAATAGCGGCAGCTTCACATTTGCGAGTGACGACGGCAAATTCAGCAATACCCTGAGCGGCGACGGCCAGAGCCGCATCGAATCGAGCACCGAGGCCGCCCTGATGCTGTACGAACTGTACGGCGCGGCGGCCGGCATGCAGGCTGAGCTAAAAAGCGATTTCACGCGTTACCTGCAGCCGGCACAAGCGGCCGTCTTTGCCGAAACCGAAGATGCGCTGGGCTTTTACGGCAAAGGTCCCGGCACGCGCGAAGGCGGCGACATCAATTACAAAATGGCGCAAACCCTGCTCGACGATTTTTTCGGCGAAATCGACGCCATCGCGGCCGGCAATCTGGCGCACCTGGCCAAGCTGCGCTTTGCGCATGCCGAAACCGTGATCCCGCTGGCCGCCCTGCTGGGGCTGGAATCGATGTCGACACCCTTGCCGCGCGCGCTTCTGTACAGCTATCAAAACAGTGCCTGGCGCGGCGCGGACGTGGCGCCAATGGCGGCCAATATCCAGTGGGATGTGTTCGGCAACAGCGGCGGCGAGCTCATCGTGCGCATGCTGTACAACGAAAGAGAGCGCGCTTTCAAGCCGGCGTGCGATAGCGCCAGAATCAGGCCGGGCAGCCATTTTTACATTTACCGGCGCCTGAAGGAATGCTATCGCTGACCAGCCGCGACCGCGCCGAACAAGCCCGCGCTGCGGCTGCAACGGCGTTTAAACGCGTTGTAACAAATGTAAATTAATTTGTATAATTGAAAACTATACAATTTTTGCCCGGTCTTTCCGACCGGCGCTCCCGATGACGGCTGTCAGCCCCCTTCCCGCAGTCCTTGCATTATTGCTCGCCGTGGCGAGCGCCGCCCTGATCGCGCGCCGCTGCGGCGCGCCCGCGGCGCAAGGCCGGCATGCGGCTATCGACGGCCTGCGCGGCTATCTGGCGTTTTTCGTCTTTCTCCATCACGGCTGCGTCTGGTATTTTTTTCTGCGCTCGGACAATTGGAGCGTGCCGCCCTCGAACCTGTACACGCATTTCGGGCAAAGCAGCGTAGCGCTATTTTTCATGATTACGGCTTTCCTGTTTTTTTCAAAACTAATCGAGGCCAGAACACGCCCGCTCGACTGGGCCTATCTGTATGCGTCAAGAATATGCCGCCTGTTTCCCCTGTATTTTTTTGCGATGTGCCTGCTGTTTGCCTGCGTCGCCTGGCTCTCGGGCGGCGTGCTGCGCGATTCGCCATCGCAACTTTTGCGCGGCATGATGCAATGGCTGACCTTTACCATCGGCGGCGCAGGCGACCTCAACGGCGTTTTGCACACCACAAGCATCATGGCCGGCGTCACCTGGTCGCTGCCTTATGAATGGTATTTTTATTTTTCGCTGCCCTTGCTGGCGCTGTTTGTCGCCGTCCTGCCGCCTTTGCCCTGGCTGGTATTGGCCGCCATCTGCATCGGCCACTTCATCGACGGCCAGCCCGACCTGATGCTGGTATCGAGTTTTTTGGGCGGCATCTGCGCGGCCGTGCTATGCCGGTTGCCGGCCTTCGTCAGCTTTGCCCATCGTCCGCTGGCCTCGCTTTTTGTGCTGGCCTGCCTGGCATGCACAGTCCTTCTCTTTCCCTCGGCCTACGCACCGGGCCCGTTGATCTTGCTGGGGCTTGCCTTTTCCCTGATTGCCTCGGGCAGCAGCCTGTTCGGCATCCTGACCCATGCAGCGTCGCGCACGCTAGGCGAATTCGCTTACGGCATTTACTTGCTGCACGGCATTTTATTATTTACCTTTTTTCATTTTGTGCTCGGCCTCACGCAAGCCCGGGCGCTCAGCGTGAGCGCCTACTGGACACTGGTCGTCGCGCTGACCCCGGTCTTGATTCTGTGCGGCTTTCTCGCCTTCATCTGCATCGAAAAACCGATGATGAAAAAGACGCGCTGGCTGGTGAGCGTGTTTCAGGCGCCGATTCGCCTGAAAAGCAAACGCCGTCCGGCCAAATCATAAAGAAATAGCTGCAAGCAAATAGCCGCAAGCCGGAACAGCGCAGCCCTCAATGCCGCCTCCCGGCAACGCCCATTCCCGCGCCTCATGCTGTCGCGCCGCGCCAGCAGTGTTTTCACGAATCATGCCCCGCCATGATATCGGCCGGCCAGACCATGATCAAAAAAGCAATACAAATATTCCGTCGATAGGGAATAACAATTCAAAACAAAATTCACATTGCTCAAGTGATTATTTTTAAGCAAAATGATTAAAATTGATTTAGATCAATTATGCAGTGCCTCTTGGCACCGCACAACAGTTTCCAATAGAAAACACTATGCAATCAATGACACTAATTCACCTGGTATTCATATTTGCCGCATCGATCATGGCCGGCTTTGCCAATGCCGTGGCCGGCGGCGGTACTTTTTTCTCTTTCCCGGCGCTGGTCGCCGGCGGCATGAACACCATCATGGCCAATGCGACCAGCTCGGTCGCCATTTCACCGGGCCATGCGATGACGACCTTCACCTATCGCCAGGAGTTGCTCAAAACCGATCGCCGGCGCCTGATCGCACTGACCGTCATTGCCATCGGCGGCGCCATCTGCGGCGCATTCCTGCTGACGATTACCGATGAAAAAACCTTCAAAACCCTGGTGCCTTATCTGCTCGGCTTTGCCACGCTGTCGTTTGCCTTCGGTCCCGCCATCCAGAAGTGGCTGACCACGAGACAGGCCGAAATCAAGGCCTCCAAACCGTCGACCAAATTGACCGTCAAAAGCTTTGCCGCCTATTTCGTGGCCAGCATTTATGGCGGTTATTTCGGCGCCGGACAAAGCATCGTCCTGCTGACCATCCTGACGCTGAACGGCATCGAAGACATCCAGGAAGCCAATGCGCTGAAAAACATGATCTCGGCACTGTCCTCGCTGGTCGCCGTCATCATTCTGGCAATCAAGGGTTATATCGTCTGGGATCTGGGCCTGATGATGATTGTCGGCGCCATGTGCGGCGGCTATATCGGCGGCAGCATTGCCAAAAAGCTTAACAAAAAATGGATGCGCGCGCTGGTGATCACCTTCAGCTCCTTCCTGACCATGGTTTATTTCTACAAGGTCTACGGTCCGCACTAAAACCGGGCGCGAGGTGTCGGCTGCGAGCACTGCGTCCCGCTGGAAAGCAGAAAATCGCCAGCCGGTTTTCAAGAAAAACAAGCCGATGCGTGGCACAAGAGTGCCCGATTGCATCGGTTTGCATAAATTATTTGCAGACAAACTTTCATTACTTGCCAAGAAAATATACTATGAGGCGGCCGCATCACTATCAACTATGTAAAGCACCTCATGACCCAATCAGAAAATCAGCACACCCTGCGGCGCGGACTCAGTAATCGCCATATTCAATTGATCGCGCTCGGCGGCGCGGTCGGCACCGGCCTGTTTCTCGGCGTGGCGCAAACCATCAAACTGGCCGGTCCGGCCGTCATCCTCGGCTATCTGATCGCCGGCATCATCGCTTTTTTCATCATGCGCCAGCTCAGCGAAATGGTGGTCGACGAACCCGTCGCCGGCTCTTTCAGCCATTTTGCCAACCGCTACTGGGGGCCGTTTGCCGGTTTCGCGGCCGGCTGGAATTACTGGATACTGTATGTGCTGGTCAGCATGGCCGAGCTGACGGCCGTCGGCATCTATGTCCAGTACTGGTGGCCCGGGGTGCCGATGTGGGCCTCGGCGCTGACCTTCTTTTTGCTCATTAATTTCATCAACCTGCTGCACGTCAAGCTGTTCGGCGAAATGGAATTCTGGTTCGCCATCATCAAGGTCGGCGCCATCGTGCTCATGATCGCGTTCGGCGCTTACCTGCTAATCAGCGGCAGCGGCGGCCCGCAGGCCAGCATCACGAATTTGTGGCGGCTCGGCGGCTTTTTCCCGCACGGAATCAGCGGCATGTTCATGGCCATGGCCATCATCATGTTTTCTTTTGGCGGCCTGGAACTGATCGGCATCACGGCGGCCGAAGCCGAGTCGCCCGAACTGACGATTCCGCGCGCCACCAACCAGGTGGTCTACCGCATTCTGATTTTTTATGTCGGCGCCCTGGCGGTGCTGCTCTCGCTCTACCCATGGAGTCTGGTGCAGCAAGGCGGCAGTCCTTTTGTACTGATTTTCAAGGCGCTCGACAGCGGCTGGGTCGCCTCGGCCCTCAATGTGGTGGTGCTGACGGCCGCGCTGTCGGTCTATAATAGTTGCGTGTACAGCAATAGCCGCATGCTGCTGGGCCTGGCCCTGCACGGCCATGCGCCGAAAGTGCTGGCGCACGTGACGGCGCGCGGCATCCCGCTGCCGGCGCTGGCCGTATCGGCGGCGGCCACGGCCTTGTGCGTGCTGATCAATTATGCGGTGCCGGGCAAGGCGTTTGAATTGCTGATGATGCTAGTAGTGGCGGCCCTGCTGATCAACTGGGGCATGATTACCATCACCCATTTATTGTTCCGTAAAAGCAAGGCGCAGAGCGGACAGACGACACGCTTCCAGAGCTGGGGCCATCCGTGGACCAATTATCTGTGCCTGCTCTTCATGGCCGGCATCGTCACGGTCATGCTGCTGACACCCGACACCCGGATCTCGGTGGTGATGATTCCGGCCTGGCTGGCCGTGCTGGCGCTGTGTTACCGCCTGAAAACAAAGACAGGCCCCACCGCGCAGGCGGCGCTGCCATAAAAAGCCGGCGGGGCCGCCTCATCGCCGGCCCCGCATCGCGCAACCGGTCGGTATTGCACCGATATTGCAAAGGCCTGCCCGGCGTCAAGATGAGACCGTGCCAAGACAGCAAGAATCGTTGATCTGGAGGATAATGCCGGACTTCGATTTGGATTGGGAACTAGGATGCGCGACATTATCAATGGCTTTTTGCGCTTCCAGCGCGAGGTATTTCCAAAGCGCCGGGAGCTGTTCAAGAAACTGGCATCAAAGCAATCGCCGATGACGCTATTCATCTCTTGCTCCGACAGCAGGATGGTGCCCGAACTCGTCACGCAGTCGGATCCCGGCAATCTGTTTGTCATACGCAATGCCGGCAATATCGTGCCCTCGTTCGGGCCGGAGCCGGGCGGCGTGTCCGCCACCGTCGAGTATGCGGTAGCCGCGCTGAAAGTGCGCGATATCGTGGTCTGCGGCCATTCCAATTGCGGCGCCATGACGGCCGTCGCCACCTGCGCCTGCCTCGACCACATGCCGGCCGTGCGAAAATGGTTGCGCCACAGCGATGCGGCCCGCATGATTAATGAAGCGCAAGCCCATACAGACGAACAAGCCCGGATTGATGGCATGGTGCGCGAGAACGTCAAAGCGCAGCTCAACAATATCCGCACCCATCCCTCGGTCGCGCTGGCGCTGGCGCAAAAATCGCTGACACTGCATGGATGGGTCTACGATATCGAGAGCGGCTCCATCGACGCCCTCGATACGGACACCGATTGCTTCGTGCCGCTGGCCGAACACCGGGCAGCCAGGCCTTAGCCAAACGCCAGCCAGGGGCGGCGCCGGTTTTCCCTTTCTTGCGATGTAAGGATGACGTAGGATTGTGCATATATATTCAATAATCACACCGCCGCCATTTTCACCACTACCGACATTCGCCCATGCTGCTAGCCATTCTGACCGACCTGCACTCCAACCGCGAAGCCGTCGAGGCCGTGCTCGAGCACGCACATGCGCACCAGGCCGAGCAGTTTGCCTTCCTCGGCGACCTGGTCGGCTACGGCGCCGACCCGGCCTGGGTGGTCGAGACCGTCATGAACTATGCGGCAAACGGCGCCTTTGTCGTGATGGGCAACCATGACGAAGCCGCTTTTCAGCCCGAGCGCGCCGACATGCTGCCGGCCGCGCGCGCCGCGGTGGCCTGGACCCGCGCGCAGCTGAGTCAGGCGCAGTGCGAATTCCTGCGCGGCCTGCCGCTCACGCGCGAACGCGACGATATCTTGCTGGTACACGCCAACGCCTGGTCGCCGGCCGGCTGGGGCTATATCGAAGGCACGCTGGAGGCAATGCGCAGCCTGTACGCGACGCCGGCGCAGCTGACCTTTTGCGGCCACGTCCACACGCCGGCCCTGTACCACATGACGATGACGGGCAAGACCGGGGTCTTCAACCCGAGCACCGACGAAGCCATTGCCCTGTCGCGCCAGCGGCGCTGGCTGGCCATCCCCGGCGCGGTCGGCCAGCCGCGCGACGGCAATCCGGCCGCCGCGTATGCGCTGTTCGATACGCAGTCATGGCAATTGCGTTTTTTCCGGGTCCCCTACGCGGCCGAGATCGCCGCCCAAAAAATCCGCGCCGCCGGCTTGCCGGGCGCACTGGCCGAACGTCTGCTGATCGGATACTGATGAACGAGAACGCCGCCCCCACCCACCGCGTCCTGCAGCCCGGCATGGAAGTCGACGGCTACCGGATCGAAGAAAAACTGCATACGGGCGCCATGGCCGCGCTGTGGCGCATTACCGACCTGCGCGGGCGCCACAGCGAACTCGGCGAGATGCGCCGGATCATGAAGGTGCCGCGCCTGTTTTCGAGCGAAGACCCGACCGCCATCGTCGCCTTCGAAGTCGAACAGATGATCATGCCCAAGCTCAAGGGCAAGCACGTGCCGCACTACTTCGGCGCCGGCGACTTCGAGGCCCAGCCCTACATCGTCATGGAACAGATCGAGGGCGAATCGCTGCTGGCGCGCTTCAACGCGGCGCCGCTGCCCTGGCAGGAAGTGGTCGAGATCGGCATCCAGATCGCGCAGGCGCTGCAAGACCTGCACCGGCAGCACGTGATCCACCTCGACATCAAGCCGAGCAACATCATGCGGCGCGCCGACGGCACCGCCGTGCTGATCGACTATGGCCTGTCGCGCCACGACAAGCTGCCCGACCTGCTCAACGAAGAATTTCGCATCCCGCTCGGCACCGGCCCCTACATTTCGCCGGAGCAGGTGCTGGGCGTGCGCAACGAACCGCGCAGCGATCTGTTCGCGCTGGGCGTATTGATGTACCACCTGGCCACCGGCCAGCGGCCCTACGGCCAGCCGAGCGGCGTCTCGGGCCTGAAAAAGCGGCTGTACCGCGACCCGCTGCCGCCGCGCGCGCACCGCGCCGACCTGCCGCCATGGCTGCAGGAGATCATCCTGCGCTGCCTCGAGGTGATGCCGGCCGACCGCTTCGAATCGGCCGCCCATCTGGCCTTCATGTTGCAGCACTACGAACAGCTGCCGCTGACGGCGCGCGCCAGCAAGCTGCGCCAGGATGGCCTGGGCGCCGTCCTCAAGCGCCGCTTCAAGATGGCCGGCATCGACGGCGTGGTCAAGCAAAGCGCGGCCGAGCAATTGAGCAAGGCGCCGATCATGATGGTCGCGCTCGACCTGAACTGCAGCGAAGAGCTCGCCAGCGGCGTGCGCGAAACGGCCGAGCGCATGCTGCAATCGAAGTCGGGCGCGCGCCTGGCCTGCGTGACGGTGCGCAAGGTCAACCGGATCGGCATGGACGACAGCCTGATCCAGGACGGACAAAACGTCCACGTGCGCCAGCTCGTAGCGCTGAAGAACTGGGCCCGCCCGCTCGAGATCGGCGCCGACCGCATCACCTTTCACGTGCTCGAAGCGAGCGACCCGGCGGCGGCCATCGTCAGCTACGCCAACGCCAACAATGTCGACCACATCATTGTCGGCGCGCGCGGCAGCTCGACGCTGCGCCGCTATCTGGGCAGCGTGTCGTCGCAGGTGGTAGCCGAGGCGAACTGTACGGTGACGGTGGTGAAGGTGGAGCCGCGGGCGGAGTAAGCGCTGCTACCTGCATGCGGCCGCGCGGCAGCCTGCTTGTCGATGCTCCAGATCAGGCTTTTCGGGCCTGTCGAACAGCGGCCAGACCCGCCGCGCCGGCATCGGCACCGCACTCACTATTTCGCGCCAGACCTGAAGCCATGAAAGGCAACTTGCAGCATGTGCGCGACAATGGCGTCATGATCCATTTTGCCAAATTTCAGCAGATAATCGACGGCCGGATCACAGGTGCGCGCGTAATAGCTGTATAAGATGACGTCGCTTGGCAAGTCCGGATTGATTTCGCCGGCCTTTTGCGCCGCCACCACCAGTTTTTTCAATTTGGTGTTCAACATCAGCACCAGCGCGACATATTTGATGTTGCGCATCAACATCTCGCGCACATGGGCGCTGGTTGACGGCAAAAAAGGCATGCCGCCGCCCAGGCGCACCCGCAGTACCCATTCCAGCAAGGCCGACAAGACCGCTACCGGGCCATCTCCAGCGTCGAGACCGGACAGATAATCGTTGGCGCCCTCGATCAGGCGAATCATGACCTCGCCGACCAGCGCTTCTTTCGATTTGAAGTGTTTGTACAGACTCGGTTTGGAAATGCCGACCGCGTTGGCGACATCGTCCATCGTCATCAAATCGAACCCTTTGCTGCCAAGAATGGCCGTGGCGGCGTCGAGGATAGCGTCTTCCCTCAGCTTGAATGCCTGTTTTTTAAAACTGACCTGGCCCAAAATACTCATTAGTTAAATTTCACTACCGATCGGTAGCTTTTTTGTTTAGTCGGTAGTAATATTAGCACAACCGTCGTCGGCAGACCGCGCTCGTGGATCAACAAACATGAGGTAAATCAATGATCAGTCATACCCGACAGCGCATTGCGGTGATAGGAGCAGGAATTTCCGGCCTGGCCAGCGCCTATTTTCTGGCGCGCCGGCACGATGTAACCGTGTTTGAAGCCGGCAACTATCTGGGCGGGCATACGAATACCGTCGATGTCGCGCTCGAAGGCATGGTTCACCCGGTCGACACCGGCTTTCTGGTGTTTAACAATGCCACTTATCCCAACTTGATCGCCCTGCTGGCCGAACTCGGCGTGCCCGCTTATGCCAGCGACATGTCATTCGGCGTCTCGCTCGACGATGGCGAACTCGAATGGGCCGGGACCGGCATCGACACCGTCTTTGCCCAACGGCGGCGCCTGTTCTCGCCCTCTTTTCTGCGCATGCTGCGCGACATCCTGCGCTTCAATCGCGCCGCCCACGCAAACCTGCGCGCGGCCACACTCTCGGGGGCAACCCTCGGCCAGCTGCTCGAAAGCGGATCTTACGGCCCCATGTTCCGCGACGCCTATCTGCTGCCGATGGCCGCCGCGATATGGTCGAGTTCGCCCAGCGACATTTTGCAGTTCCCGGCCAGCACCTTCTTGCGTTTTTGCCTGAATCACGCCCTGCTGCAAGTAAGTAACAGGCCGCAATGGCAGACCGTGCGTGGCGGCGGGCGTGAATATGTGCGAAAAATCGCCGCGACCTTGAGCGACTGCCGGCTCAATACGCCGGTCCGGCGCGTCGAACGCCAGAAGCGCCAGGTAATGCTCAGCAGCGACCAGGGGACCGAACTATTCGATGCCGTCATCTTCGCCACGCACGCGCCGCAAACGCTGGCCCTGCTGGCCGACGCCAGCGACGCCGAGCGCGCCGCATTGTCCGCCATCCGGTACCAGGCCAATACCGCCGTGCTGCACACCGATCTGCGGCAGATGCCGCAAAGGCGCAAGGTATGGTCGGCCTGGAATTATATCGGTGGCGCAGCCGTCGCCGCGCAGCGCCCGGTATGCGTCAGCTATTGGCTCAATCAGTTACAGGATTTGCCCTTCAAGCAAGCCGTTCTGCTGACCCTGAATCCGTTTTCTGCGCCGGCTCCGCACACGGTGCTGGCGCAATTCGATTATGAACATCCGGTATTCGACCACGCCGCGATCGCCGCGCAGCAGGCGTTGCCGTCGATTCAGGGAAAAAACCGCGTGTGGTTTGCCGGCGCCTGGACCGGTTATGGCTTTCACGAAGACGGCTTGAAATCGGCCTTGCGCGTGGCCGGCGATTTTGGCCTGGCGCCGAACTGGGCAAAGGTATAACAAGTGAAACCGAGCGCAGCAGCCCAATTGATACGCGGCCAGGTGACGCACGAGCGTCTGCGACCGGCCCGCAACCGCTTCGTATATCCGGTGTTTTGCGTGCGCCTGAATCTGGCCCGCCTCGATGAGATAAACATAGCCGGCTTTGGCATCGACCGCTGGCGCCCGGTTTCCGTCTACACGCGCGACTACGGCCCGCGCGACGGCTCCGATCTCGCCGCCTGGATGCGCGCCATACTGGCACAGGCCGGTATTGCGGCCGATGGCGAGATCTGGCTGCAAACCTTCCCGCGCGTGTTCGGCTATGCATTTAACCCGGTCAGTTTCTGGTACTGCTACGACAGACAGGGCAATTTGCGCGCCGTCCTGGCCGAGGTCAACAACACGTTCGGGCAAAGCCATCGCTATCTGCTCAGCGAAAAAGACGATGCGCCAATCGACGCCGGCGCCACGCTCGAATGCAAAAAACAGCTGCATGTGTCGCCATTTTGCGCGGTGCGCGGCTTTTACCGCTTCCGCTTTCGCGATATGCCAACAAGCGTATTCGCCAGGATCGACTACCACGACGACCACGGCCTGCTGATCAAAACGGCAATCGGCGGCCGGCGCACCGGCATGCGTGCCAGCGCGCTGGCCGCAGCCGTCCTCAGCCAGCCGCTGCTAACGGTCGGCATTTTCTTTCGCATCCTCTGGCAAGCCGCCAGATTGTGGCTCAAGCGCGTCCCCGTTTTCCGCAAACCGGAGCCACCGGCTCAAAGCATCACCACGTCAAAGGAGAGTGCACTGTGAGTCGGATCCGCGCATTTACCGCCCCATCCAGCAAGATGCCGGCCGCGGCCATGCTATTTGTCAGGCTGCTCGACCGTCTGCAACACGATCATCTGCAGCTGATCGGCCCGGACGGCAGTTACCTGATGTTTGGCGATATACGCCAGCCGCCCGCTGCGACGCTGAAAATCAACGACTGGCGTGCCTGCGAGCGCATCCTGCGTGCCGGCGACATCGGTTTTGCCGAGAGCTATGCGCAGGGATGGATCGAAGCCAACGACCTGACGGCTGTCTTGCGCCTGGCGCTGCGCAATGAAGCGGTACTCGGTCGCATTTTTGTCGGCGCCCGCCTGGCCAAGCTATGGTACCGGCTACGCCACTGGCTGCGCCCCAACACGCGCCAGGGCAGCCGTCGCAACATTCACGCTCACTACGACATCGGCAACGACTTTTATCGTCTGTGGCTGGACCCGGGCTGGACCTACTCGAGCGCCCTGTTCGCGGGCGATTACAGGCAATCGCTGCAACAGGCGCAAACCCGCAAATACCAGCGCATCATCGAGCAGCTCGGCCTGCATGCGGGCGACCGCGTGCTGGAGATCGGTTGCGGCTGGGGCGGCTTTGCGCTGCATGCGGCGGCGCTCGGCATCGACGTCGATGGCGTGACGATTTCCCCTTCCCAGCTCAGCATCGCGCAGCAGAGAATTGCCGCGCACAAGCTCGGACACCTGGCCAATCTGCGCCTGTGCGACTATCGCGACCTGGAAGGCGAATATGACGCCATTGTGTCGATTGAAATGTTTGAGGCCGTCGGCGAACGCTACTGGCCACAATTTTTCCAGACCCTGGCCCGGCACCTCAAACCAGGCGGCAAAGCCCTGGTGCAATCGATCACGATCGCCGAACGCCATTTCGCGCGTTACCGCAGCAGCACCGACTTTATCCAGCAATATATTTTCCCGGGCGGGATGCTGCCCAGCCCCCCGCGTTTTTGCGCTCAAGCCCTGAAAGCGGGATTGCATACGGTCGACCAGTATTTTTTTGGCCACGACTATGCCGAAACGCTGCGGCGCTGGAATGCAGCATGCCAGCGCGAATGCGAGGCCATTTCCAGGCAAGGCTTCGATGAGCGCTTCATGCGCATCTGGCGCCTGTATCTGGCCTATTGCGAAGCCGGCTTTGACGAGGGAAGAACCGATGTCGCCCAGTTCCTGCTGCACAAGGCTTAAAACATAAGGCAGAAGCGCCGTATTGGCGCGCCAGCGGCATGTGCGCCGCGCGCGGTCTGTTGCATTTACAGCTTCCCCAAAAGGAAACCTCATAAAATGAAAAAATCCGCCCTGCTCGCCTTGTGCCTGCTGCTCGCCAGCTGTGCCATGCAAGATGTCACGCGCTACCAGGCCGCCGAACCGAAGCTCGATCTGCTCAGCTATTTCATCGGCCACACCGAAGCGTGGGGCATGTTTCAAAAACATGATGGTGAAGTCGCCAGGCGCTTCCACGTCGACATCACCGGTTCGCTACAGGACGGCGCGCTGATGCTCGACGAACGCTTCCACTACGATGACGGCAGCAGCGCGCAGCGCGTCTGGACACTGAAGCGTCAGGCCGATGGCAGATGGCTCGGCCGGGCCGCGGATGTCAAGGGCGAGGCCATCGGCGAAATTGCCGGCAACGCCTTGCACTGGAAATACACGCTGCTATTGCCCGTCGATGGCTCGACATACGAAATGCAGTTTGACGACTGGATGTTTCTGATCGATGGCAGCACCATGATCAACCGTGCCAGCATGCGCAAATTCGGCATCGAATTTGGACAGGTAACGCTGTTTTTCCGGAAGCAGACATGATGCTGGCCGCCATGAACACCCCGCTTCGCCACTGGCAGGGCCGGCGCATCTGGCTGATCGGCGCCTCGAGCGGCATTGGCGCGGCGCTCGCGCAGGCAATGCTCGCTGCCGGTGCGCAGGTGGTGCTGTCCGCACGCCGCGCCGATCAGCTGCATCAGCTGGCCGGCGCCAGTCCGGCGGCGCTGGTGCTGCCGCTCGATGTGCTCGACGCCCGGGCCTGGGGCCCGGCGTACCGCCATATTCTGGACAGCGGAAAAGCTGTCGACCTGCTCGTTTTCTGCGCCGCCGATTACCGTCCGGAGCACATCTGGGAAGTGAGCATGGCGGCGGCAGAAGCGACGCTGCGCATCAATCTTGGCAGCGTCTACGGGGCGCTGGAGACGGTCCTGCCCGATATGCTGGCGCGCGGGCACGGCGGCATTGCGCTGGTCGCCAGTGTCGCCGGCTACATGGGATTGCCGCTTGCCTGCACTTACGGCCCCAGCAAGGCCGGCCTGATCAACCTGGCCGAAAATCTGTATGGCGATTTGCGCCCGAAAGGGCTCGATGTTTACCTGATCAACCCGGGCTTCGTGAAAACCGGCCTGACTGAAAAAAACCATTTTTTCATGCCGGCCCTGCAAACGCCGCAGCAAGCGGCCGCGGCCATCATGCGCGGCATGGAAAAAGGCCAGTTTGAAATCCACTTCCCGCGGCGTTTCACCAGTATCATGAAACTGCTGCAATGGCTGCCGTATCGCTGGCGTTTCGCCTTATTTTCACGCTTTCTGAAAACATCATGAGCCCACTGGACAAGCTGTTGAACTGGTACCAGACGCTGACGCCGGATAGCTTGTGCGAAATTGCACAGCTCTATCGCGCCGACGCCCATTTCAAGGACCCTTTCAATGAGGTGCGCGGCATCGCCCCAATCGCCGCGATATTTACCCACATGTTTGCCACCACAGAAAATCCGCGCTTCGTCATCGACGAACGCATCGAGCAAGGCCAGCAGGCGTTTGTCAGCTGGAGGTTCGAATTTGCCGTCAAAGGAAAAGCATATGTGGTGGCAGGCGGCTCGCATCTCGTCTTCGACGATGCCGGCCTGATTCTTGTACACCGCGATTATTGGGACGCCGCCGAAGAATTATTTCAGAAACTGCCGATTATCGGCGGCCTGATCCGCTGGCTGCGAAAGCGATTTTCCGCATGAGGCTGCGCGCACTCCCGGCCAGATCAGAGTCCGCCCCGACATCTTAAGCTCTGCGACTGGCATCGAACGCGCAAGCGCAGTGCGCAGGCCGGTTTGTCAGTGCGGCTTACTGGCCCCGGCGCCGACCGCATCTGCTCTTAATCTGCGCAAGCCTGGGCGCAAGTCTGGGCGCCCATGACTCGCGCCATATAAAAATCTAGACATATAAAAATCTAGATCCCCGCCGAGTAAATTTGCGCCGCCACCGCAGAGCTGCTTTCATTGGCGATCTTGTTCATGGCTTTCAAGAAGTCGCTATGCCACATGCCTTCGCTGGTAATGCTGCGCTCTATCATATTGTGTATCGGAACACTGATCGCCGCCGCCCCGGAACGGGTGACCGTCGCCACGCCTTCGACTTCCAGCATCAGCATGTTGCGCTTCTGCTCGGCAACGCGAAACTTCGTGAAGCGGACCGAAACAAGCCGCGCCGCCGGGCGTTGCTGCATGGCGCGACGGGCACATTCTTCGTCCTCGCAAACCAGGCCATGGGGAGCGACGGCCTCGACCGAATTATCCTTGATGAAGCGCCCAAATGGCACCAGTATGCGTGAATCGATATTGAGCGGTTCGACACCGCCAGAGGCCGACATGCCAATACGCAAATTGGCGGGCAAGGCCGCCAGCATCGCCATCTGCGGACCGCTCTTTAAAAAAGTACTCGCGTAGTGCTGGGTAAATCCGATTTGCTGCACCTCCCCCGGATTCCACATGACGCCGATGTTGTTATCGCAGACAATCTCCGAAAATAATTTGCCGGGAAAAACAGGCTCAAGCAACACGATGACATCGCCCTGTTTGGGCGTCTCCGCCGGCCGTGTGAAATGCGGTGTCGCGGCCTGGTAACGATCGAGGGCGCAGCCCGAAATAAATAAGACGCACGTCATCACAGCAAACGATACATACTTCATATAACCAGCTCCTGTTTGTTTTACTAAAAAATGCGCTTGCCACGCATCGCGGGGGATATTAAGAAACCGGCAGCAAATACCAGCGACAGCGTATTCATACCAAATCGGGACGAAAAACGCTCCAGGCCGCCAGCGCCCGGCACTGCGTCGAAAAATTTTGAAAAAAACTCAGCCTGGGCGCGACTGTCGTCGAGAATATCTTTACTTTCATGCGTCCTCACGTCCCGCTCTGGATTACGGCGCAGCACATTCATGAGCGCGCCAAGCCTGAGTCGGGCTTTCGCTTCATCGTGTAGATGTCAGACACGAATTCATGAGTAACCATACCGCCAACTTTCCTAAAAAACAATTGTTTGTTGCTATTATTTAACGGCAATGGAAATGCCGCTCTATATATTGCGATAGAAAAAGTCGATCCGCCAGCTTGAAGCGCATTCAGCAAGAAGGCCGGCAAGCTCGGACAGGGAATGGGACTTGCATAGGGAAAGTAAAGCCCCGTGCCAAAATGCGAAAAAGCCAGGCGGTGACAGCCGGGCGTTTCGATACTGCTGATTTTCCCGCTGCGCGCCAGACAAATCCGGGCAACGGGTAATTGTACTTTTCACTAGAAATGGATTGCAGCTTTCGCCGCCAAGCGGACAGCATTTTTTATGCGCTGCTTAGGCAGCGGATACGGAATAACACCATGCGCCAGTTATTTCTGAATGATAGACAATTTTGGCCAGCGCGCGGAAAACTGTTTTGACATCAGGCGCTCATTGAACACGGCAGCGCTGGCCCGCGTCGGATTATGCCTGACACGCAGTTGAAATAAATCCTGCAAACCATGTGGCGCGATAACTCTGATGGCCTTTCTGGAGTCTAAACTCACGCCGACACAAGTGGCGTATTCAGGCCAGGTAGCGATTCCCTCCGCTAAAGAATGCAAGGGAGGCAGCACTTGTGAATGCCGTTCGAAGAACCAATGATGAACCGAAGCTTGATTCGTCACTTCCCAGCGGACCGCCGGTCTAAATCCCAGCAAACGGTTCAGCAGTTCGCCATCCTGCTCCGGGCCGGCCTGCTCGTCGTAATACACCACATCGACATCGCCGCCACTGGAAGGCACGGCAAAACCATGTAACTGGTCCCAGACCAGGGACCGCACCGCACCGGCGCCAATACACCACGATGCCAGTTTTAGCCGGCTGGCTACATCCAGCATATCCATCAATTCAACTGAAGAACGGACCATCCGAATGAGACGGCTCTCCAAAGTCTTGTCATCTGCCTGCATCGAATATTTTGAATCCAGTCTCATCATTAGTACGGCTGCCTGTGGCCAGGACCCGGCCGCCGAAGTCGGCCCAGGGCCGACGTGGCGCCACCAGATAACTGCACACAATCCTTTCCTGAGGACATGTGTTTATAACATGTTACCAACAGATAATTTGTGCTACTGTCTTATTGATTAAAAATTAATTAATCCTCTTTATAGATGCTCTAGCTCTTTCTGCGGGCATCATTTGTCCTGAATTCAAAGGAAATCATCGTGCAGACACTGCTGAAACTGAGCGCAATTTTTGCTGTCGTCATCTCATTGACCACCGGCTGCGCCAACCATGCAACAAGCTACGTCAATCCTCAAACCGATCTTTCAACGCTAAAGACGATGTATGTCAGACACTTCCCGTCTGATAACAGCGCAGTCAATGAGGACATTGCCAACAAATTGCGCAGCAAAGGCGTCACCGTCACAACGGGACCCGAACTAGCCTCGAACAAGTTCGATGCCCTCGTCACCTACGTCGACAGATGGTACTGGGACATCACCATGTATATGCTGGAATTGACCGTCACTATCCGCGACCCGAAAACAGAGTCGCCACTAGCGACCGGAAACTCCTTGCATGCCTCGCTCACCCGCAAATCACAGAAAGAAATGGTCGATGAAGTCATCGACAACATCTACAACAGTCTTGGCGCGGCCCCGGGGGGAAATGCATCTCCCGCACCGGCAAAAAATGAAGTTCAAAGCAATGTGACGGCAAAACCAGTAGTGCCACAATAATCGCCTTTTGTGCCGATCTTCCTAAATAGAAATCCGTCTTCAAAACAAAAAGCCCGGCCGTGAAAGCCGGGCTTTTTGCTGCGGTGAGTGGCCCGCCAGCATCAACTGCCTGCTTCGTGCTCCCCACAAGCTGCATGCGGCCCAAATGCCGCGGCTGGTATGCCGCGTGCACGGCACGAGCCGGTTACGTGACGAGCCGCTGCATCACCCCTGCAATTGCAAACGCGCCGACACTTTTTGACGCCCTAACTGCCGGGCGGCGTTATTGGCATGTCGTAGCTTGAACACCGAAATCGCCTGCACCACGCACTGCGATTGCTGCGAGAGGTTGCCGGCAGCGGCAGCCGCTTCTTCGACCATCGCCGCGTTTTGCTGCGTGATGCCATCGATCTTGATCACCGCTTCATTGACCTGACCGATACCGGTACTTTGTTCGTGCGTCGAACTCGAAATTTCACCCATGACTTGCGTTACGCGCGCCACCGACTCGATCACCTGCGCCATGATGGCGCCGGCGCTATTGGTCAACTCGGTACCGGCCTTCACCGTATCAATCGAAGCATCAATCAAGCCCTTGATTTCCTTGGCGGCGGTAGCCGAACGCTGCGCCAGCGTGCGCACTTCGCCTGCGACCACGGCGAAACCTCGGCCCTGCTCGCCGGCGCGCGCCGCTTCAACGGCGGCATTCAGCGCGAGGATATTGGTCTGGAATGCAATGCCGTCGATCAAGCCGATGATATCCAGGATCTTATTTGACGATGAGCTGATCTCCCCCATTGTTGCGACCACCTGGGAAACCGTATTGCCGCCTTGCGCGGCAACTTCGCGCGCACGTTCGGCAAGCTTATTGGCATTCACCACATTTAACGCACTTTGCTGCACGGCCGCCGTCAATTGTTCCATGCTCGACGCCGTTTGCTGCAAATTGGCCGATTGTGCTTCGGTCCGGTTCGACAAATCCATATTGCCGTCGGCAATTTCATCGGTGGCCGTCGAAATCGCTTCGAAGTTGCGCCGCACGTCGCCAATAATGCTGTGCAAATTGATATTGGTCTGACGCAGCGCCGCCAGCAACTGCCCCATTTCATCGTTACGCGGCACATCAATCGCCGCCGTCAGATCGCCTCCGGCCAGCATGCGGGCGGCATTGATTGCACGCCGCAATGGCGACGCCACATTCACATATAGATGGCGATTAAACGCCACCATGCCAAGCAGCAAAACAAGGGCTCCGCCACCGAGCCAGTGCCGCATCTTGAGCAGCGTCGTCGTATCGAGCAGTAACAAGCCCAGCGCGCCCAGCGCCAGCAGAGCGCTCCACAACGCAGTTGCCAACATAATATGCATTGCCAGCGGCGCATCAATAAATAATTTAACACTGGCAAATATGCTGCTCGATCGGGCGCTCCCCTTCACGATGCGCAAATGGCGCCGGTTGCCCTCCCTGATTTCGCGATACAGCGCATCGGCTTGATTCACTTGCTCACGCGAGGGTTTGGTGCGCACCGACAAATAGCCAACCGGCTTGCCGTCTTCAATCACGGGCGTGACATTGGCCAGCACCCAATAAAAGTCGCCATTTTTACAGCGATTTTTGACCATCCCGGTCCACGGCTCACCGTCGGCGATGGTACGCCACATGTCGGCAAACGCCTCGACCGGCATCTCGGGATGGCGCACGATGTTTTGCGGCGCGCCTATCAATTCGTTTTCCGCAAACCCGCTCACTTCCATGAAGTAAGGGTTGGCGTAAGTGATATTGCCTTTTAAATCAGTGCAAGAGACGATGGTTTTGCCATCTTCCATGACGAGCTCGTTTTGCGAGACAGGGGTGTTCAAACGCATGATGTTTCCTCTACTGAAAATCGGGTGCATCAGTAAAAGACGGACTGGACGCCGTCAAACATAAACGTGTGTAACTGATCGGAAATATAACATGACTTAAAGTAAAGCTTGCAGTATTTACACTATTCTGTAGCTTCCAGGAAAAACCAGACAGAAATCCGCGTGCGTTTTTTGGCTTAATGCGACCTTGAAGCAGGCCCGGTGCGCAATGAAGAGCATGAAGTCCCCCGAATGCAAAAAGCCCAGGCGGTGAAGGCTGGGCTTTTTGCTGCGGATGTTCTGGCTCCTCGAAACGCGCCAATTGTACCGAACCACGAAGTACCGTCGACTCAGACGAATCGTTAAGGGCAAGCCCGAGAAAACTCGGCATATCGCTCTTGGGAAATTTCACTAGCTTCGGAGTTGCTATTTCCTGAATTGCCCTCAGGGACGAGCGTTACCAGTGCCCGATATGAGCCAGGGACCGCCTTAATAACTATAGGTTTGTATCCAAGAGCCGAAACAGCGAATTCGAATGGAAGGGCATCAGCACCACCGAGTGCAAAACAACCGGAAAGTGTCGTGCGTACTTTATACTGATAGAGTTGGACAGTTGCATTGGAAATCGGCCGATGTGATACCGCGTCCGTCACCTCTCCTGCGATGTAAGTTGCGGGGTGACATGGGGCGAAGTAACAGCAAGCGCCAAGTAAAAATGGGACGATCAGATAAGCCACCGCTGAAAGCGAAAATTTCACTATGCGTTCCTAAATTATTAGCTGGAGCATCCTTAAATCCAAATCGTCGTGCGATCGGCAACTCCTGACAGCAGAGTCAAAATAATAACAAATTAAGAAGTTTTCATCTGCCCTAGCTCATTCTTGACCTGACATCGCCGTCCGTCTAATGATCGACGGCATCCGGCCCAGACTGTGTAAAAACAGAGTCGCGTCGTGCCTTGACATTGAATTGCTCGCTGATCGAGGTGTTTTTACACAGCCTGGGCCGATAACAGCTGGCTCACTGTTTTTCACTTTTAAGCAAAGGTCCTCGGGACCCATCTTTTTGACATGAATACGCATTCGACTTTATCTCAAAAGTTCCTTGGTGAGCGATGATAATTTTCTCGATTTCATTTTCACTACCGTGGTCACCGCAAGTCCAGTCCGTTACGGTGACTGGCCCATCTGTTTTTAGTATCGTCATCCATTCATGAGCTTGAAGCACCAGAGGGCGCTCAGGATGTGCGATTGTTGTAAATGCGTGTAGGTGGGGCACCAACTTGGACACACCAATGAGCATCATGGCCCGTTTGCCACAAGGTAAATTACCTACCTGAAGTAGGAAAGTCGACTTCATCCCATCCCGTGCGAAGTCTTGGACTTCTAAGACATCAGCAAGTGGCCGCAACTGCACCGCTGTATCGAACTTACGCCTACTGTCAGGGTCATCAATCTCATCGAACGGGTCGTTCTCATTTCGGGTCCTGAGACGCAAAGCTGCATTTCCTATGTCAGCAGGGTTGTCTGAATCTCCGAATAGCGTGGATAAATTCATGCTTTCAATGCGGGTCCCGGAACGCAAACGTTCAAGGGACAGTTGACCTTGCTCTCCATACGCGAATCCAATGCATGGACAAGTGATCGCCGTTGATAAATTCGAGCTAGCGCAAACTGGTTTGACTGGCCCAGTCCATTTTAGAAGCCACTCTTCCTTCTCACCATTAACAGTAACTTCTTGCTTCTGACGAATAGTTTCTTCTGCCATAGAGTTGGAAGTAAGAATGGCAAGGCAGACCAATATGCACAACCGAAATAAAATCATTTTTATCCTCTGCTGCAACTTGTATCCGAACGGCTGCTATTTGCCAAGACTGTGTAAAAAAGTGAAATCGCGAGGTTTCCAAGGGGCTCTTTATAATTACCGCCCCTGAGAAAACTCCGTAGCGGACCTTCTGGAGGAGTTAGTGTCGCCGGCGTTGCCCGATCTGCATTTTTACACAGTATGGGCCGGGAGATGTCGTCCAGTCAGACAAATTTACCATGCACTTCGGACGTGGGATTCATCAACTCAAGATTGATTTTATTGCATATCTGCGTCAGAGCAATTTGTTCATCTTCAACATTGTCTGAATGACGCGCCTTGGCAATATGACGGGCCGCATCCGCAAGTATCGTTCCCCAAGCGGTCTCTTCCTCGATTGGAACGCCATCCATTTTGAGTCAGTCG
>JAIZVZ010000189.1 GCA_021768485.1 Oxalobacteraceae bacterium | reverse complement strand
CCGCGAGCACTGCACCGGCAGATCGGTGGCGTATGCCTGTCCCGGCAGCGGGTAGATTCCCACACCACCGCCCCACTCCACCGAGTGCACCGCCACCTGTCGGTAGGCTGTCATATCCCGCGCCATTGTCCACCTCCAAAAGCCGACATGGTAACAGACCGCGCGCACGCAAAATCAATAACGGTATGCGGAAATAGACTTGGATAAATTGCCAACAACGGCCCAGAATCTTCGCATCATGATCTCTGGAGGTGCGAATGAAATTGCTACGCTTGTTGGTATTGTTGGTGGGCCTGTCCGCCCTGCTGCCGGTGATCGCCGCCGAAGCGCCGGCGCGGGTGACGGTGATTTACGACGCGTTCGGCAAGCCTTCCGACCTGCAACGCGGCTGGGGTTACTCGGCGCTGGTGGAGTACAAAGGCAAGCGCATCCTGTTTGATGCTGGCGGCCAGTATCAGGCGTTCGCCGACAATGTGCGCAAGCTGAAGATCGACCTGAAGAAGCTCGACTTCGTGGTGATCTCGCACCGGCATGGCGATCATACCGGCGGACTGGCCTATGTGCTGGAGCAAAATCCGCAAGTGAAAATTTACGCGCCGCTGGAAACCGGCTCGTTCGGCACGCCGCCCTCGCCGCCGGCCGCGAAGGCGATGCTGCGCAATGCGCCCGGCGTCACGCCCGATCTGCGCTATTTCGACGGCCATCCACCGGCTGACTTGAGTATCGATTCGCCATGGCCGAAAGCGCGCTTCACGCTGATCGACAAGTCGGTGGAGGTGGCGCCCGGCCTGTTCCTGATCCGCACGGTGTCGGACAGCAAGGGCACGCTGGAGCTGAACGAGCTGTCGCTGGCGGTGAAGACGCCGCAAGGATTGGCGATGATCGTTGGCTGCTCGCACCCCGGCATCGAGCGCATCCTGGAAGCGGCGTCGCAGTATGACCAGCAGCTGTACACCGTTGTCGGCGGCCTGCACCTGGTCGACAAGACCGATGAGCATGTCACGCAGGTGGTCGGCAACTTCAAAAACCGCTGGCACATCGAACGCATCGCCGCCGGCCACTGTACCGGCGAGTTCGCGCAGGTCGAGCTGGAACGCAGCTACGGCGACCGCCACGACCATCCCGGCGTCGGCTCTGTCATCGCGCTGCCGTATTGATCAGGCACGATTGATCCAGGTTAAAGCCGCACACAGCAAGGCGCTCAGGATGACATGATGATGTCCTGAGCCTATTGTCATTTCAGTTCGCTTGAAGGATATCTTTGAGCCGCTAAACTGAAATGACACTCTACTCTTGGGACCAAGCCAAGCGGCGAAGCAATCTACGCAACCATGGTTTCGATTTCGCTGATGCCGCAATGGCGACGTTGGAACTCTTCCAAGGACAAGAGGTCGCCATCGTGCACACGGAGAGAAAAAATGGAAGACGAATCATTTCATTCAGAAAAGTCACACGCCGGGAAAGACAAACCC
>JAIZVZ010000053.1 GCA_021768485.1 Oxalobacteraceae bacterium | reverse complement strand
GGAACTGGATCCAGTTCCGGACACGATTTCGCGACGACGGCCTTTTTATTGTGCGCCGGCCGCTGCCGGGCTTGCCGGCTGGGCCACCGCCTTGAAGAAATCGAAAATTCCCGTTTCGCTCATGCGGCGCGCATTGGCCAGTTCGCCGCCGCGCGTGGCATACAGAACCTGATTGTCGGCCGACAGCAGCACGGCTGCAGGGATGCCTTTTTTGGTCGGATTGCCGTAGGCGGCCGTCAGGTCGAGGTTGTGGTCGAAATTGCCGACGTCGATTTTGACGACCTTGAATTGCTGCGCCATCAATTCGGCATTTTTGCCGGTATGGAGAGCACGGTCGAGCGCGCGGCAGTCTTCACACCAGTTGGCGCCGAAAATTAACAGTACCGGCAATTTTTCTTCCTTGGCAGCCGTCAGCGCATGCTGGACATCGGCTTTGGCGTCGGCCGCCGTATCGTAAGGTAGGGGGGCGGCGACTGCCGAGGCGGCCAATAAAAGGCTGGCCAGAAACAAAGAGATACGCATGCAAAGAACTCCATCAATGAAAAAAGAAAGGGCATGGCGAGGCGCTGGCCATGATAACCATGCCCTTATTTGCAGATTACCGCATGCTTGATAAGGAATCCACGATTAATTGACAATATCGATATACAAAATGCAAATATTGCCTTTGTAATTGTTGGTCCCTATGTGCAAAGGGCCGGAATCCCTTGCGGATCCCGGCCCTTTGCCGCTGTATGGCAATCTCAGGCAGTGACGGAGCTTTGATCGTCGAGCATCAGTGGTTCTTTTTTAGTGCGGGTCAGGGCAGGCGCCGGGCGGCCTTGCTGGAGCTGGCGGGGAGATGCCGCCAAGGCGCTGCCATCGAGCTTGAAGGCGCTGACGACCTGCAGCAGTGTGCTGGCCTGATCTTGCAGCGATTCGGCGGCGGCCGCGGCTTCTTCGACCAGTGCCGCATTTTGCTGGGTGACCTGATCCATCTGGCTGATGGCGATATTGATTTGCTCGAGGCCAGTCGTCTGTTCATGGCTGGCCGAGGTAATTTCGCCCATGATGTCGGTAACGCGTTTGACGCTGTCGACGATCTCGCCCATGGTGGCGCCGGTCTGATCGACCAGGCGGGCGCCGGCGTCGACTTTTTCTACCGAGTCGCCGATCAGGATCTTGATTTCCTTGGCGGCGGCGGCCGAGCGCTGGGCCAGGCTGCGTACTTCCGCTGCCACCACCGCAAAGCCGCGGCCTTGCTCGCCGGCGCGCGCCGCTTCCACGGCCGCGTTCAGGGCCAGAATATTGGTCTGGAAGGCGATGCCATCGATGACGCCGATGATGTCGACGATGCGTTTCGAGGATTCGTTAATCGAAGTCATGGTAGTGACGACTTGCGCCACCATTTGCCCGCCTTTGACGGCGACATCGGAGGCCGATGCGGCCAGCTGGTTGGCCTGGCGTGCATTGTCGGCATTTTGTTTGACGGTGCCCGTCAATTCATCCATCGAGGCCGCCGTTTGTTCCAGCGAGCTGGCCTGGTGTTCGGTGCGCGAGGACAGGTCTTGATTGCCGGCGGCGATCTGGCTCGATGCGGTGGCGATCAGATCGGTGCCGTTGCGGACCTGGCCGACGATCACGGCAATGCTGTCGCGCATGGCCTTGATGGCATACAGCAGGCTCGCGCGGTCACCGTTCTTGGTGCTGATGGCCAGCGTCAGATCGCCCTGCGCGATGCGGTTGGCAATGTCGACCGCATATTTCGGTTCGCCGCCGAGCTGGTTCTTGATGCTGGTGGTGATGACGATGGCGATGGCGATGCCGAATACGATGGCGATGGCGCCGATGACATTCAAAAGCAACATCGATGAGTGCGATTGCTCGCGTGTGGCGCCGGCGGTTTTGTTCAGCGCCTCTTTTTGATAAATCGACAGTTTCTTGATGGCCGCCACATAGCTTGCCAGTGCCGGTTCGAGTTTGCTTTGAATCATCGAGTGCGCATGCTCTTCATCGCTGCGTTTTTCCTTGAATACTTCTTCGCGGGCGGCGATATAGACTTTGCGCTGACTTTCGACCTGGCTTAATAAAGCGATTTCTTCGGGGCTCTTGTTAAAGCTGTCGAGCTTTTTTTGAATGACGGTGATCGCTTCGCTGGTTTCCTTGATTTTTGCCTGGGTCTGCTGCGCTCTGGCGGCGTCATTCGATTCGGCTACGGAGATGGTGCGGGCGCCGTTGATGTTCGAGCTTTCTGCCCATTCGGCAAACAGACGTTCTTTTTGCATGACGTCATCGACCATCGTGCTGACGGTGCCGCTGATGTTTTGAAGATGCCAGGAGCCAATACCGACGATGAGCGCCAGCAAGACCAAGACGATAGAAAAACTGGCAGCCAGTTGTGTGCTGATTTTTAGATTTGCGATTTTCATGGAATATTTTTTAATAACTTTTTATATGTATTCCGTCATTGTTTGGGACGGGACAGTCGTAGGTATTACCTTGAGCGGCTGATTCCTTCATTTGTGCACGGACACACGTGCAGCCGCCAGTACCGCGCAGGAAAATCACGTTGAATCGTTCTTTATTTCAAGCGCTGGAAGGTTGGAATGGTGGAATTGCCAATGCGCAATCCCATATCGAAGACCTTGAAGAGTTTCCCTATGTGGCGATAACTATATTACGTCCGTTTAGGCCAATTACTTAAAAACAATTAATGATTCGGTTGATATTACTAAGCAGAATTTGAAAAAGGATTGATTTGTATCAAAAAGAGCAAAAACGGTCAATATGCGCTCAAATATGCGGAAAATGCATGGAAACTCAAAAATACAGACTGGGCGCCATGGAGAACATTCCGCTTTAAAGATCGCTTAAAAACATATATTCCGGCAATATTTTCTCATATTTGTTGGCTTGGCGTATGTTTCATGAAAGCTATATGAAGACATGCCTTAATTTTGCTCATAATCAATTTTTTCTTATGTCTCAATTACTTACAAGTTGCCGATACAACTTATCCACAGAATTGTTCACAGTAATTGTGGGTAAGCGTAGGGCGCGGTATTGGCGTGATAAAAGCCAGCCGGCGATGCGATTGGCCTTGATTGTCCGGGAGGCGGTTGCGGGAGGGGAGGGCGCTGCGGGAAATTGCTGAAAGATGGAGCGGGACGCGGCTGCGATGCCGGCTCCCGGATCAGGAGGGCCCGAGCCCTCCTGTGGTTTGCCTTGCAAGCGCGGTTTATGCCGCTTTTGAAAATCCTACCTGTAACTGACTTGTGCTTTTTTGCCGGGCCACCTGCGGTTTTTCTTGCGCGAGTCTGAAGACCGACATGGTCTGCACCAGTTGCTGTGCCAGCTCTTTCAGATTTTGCGCGCCGGCCGAGCTTTCCTGCACGAGCGATGCATTTTGTTGCGTAACCTGGTCCATTTGTGTAATGGCCTCGCCAACTTGTCCGACGCCGGCGCTTTGTTCTTTGCTGGCGGCGCTAATTTCGCTGATGAGGTCGCTTACCCGGCCGACCGAGGCGACGACGTCGGTCATGGTGACGCCGGCCAGGTCGACCAGTGTCGTGCCGCGCTCGACGCTCTCGACGCTAATGGTGATCAAGTCCTTGATTTCCTTGGCTGCCGAGGCCGAACGTTGCGCCAGGCTGCGTACTTCCGAGGCGACGACGGCGAAACCGCGGCCTTGCTCACCGGCCCGCGCGGCTTCGACGGCTGCATTCAGGGCCAGAATATTGGTTTGAAACGCAATGCCGTCGATCACGCCGATAATGTCGGCGATTTTCTTGCTGCTATCGTTGATTTCTTTCATGGTCTGCACCACTTGAGAAACGACATCGCCGCCTTTTTGCGCGATCGAGCGCGCGCCGGTGGCCAATTGATTGCCGGTTTGCGCGCTCTCGGCATTTTGTTTGACGGTCGAGCTTAACTCTTCCATGGAGGCCGCCGTCTGTTCGAGTGCGGACGCCTGCTGTTCGGTGCGCCGGGCAAGATCGCTATTGCCCTGAGCTATTTCGGCGCTGGCCGTCGCCACTTGCTCGGCATTCTCGCGCACGGTCGAGACGACATCGGTCAGTGAGGACTGCATTGTGGCAAGTGTTTTCATCAATGGACTAAATTCGTCCCTGGCATCGTCCGCCACCTGCAGCGTGAAATCGCCTTGCCGGACGCGCTCGGCGACTTCTTGCGAGGCCATCACGCGTCCGCGCAGCACTTGCGTGATGTACCACGAAAAGGCAATCAAGGCGGCGCCGATCGCGATCACGAGGCCCGTCAGCTGCATGCGCGTGGCACTGGCGGCGGCGGCGATATCGGCCACTTCGACGCCCAGTACTTTGCCTTGTCGCGCGCGTTCGGCACTTAACCAGTCCTGCATCGGGATAAAGGTCGGCACAGTTTTATTGATGAGCATCGCCAGGGCTTCGTCGCGCTTGCCATCGCGCACCAGGGCAATATTGGCCTCGGCTGCAGGCCAGGTCGCCTGCTGCAGTTTTAACCAGTCGCGGTCGAAGGCATCGCGGCCGGCCTGCGTCGTAATTTCTTTTAAGAAGGCATCATCGTTTTGCGAGATCAGCTTGCGGACCGCCTCGACATCCTTGAGCGCGGCATCAATATCTTGCGGCGACTTGATCAGCATCGCATGCCGCAAGTCGAGCAGGGCGCGGGTCACGCCCAGTTCCGTACTGGCGATCAGTTCGAGCTGGTGGACGCGAATGACGCCGGCCTGGTTGGCCAGCTTGGCCACTTGCGACAGCTGGAGCCAGGTTGTTATGGCAAGCGCGGAAAGTATCAGAATTAACAGGAAGGAGACACCATACAGACGTCCGCCGATAGTGAAATTTTTGAAAACGTTCATGATGCCGCTATCCTTCAAGGTGAGTAATCCGCCACGCGGCGAGACCGGACATGGCGGAGAAATGGCGAATGGAAATGTTGAATAATTCGCAAATTTAATTATTTTTATAGCAACAAAACAGCACGAATCGGCGCCGATCTGCTTGTGATTTCCACGCTTTGAATGCAGCTCTCCGCGCGGCTGTTTTCTTGTTTTCAAGAGGCAAGCACATGTCTGCCCCCTTTTTACTGGCGCCAGACAAAGCCTCTTGGCCGGGATCGCATTATTGAATGCGTTGCGCCACCACGATAGTTCATTATCGAGGCAATTCAATTAAATATTCAGGATAAATTGAATTAATTATTTTATTTGTTGTATTTAATTGTTTTATTTATTTAAATGGCAATTTTGCGTCATTTGATATTATTGGCGCAGCGCATGGCGCTTTGGGGGGCGGAGGAGGGGCGGCCACGGCGGCCAATGAAAAAAGGCTTACATGCCGAAGCGTGTAAGCCTTTAATGTGCTGCATATTCTTTGGGGTGGCTGATGGGGCTCGAACCCACGACAACAGGAATCACAATCCTGGACTCTACCAACTGAGCTACAGCCACCACTGTACAACTATCCGCCCTGATGATGCTCGATCAAGACAGCTGGCAATTATACAAACATCGGGGCGCACTGGCAATCCCCAAATCATATATTTACCTGTTTTTCGGAAATTTTCGACTAGATGGCCGGTTCGGCCGCCGTTGCCACCACTGTTTGCCCCAGTAATGAAGAAAACGCCGCTTCGAGCGCCGTCGTCGAACCGCTGGTAAAGCAGGTCACGGAACCGGCCTGGGTTTCCGGCGCCAGCAAGCCGCGCGCGATCAGCAGCCGTGCCAATTGGCGGGCGATGGCGTCGCCGGTATCGACGATGGTCACCGGTCCCACTTTGGCGGCGGCGATCACCTCGCGGATCAGCGGCAGCACGAAGGGATAGTGGGTGCAGCCGAGGACGATGGTATCGGCGCCTTGCGCCAGCAAGGGGTCGAGGTAGCGCTGCACCAGTTCGCGCGTGGCTGAACTGTCGAGCTGGCCGGCTTCGATCTGGCTGGCCAGGCCGGTGCAGCCCTGCAGCAAAAAGCGGACTTTGCTGCTGTCGGCCACTTTGTCGAGCAAGGTCAGAAATTTTTCACCGGCCAGCGTGCGCTCGGTGGCCATGACGCCGACGATGCGTTTTTTCGATAAGGTGGCGGCCGGTTTCAGGCCCGGCTCGACGCCCACCACCGGCAGCGACGGATAGCGCGCGCGCAGCACGCCGACGGCGGCCACGGTGGCCGTATTGCAGGCCACCACCAGCGCCTTGGCGCCGCGCGCCAGCAGAAAGTCGGCAATCGCAAGCGAGCGGGCGACAATTTCGGATTGCGGTTTTTCGCCATAGGGCGCAAAGCCGGTATCGGCAAAATACAGCAAAGGCTGATGCGGCAAGCGCGCCTCGATATGGCGCAGCACCGACAGGCCGCCGATGCCGGAGTCGAAGACGCCGACCGCGGCGTCTGCAGTAAAGGTCATTTAATTTTTTATTTGATTCGTCATTTAATGAGCGACCACCGGAATCCCCGCCAGGTGCGTGGCGGCGATCCTGGCTTGCCATTCCTGCGGGCCGGTCGTGTGTACCGAGGTGCCCTTGGCGTCGACCGCGACCGTGACCGGCATGTCGACCACGTCGAATTCATAGATCGCTTCCATGCCGAGGTCGGCAAAGCCGATGACCTTGGCCTGCTTGATCGCTTTCGAGACCAGGTAGGCGGCGCCGCCGACCGCCATCAGATAGGCCGACTGGTGCTTCTTGATCGACTCGATGGCGCCGGGACCGCGCTCGGCCTTGCCTATCATGGCGATCAGGCCGGTCTGCTCCAGCATCATGTCGGTAAACGAATCCATGCGGGTGGCCGTCGTCGGGCCGGCCGGGCCGACCGCCTCGTCGCGCACCGGATCGACCGGGCCGACATAATAGATGACGCGATTGGTGAAATCGACCGGCAGCGGCTGGCCTTTGGCCAGCATGTCCTGGATGCGCTTGTGGGCAGCGTCGCGTCCGGTCAGCATCTTGCCGTTCAAGAGCAGGGTCTGGCCCGGCTTCCAGCTGGCCACCTGTTCTTTGCTCAGCGTGTTCAGGTCGACGCGCTGCGAGCGTTCGGTATCGGGCAGCCAGTGGACGTCGGGCCAGGACGACAGGGGCGGCGGCGTGATATACGAAGGGCCGGAACCGTCGAGCACAAAGTGGGCGTGGCGCGTCGCCGCGCAATTGGGAATCATGGCCACCGGCTTGGAGGCGGCATGGGTCGGGTACATCATGATCTTGACGTCGAGTACCGTGGTCAGGCCGCCCAGGCCCTGGGCGCCGATGCCCAGCGCATTGATCTTGTCGCACAATTCGATGCGCAACTCTTCCGTCTTGTTTTGCGGGCCGCGCTGCTTCAGTTCGAACATGTCGATATCGTCCATCAGCACTTCCTTGGCCATCAGCATGGCTTTTTCAGCAGTGCCGCCGATGCCGATCCCGAGCATGCCGGGCGGACACCAGCCGGCGCCCATGGTCGGCACCGTCTTCATGACCCAGTCCACCAGCGATTCGGACGGGTTGAGCATGACCAGCTTGCTCTTGTTTTCCGAGCCGCCGCCCTTGGCCGCCACGCGGATGTCGATGGTGTTGCCTGGCACCAGTTCCATGTGGACCACGGCCGGCGTATTATCCTTGGTATTTTTTCGCTCGAACTGCGGGTCGGCGACGATCGAAGCGCGCAATTTATTGTCTTCAAAATTGTAGGCGCGGCGCACGCCTTCATTGACGGCGTCGGTCAGCGAGCCCTTGAAGTTGTCGAGCCGCACGCCCATGCCGACTTTTAAAAACACATTGACGATGCCGGTATCCTGGCAGATCGGCCGCTTGCCCTCGGCGCACATGCGCGAATTGGTCAAAATCTGGGCAATCGCATCCTTGGCAGCCGCACTTTGTTCTGTCGCATAGGCGCGGCCCAGATGTTCGATAAAGTCAGCAGGGTGATAGTAGCTGATGTATTGCAGCGCGGCAGCGACGGAGTCGATCAAATCTTCTTCTTTGATGATGGTCATGGATGGCCTCGATAAGGGAGCAAAACAAATCTGGATCAGGTATTTTACACGCGCTCAGCCATGCTTTGGCTCATGTTATTGAATGCTTGGCATCGAAGTGGTACATTAGGTCCCCGTTTTCTTGGAGCAATCGTTTGCGTTTCGTTTGCGTTTCGCGTAGAGGTTGTCGGTATAATAATTAGCTTGAGATGCTTTGCATATATGTAAGGCTTTAGTAAGCGTATCGGGCTATTTTGATGCAAACACATAAAAAAGCATCATCATTTTAATGGAGACAAACATGTCAGAGATCCCAACAGAGCAAGCGCATAAAGAGGAAAGCCGCGTCTTCGCACCGCCTGTCGAATTTGTCAAACAGGCGGCGATTTCAGGCATGGATGCCTACCACGCCCTGTGCGCCGAAGCGGCCAACGATTACGAAGGGTTTTGGGCGCGCCTGGCGCGTGAAAACCTGCTGTGGAAAAAACCGTTCACGCAAACGCTGGACGAATCGAATGCACCGTTTTACAAGTGGTTCGAAGACGGCCAGCTTAATGTTTCTTACAACTGCCTCGACCGCAATCTCGAAAACGGCAATGCCGACAAGAATGCGATCATCATGGAAGCCGACGATGGCAGCGTCACCCACGTCACTTACCGTGAGCTGCACGCCCTTGTGTGCAAATTCGCCAACGGCCTGAAACAGCTCGGCATCCAGAAGGGCGACCGCGTCGTCATTTACATGTCGATGTCGGTCGAAGGCGTGGCTGCGATGCAGGCCTGCGCCCGCATCGGCGCCACCCATTCGGTGGTGTTCGGCGGCTTTTCCGCCAAGTCGCTGCAGGAACGCATCATCGATGCCGGCGCCGTCGCCGTCATCACGGCTGACGAACAGCTGCGCGGCGGCCGCCGTCTGCCATTGAAAGCCATCGTCGACGAGGCGCTGGCCATGGGCGGTTGCGAAGCGGTCAAGAATGTCGTGGTCTACCGCCGCACCGGCGGCGACATCGCGCTGCAAGCCGGCCGCGACACCTGGCTGCACGATTTGCTGGCCAATCAATCGGCAGTCTGCGAGCCGGAATGGGTCAGCGCCGAGCATCCGCTGTTCGTGCTCTACACCTCGGGTTCGACCGGCACGCCGAAGGGGGTCCAGCATTCCTCGGGCGGCTACCTGCTGTGGGCCATGCTGACCATGAAATGGACCTTCGACATCAAGCCGGCCGATGTCTTCTGGTGTACGGCCGACATCGGCTGGATCACCGGCCACACCTATATCGCTTACGGCCCGCTGGCAGTCGGCGCCACGCAAGTGGTGTTCGAAGGCGTGCCGACCTACCCGAATGCCGGCCGCTTCTGGGACATGGTCCAAAAGCACAAGGTTTCGATTTTCTACACGGCGCCGACCGCGATCCGCTCGCTGATCAAGGCCGCCGACGTCGCCCAGGCTGTCCATCCGAGCAATTACGACCTGAGCAGCCTGCGCCTGCTCGGCTCGGTCGGCGAACCGATCAATCCCGAAGCCTGGATGTGGTACTACAAAAACATCGGCCGTGAACGCTGCCCTATCGTCGACACCTTCTGGCAAACCGAAACCGGCGGCCACATGATCAGCCCGATGCCGGGCGCCACGCCAATGATCCCGGGCTCCTGCACCTTGCCGCTGCCCGGCATCATGGCCGCCATTGTCGACGAAGCCGGAATTGACGTGCCGAACGGGCAGGGCGGCATCCTGGTTGTCAAAAAACCATGGCCGTCGATGATCCGCACCATCTGGGGCAACCCGGCGCGCTTCAAGTCGGGCTACTTCCCCGATGAACTGGGCGGCAAGATGTACCTGGCCGGCGACGGCGCGATCCGCAACAAGGACACCGGCAATTTCACGATCACCGGCCGCATCGACGACGTGCTCAACGTCTCCGGTCACCGCATGGGCACCATGGAAATCGAATCGGCGCTGGTTGCCAATCCGCTGGTGGCCGAAGCGGCCGTGGTCGGCAAGCCTGACGACACCACCGGCGAATCGATTTGCGCCTTCGTGGTCCTGAAGCAGATGCGTCCGACCGGCGGCGACGCCGAACGGCTGGCGCTGGAGCTGCGCAACTGGGTCGCCAAGGAAATCGGCCCGATCGCCAAGCCCAAGGAAATCCGTTTCGGCGACAACTTGCCGAAGACCCGTTCGGGCAAGATCATGCGGCGACTGCTGCGCGTTCTGGCCAAGAACGAGGAAATCACGCAAGACGTCTCGACCCTGGAAAACCCGGCGATTCTGGCGCAGTTGCGCGAGCACGTGTAAGCCTGTCGGTCGCTTAAAAGACGGCGCGCCGCCTGCGAGGGTGGGGCGCCGTCTTTTTGTCAGGAAAATTTATGTGGCTTAAACGGCAGGATTCTTGTTATAATCTGCGGCTTCGCGAAAGCGAGAAAAAGCAGCATGCAGGAGAGATGGATGAGTGGTTGAAGTCGCACGCCTGGAAAGCGTGTATAGGTTCATAGCCTATCAGGGGTTCGAATCCCCTTCTCTCCGCCAAGAACAAAGCAAAAAGGCCACCTTCGGGTGGCCTTTTTGCTTTTGGCGCAGAGAAGCAAGCCGCCTGCGCGGCTTGCGCAGGGGATTCGAAGGGCCGCGCCTGCTGGCGCGACCCGCTCCGAATCGCCCATCTGCCGCCGCATCGCGGCGGCGCCGCGCGCCGAGGGCGCGCGTCCTCTCATCTGGTCACGCCTTTGATCTAGTATAAGAACCCGATTATCCAAGAAGAAAAGGACTAATCAGAACCGCTTCAACCGCCCAATAACGCTCGCCACCTTGGTGGTAATCATGTCGACGGCAGGGCCGTTTGCACCGTGCGGAATAATGACATCGGCATAGCGCTTGGTCGGCTCGATGAATTGCTTGTGCATCGGGCGTACGGTTTCCAGATATTGGCCGACGACGCTTTCTACCGTGCGGCCGCGCTCGGTGATATCCCTTTGCATGCGGCGGATGAAGCGGATGTCGGAGGCGGTGTCGACAAAGATCTTCAGCGACATCATGTCGCGCAAGTCGGCGTCGTACAAGGCAAACAAACCTTCGATCACAATGACCGGGGCTGGCTCGACCGGAATGGTCCTGTCGGAGCGGTTGTCGGCCGTGAAGTCGTACACCGGCATTGCTATCGCTTCACCGCTGCGCAAGGACTGGACGTGCTGCACCAGCAATGGCCAGTCGAAAGCGCGCGGATGGTCGTAATTCTGCTGGCGCCGGACTTCAGGGCTGAGATGGGTTTGGTCGCAGTAGTAATCGTCCTGCATCACGACCGAAACCATATCGGCGCCAAACGATGCCAGCACTTGCTGGGACACGGTTGACTTGCCACTGCCGCTGCCGCCAGCGACACCAATGATAAAAGGTAGGAAGGAAATCTTGTTCATGCCGAATGATACCGGAACCGCGACCGAACTGACAGGGACCGGCCGATCCCACATGAAGCACGCGTGTGACGCGGCCTGATGATTGCCCTGAGCTACAGCTCAGGGCCGAGGCTGTGTAAAACGCTGAAGCCTTCTAGACAATATATCAAGGTAATTGACCTGCTTCCGAATTTTGTCCGAAGTCACTTTGGCGTTCGTGCTTAAAATGACCCAGGCCTAAAATTCATCCTCCTGTACTATTTATTGGGGGAGGAAGATTTACTTAGGTTTTTTCTTTTTCTGGATATATGTCCAGAATGACTCGCATGACTTCATTGATGGGAGCCGACTTTTTTAAGGTGACGACTGTTGGGAAAAATACATCTTCAGCATCGGTGATATCAATGATCGAACTGGTCTTTAGTTCCTTCTCGTCGATTTCCGTTTTGGGCAGAATGCTGACGGCGCGCACGCCGGAATCGATCAAGGAAACGATGCTCGCTGGCTGAGAAATGCCCATGATGATATTGGGTGTCACGTTCAGATTTTTGAATTGCTCAAGCAGCGCCTCATACGATCCTGTTCCTACATTCCTTTTTATTAAAATCAGAGGATGGGCGCTCAGTTCTAGCAGAGAAATTGTCTTTTTTTCTTTTGGAATATCGATGCCGGCGCCGATCAATGCGACCATTCCGATGGAGGCGAGCGGAATGCAGGAATAACTGTCATTTACATGCGGCCGCTGAACCAGTGCAATATCGATTTCCCCTTTTTGAAGTTGTTGCTCAAGTTGACTGGAGTCGGTTATCGAGACGCCAAATTCAATGCAGGTGTTTCTATTGATTATTTCAACAACGAGCTTGTTGAAAAATTTTTGCAGCAAGTGGGTCATGCCGATCTTGATCTGCCTCGGATGGGCCATCGCAATCGATTGTGCATTTTTCACTGCATCGTCTATCTCTTGCAGGATGGCGCATGCTCTTTCGAAAAAATATACGCCGGCGACAGTAGGCTCCAGCCGGCGTTCGTTTCGATGGAATAGCGATATCCCCAATTCCTCTTCAAGTTCCTGAATTCTCTTGCTGAGCGGCGGTTGGGCGATGTTCAAGACGTGCGCAGCTTTATTGATTCCGCCATGCTCCATCACTGCACAAAAATATTTGAGTCGCTTTAAATCCATGCCCCCTCCTGCTGAATATGCTGATGAATGATGACATTCGCATATCTTATTTTTATCTATGGCTGCGGGTTATACCGGTGTGTGATATCGCCCTGGTTTCTACGCATACAGCTTAGCATCTAATTTGCGTCATTTTTCTAAGCCTGACGCACCAGCTTTCTTTTGAACCTGCCGACGCCCGGTCTTTCAGCGCCGAATGCCGATGAAACGGCATGCATGAAAGCGTTTAATAAACGTGCGCTCGGGCAGGGCGCACTCAAGGCTGCGGCCCTGATACCAATTTGATCTAAGCACAGACTAAAACAGTCATTTCTTAAATTTATCCGGTGCCAGACAATAGCTTGCCGTTGAGCACAACTATTGTATAAAGGATGATTATGTCTGTCACTGAAAAGAATTCCGTACGCGTCCATGATCTGCGCTCTGCGCTTGAATTACTCGAAACTCTCCCCAATCAGCTCGTTTCCACCGATGTCGAGGTAAACCCGCATGCTGAACTGTCGGGCGTCTATCGCTATGTCGGCGCCGGCGGCACTTGCATGCGTCCGACCCGGACCGGGCCGGCCATGATGTTCAATACGGTCAAAGGCTATGATAATTTCCGCGTTGCGATCGGGCTGCTGGCCTCGCGCGAGCGCGTAGGCCATCTGCTCAATTGTCGTCCTGAAAAACTCGGCAGCTTTTTGCTCGAGGCTGCCAATAATCCGATTTCCCCGGTCGTCGACAGCGGCCCGGCCGCGTGCCAGGAAGTCGTGCATCTGGCTTCCGAGCCGGGTTTCGACATCCGTACGCTGTTGCCGGCGCCGACCAATACGGAAGAAGACGCCGGTCCTTATTTCACGCTCGGCATGTGCTATGCCTCCGATCCCGAAACGGGCGAATCCGATGTGACCATCCATCGCCTGTGCGTACAGGGCCGCGATGAAATCTCCATGTATTTTGTCCCCGGTCGCCATCTCGATGCCTTCCGCATCAAGGCCGAAGCGGCTGGCAAGCCGTTGCCGATCTCGATCAGCATCGGTGTCGATCCGGCGATCGAAATTGCGGCTTGCTTTGAACCGCCGACGACCCCGCTCGGTTTCGACGAGCTGAGCATTGCCGGCGCGATCCGCGGTGAAGCGGTGAAGCTGGCAAAATGCAAGACCATCAATGCACGGGCCATCGCCCATGCCGAAATCGTGATCGAAGGCGAACTGCTGCCTAACGTGCGCGTGCGCGAAGATCAGAACACCAATACCGGCAAGGCCATGCCCGAGTTCCCTGGCTATACCGGCGAAGCCAAGGCCGCCATTCCTGTGATCAAGGTCACGGCCGTCACGCACCGCAAAAATCCTATCCTGCAGACCTGTATCGGCCCCAGCGAAGAACACGTCAACATGGCCGGCATTCCGACCGAGGCCAGCATTCTCGGCATGGTGGAACGCGCCATGCCAGGCAAATTGCTCAACGTCTACGCCCACAGTTCGGGCGGCGGCAAGTATCTGGCGGTGCTGCAATTTAAAAAATCGATCGCCGCCGACGAAGGCCGTCAGCGCCAGGCCGCATTGCTGGCATTCTCGGCGTTCTCGGAGCTCAAGCATGTCATCCTGGTCGATGAAGATGTCGATATTTTCGATACCAACGATGTCTTGTGGGCCATGCAGACCCGCTATCAGGGCGATGTCAGCACCATCTTCATCCCCGGCGTGCGCTGCCATCCGCTCGACCCGTCGCAAATTCCGGAATTCAGCCCGTCGATTCTGCAGCCAGGCACCTCGTGCAAGACCATTTTCGATTGCACCGTGCCGTTCCATCTGAAGGCCCATTTCGAACGCTCGAAATTCCTTGAAGTGGACGTCAAGCGCTTCCTGCCTGACTTCGTTTAAAGGAGGGGCCAATTCATGAGCAAACGACGCATCATCGTCGGCATCAGCGGCGCCACGGGCTTTCAGTACGGCGTCAAGGCGCTCCAGCTGTTGCGGGAGCTCGATGTCGAAACGCATCTGGTGATGTCCAAGGCCGCGGGACTCACCCGCGTGCACGAAACCGCGTTCAACCGGCAGGAGGTCGAAAGCCTGGCCGACGTGGTCTACCCGGCCGGCGCGGTCGGGGCGGCCATCGCCAGCGGCTCGTTCCGCACCATGGGAATGATTGTCGCGCCGTGCTCGATGCACACGCTGGGCGCCATCGCCAGCGGGGTCGCCGATAACCTGCTCACGCGGGCCGCCGACGTCGTGCTGAAGGAGCGCCGGCGGCTGGTGCTGATGGTCCGCGAGACGCCGCTGCACCTCGGCCATATCCGCAATATGGCGACGGTGACCGAGTACGGCGCCATCGTCTTCCCGCCGGTGCCATCGCTGTATGCCGGTCCCCAAACGATCGACGAGATGATCAGCCACAGCGCCGCGCGCGCGATCGGCTTGCTCGGCCTCGATCATCCATCTGTGCCGCGTTGGGGTGAAACCCTGGCGGCCACCCTGGCCGAAGGAGCACAAGCATGATTATCGGACCGTATATCAATGGCGCTGCCGTCCTGCTCGGCGGCCTGGCCGGCGCCGCATTGGCGCAAAGCATGCCGCAGCGCCTGCGCACGGCGATGCCCCTGACCTTTGGCGCGGCCTCGATGGCGATGGGGGTGATCTTGATTAACCGCGCCGCCCATATGCCGGTGATGGTGCTGGCCGGTATACTCGGCGCCTTGATCGGCGAACTGGTGTATCTGGAGCGCGGGATCGGCAAGCTCGGCGGCTTCGCCCGCTCGCTGGTCGAGAAAATCGTGCCAGCCAAGGCCGGCGGCCTGTCGCAGGACGAGTTCCTCGAGAAGTTCGTGGCCATCCTGGTGCTGTTCTGCGCCAGTGGCACCGGCATTTTCGGCGCCATGACCGAGGGCATGACCGGCGATGCGACGATTCTCATCGCCAAGTCCTTCCTCGATCTGTTCACGGCGGCGATCTTCGCCACCACGCTCGGCTATGCGGTGGCCACCATCGCCGTGCCGCAATTGCTGATACAGATCGGCCTGGCTTTCGGTGCGGTACTCATCCTGCCGCTGACCACGCCGGCGATGATCGCCGATTTCTCGGCGGTGGGCGGGTTGCTGATGCTGGCCACCGGCTTTCGCATCTGCGGTATCAAGGTTTTCCCGGTGGCGAACATGTTGCCCGCGCTGCTGCTGGCCATGCCGATCTCGGCCTTATGGTCGCACTTCTTCTAAGCAGGAGGCACACCATGTTGAACCTGTCCGCGCCCCTGATCGAATTTTTGCATGGCCACAGCGTGCTGTCGCTGGCGGTGAGCTGCGACGACATTCCGTGGTCGGCCAATGCCTTTTATGCCTTTGATGAGGAGCAGGGCCGCCTGCTTTTGCTGAGCTCGCTGGACGCCCGCCACAGCGAAATGCTGTCCAAAAATCCGCAGATGGCGGGCAGCATCAGCGACCAGTTCAGCGACATCGCGCAGATCCACGGGTTGCAATACACTGGCAGCGCCAGGCCCCTGAATCTGCCGGCCGAAGCGGCGGCCGCGCTCGATCTTTACTACCGGCGGTTCCCACAGGCGCGCGGCATGCTCGCGCCCGTCTGGGAGATCCGCCTGCAGCACCTGAAGTTTACCGATAACCGCGCCGTTTTTGGCGCCAAGACCCTGTGGAGCCGGGATGAGCCGGGCACTTAGCCTGACCCGCATCCCTTACCCCACGCCCTCGCACTGTAACCATAACTTATAATAAAGGAATGCAAGATGCGCATCATCTCTCCCCCTCCGCTGCTGGTAATGGCATTGCTGGCATCACCGGCTTTTGCCCAGACTCTGGCCGGCCCGGCACTGCCGCGCGGTCCCCAAACCGTGCTGAAGGTGACGTCCTACGCCGATGACGGCAGCGAAGGCACCCTGCGCTCGGTATTGGAACGCAACAACGCCAATCCCGGGCACTACCGGATCGAATTGAGCGCGATCGGCACGGGGCCATATGTGATCAAGCCGACCCGCGAACTGCCGCCGATCAAAGGCCCGGTGGTCATCGAAAATGTGGACTGGGTGCGCAGTGGCACGTATGTCGCCATCGACGGTTCCGCTTATGTGGTCGGCCCCGGAACGCGCGCCTGCCCAGGCGCCGTGGCGGGCCAGTACGGCACCAATGTGCGTACCACCACCAAGCCGGGCCTGATCCTGCGCGACACCGAAGCGGTGGAAATCCGCGGTCTCGAGATCAGCAACTTCTGTATCGGCATCCTGGTCAATCGCGCCAGCGGCAACCTGATCCACGATAACCGCATCGTCGGCAACAAGGGCGGCGCCGGCATCATGGTCACCGGCGACGACGGCAAGGGCAACTCGACCGCCACCAGCACGGTCGACAACAAGATTTTGCGCAACCGCTTCATCAACAACGGCGATGCCATGGAGATGACGCGCGGTGCGGCCTTCAACCTGGTCGCCGATAACTTCATCACCAGCAACGACAAGGACAATGAAGAGCCTTCGCAAGGTCTGGAGATCTTGTGGGGCAACGACAACGTCGTCGTCCACAACTACTGGGAAAACCTGTCCGACGGCGTGCAACTCAACTGGGGTAACCGCAATTACATCTCCGGCAATACCTTTACCGGCATCTCTTCGGCAGTCACGCTGAGCGGTACCGGCAATATCGTCGATAGCAACACCATGATCGGCAACCGGGTTGCTGTGTCGGTGCGGCCGCAAGCCGAACCGGGCGCCGATGCGGCCCCTGGCCGCAATCGCGTCACCGGGCCGGCCGTCAACACGATTACCGCCAATGTCATGATCGACAATGGCAAGGACATCCGGCGCTGCTTCGCCGGCGGCTCCTGCCTGCCTGAAATGAAGGGCGCGATCGTGTTCGATGTGCCGGGACTGGAGCACGTCCGCTTCATCGGTAACCGCGGTGGCGGCGTCGAAAGTGATCCGTCCAAGCTGGAAACCATCTGTGCGCTGGACGGCCAGGTGGCGGGCTGCGAGCCGAGCCCCAACCACGGCCAGACTGCGCCGAAGTTGTTGTCAGTCGTGGCCGCCGGTCAGGGAAAAATCGGCGTGCGCGGCGAGTTCCAGGGCTTGGCCAATACCCTGTATCGCGTCGAGCTGTTCGCCAACAGCAAGCCGGGCATGACGGAAGCCGAACGCTACCTGGGCTTTACGCAGGTGCCGGTGGACGCCAATGGCCACGCCAGCTTCGTTTTCCAGATCGACTCGGCTGATGCCGCCAACGCCGCCAATGTCACCGCGACCGTGACCAGCGCCGATGGCGCCACTTCGCCGCTCAGCTTGCCACTCAGTTTGTCCCTCGGCTTGTCACCATCGCTGTCCTCCGGCGCCGCCGCAGTCAAGGCGCCGGCGGGGGCCGCGCCGGTGGCGAAGACGGTGTCTGATCAGTACACTGACAACACCATGACCGGCGACTGGAACGGCAAGCGCAGCCAATGGGCGGCGGAAGGCGTCAGCTTTCGCGGCGGCTTCATCACCGAAGCCATGGGCGTAGCCGATGGCGGCATCAAGCGCGGCACACGCAATGCCCTGCAGACCCAGCTCGGGGTCGATCTCGACATGGGCAAGCTGACTGACGTCTGGGGCGATGCACGCTTCCACCTAACCATCAATGACCGGCGCGGCCACAGTACGTCCGACGAACTGGCGGGTAACAACTACATGCCGGTCCAGGAAATCTACAGTGACCAGTTCACCCGCCTTACCGAACTGAGCTACGACCAGAACTTTTTCGATAAAAAGCTCAACTGGAAGGCCGGCTACTACGTGATGGGCAATGACTTCGGTCTCAACCAGATCATGACCAACTTCGTCAACGCCGCCCTGTGCGCACATCCGATCTCGCTGTCGACCAGCGCCGGCTGGACCAACTGGCCGCGCCCGCGCTGGGCCTCCCATCTGACGCTGCATCCTAGCCCCGAAATCACGGTGCGCGGCGGCATGGTACTGGTCAACACCAACTACAACCTGGAACAGAATCGCTGGAGCCTGGACGAAGCCGGCACCACGGGCCACCTCTATCCGATCGAAGTGGAATGGGCACCGGGCACGGCCAACCACGGCAACTATCCCGGTCATTACAAGGTCGGCTACTACTACGATACCTCCGACGCCAAGATGGTCGGCAGCCGCAGCACTGAAACCGCGCAGCGGCGTGAAGGCGCTTACGTGATGGTCGACCAGAAAGTGACCAATAACGAGGTCAACGGTGGCCTCAGCCTGTTCGCCCAGTACACCGTGCAGTCGCAGCAGACCGCGCTGATGAACCGCTGGCTCTCGGCCGGCATGGTCTACCAGGGTTTGTCCTCCAGCCGTCCGCAGGACCGCCTGGCGATAGGTTATGTGCGCGCTTCGATCAACGGCAACCTGTTGCAGAAACAGTTGCAGAACCAGGCTGCAGGCCTGATCACCGATCGTAACTGGCAACTGAACTCGGCCGAATCGCTGTGGGAAGTGGCTTATACCGTCCAGGTCAATCCATGGCTGTCGATACGTCCGGACGTGCAGTACATCGTCAATCCGGGCACCTTCCGCTATACCAATACCGACAATGTGCTGGCCATGGGCGTGCAAGCCAAGGTCACGTTTTGAACCAGCCTAATCAACCTCTCTCATACGGAGACATTTTATGAATAAGCGCTCGCGGCGTTTTGCCGCACCGTTCCTGCTCGCCTTGCCATTGCTGGCGGCAGGTCTTCCCCAAGTCAGCGCCGCCGCACCGGCCACCAGCGCGGCCGCGGCACCGGTCTCGTTGCACCATGCCACGCCCTTCAGCATCCGCGGCGTGGTCATCGGCCAGGGCGCGCCCAAGACCATCGTGCCCACCACAGGCGCCAGCGCCGAGCAAGTCCTGCAGCAGGCGCGGCTTATCGGCGCCAATCCGGATGCAGACCTGATCGAGTTCCGCATCGACTACCTCGAATTTGCCACCGATCCGGCACGCATCGCGGCGCTCGGCAAGCAGGTCGCCATTGCCGCCCATGGCAAGCCGATGATCGTCACCTTCCGCACCAAGGCCGAAGGCGGCAGCAAGGAAATCAGCGACGCCGACTATGGCAAGCTGTATGCCGCCCTGATCCCGGCCGGTTTCATCGACTTGCTGGACCTCGAGATGTTCCGCTCATCCAAGGTGGTGAGCGCGCTGGTCGCCCAGGCGCATGCCAAGGGCATCAAGGTGGTCATGTCCAGCCACGACTTTCATGCCACGCCGGCGACTGCGGAAATCATCAGCCGGCTGCGGCGCCAGGACACACTGGGCGCCGATGTGCTGAAGATCGCGGTCATGCCCAAGAGCCCGGCCGATGTGCTGCGCCTGATGGATGCGACGGCGCAGATGCGCGCCAGTTACTCTGACAAGCCGCAACTGACGATGTCCATGGGCGGCTTGGGGGCGGTCACCCGCCTGTCAGGCGAAGCCTTTGGCAGCGACCTGACGTTCGGCATGATCGGTACGCCGTCCGCGCCGGGTCAGGTCGATGTCGGTCAGCTGCGCCAGGTGCTCAATACGGTGCATGCGGCAATCGAAGGCAATAAGTAATCCCGGCCTTTGTGCCATGACGCCGTCGCGAGCGGCGGCCCGACCGTCGGCATTGTCAACTACGGCAGGGCAGCGGTGGCACTGTCGTCCGGCGTCATTACCGGCATTAAATAAAATTCTTGAAACAGGGCTTTTAAAACAGAATTTTTAATCCGGGTGGATCGCAATAGCAAGCCAGCGCGGCATTCGACGAATGCTGCGCTGGCTTGACGACCTTCCAGCCTTCCATGCTATGTAAATAATCAATCCACTATTGCAAGCGCAAAGCGCCTGCTTCCTCCCGGGCCGAGAATCATCGTGCCACGGCACAAAATCATTCAATAACTAAATTACTGATACCCCGCGCCTTGCCGGCAACGTGCGGTCCATAAGACTCGACAAAAAAGTTGCTTTAGAGAAATATCAAAAATACGACCCCGCATAAAGAACACATCCGTACATTTAAAAGCAATATTCATTTCAATCAGAGGGATTATGTTGAAAATAGTACAAAACATGAAAGTCGGTGCACGCCTGATCACCACCTTCACCATTGTGGCAAGCATCAGCATCGTAGTCGGCACCATAGGCATCTTGAACATGAGCAAAATCAGCGTCATGTTGCAAGACATGTATGGCCTGGGCGTGATGGCCACATCGCAGATCAAGGAGGCCCGTGTCGAGATGGCCCACATTGGCCGGGCACGCTCGAACTTCTTGTTGGCGTCCAGCGAGCAAGAACGCGGCAAGCAAAAAGCATTCATCGAAAAAAACCTGGCCGCAATGCAGGGCGAACTGGCGAAGTCGCGGCTGTTGTTCCCGAGCGATAGGGCAAAACAGCTGTTTGCCGCCATCGACAGCGAGATGCAAATCTATCAGGCTCAAGAGAGTGAAATTTTAAAACTGGCGGCGGCTGAAAAATTTCAAGAGCATAATGCCAACCTGCTCGACAAGATGAATGCCGCTCGCATCATGGGCGATCACCTTGCCGGCATGATGAACGAGTTGGCCGCGATGAAGGAGGCGCGCGCCAAGGAACAGGCCGCCGCCGCCAACGAGTTGTACACGAGCAGTCGCAACATCATGCTGGGCTTGATGGCCGGGGCGCTGTTGCTCGGGCTTGCCATCGGCATCCTGATTACCCGCGGTTTGCTCAAGCAACTCGGCGGTGAGCCCGACTATGCCGTCCAGGTGGCGGGCGCGATCGCCTCGGGAGATCTGTCGGCACCGATCAAGCTCGGCACCGCCGACCACAGCAGCCTGTTGTTTGCGATGCGCGAGATGCGCGACAGCCTGGTAGGCATCGTCAGTCAGGTCCGCTCCGGCACCGATACGATTGCCACCGCATCCGCTCAAATCGCCGCCGGCAATCAGGACCTGTCATCGCGAACCGAGCAACAAGCCAGTTCGCTGGAAGAAACCGCGTCCTCAATGGAAGAGCTGACCAGCACCGTCAGGCAAAATGCCGACAATGCGCGCCAGGCCAGCCAGTTTGCGCAAAGCGCTTCAGCGACCGCGCACAAGGGGGGCGCCGTGGTCGCACAAGTGGTCACGACGATGAACTCAATCAATGCGTCGTCGAACCGCGTGGTTGACATCATCGCCGTCATCGACGGCATTGCGTTCCAAACCAATATTCTGGCGCTCAATGCCGCTGTCGAGGCGGCGCGGGCTGGCGAGCAGGGACGCGGCTTTGCCGTGGTTGCCGCGGAAGTACGCAACCTGGCGCACCGCTCGGCCGCTGCCGCCAAGGAAATCAAGGCGCTGATCGACGCCTCGGTCGAAAGCGTTACCCAAGGTGCCGTGCTGGTCGACCAGGCCGGCGCCACGATGGAAGAAGTCGTCGGCAGCATCATGCGCGTGACCGAAATCGTCGGCGAGATCACAGCGTCGAGCCAGGAGCAGGCGACCGGTATCGAGCAAGTCAATCAAGCCATCACGCAAATGGATCAGGTCACGCAGCAAAATGCGGCGCTGGTCGAGGAAGCGGCGGCAGCGGCAGCGTCCATGCAAGAACAGGCCGGCGCACTGGCTACGGTGGTGGGAATTTTCAAGCTCGATGCAGGCAGTCATGCCACCGCAAACGCCACGCCAATGGGACAGTCAGGCACGATAGGCAGTCGGCGTGCCGCCGCCTCCAACAGACCCATGAGACTCGCCCTTCAATAATCCCGGCATCACGCGGCGGCAAGGCCGCCGGCAGCGGCTTGTCGCGCTTGCTTAGGCCCGGCTTGGCCGCTGCGCGACAGAAGCTCGCCCGATGAAGTTCGCCCGATGAAGTTCGCCCGATGAAGTTCGCCCGATGAAGCAATTGCCGTGGCTATCTTCGCCTGTGCCAACGTGCGGCGGGCTTAGCGCTCACGCCGCTCCAGCCAGCGCGCAAACGGCGCCGGATCCTGCCCGGCCTTTAAATAAAACACCTTTCTGGCATGATCCCACTGCGCGCCCAGCGCTTTGACCTGCGCCCAGTCGTCGCCATAGGCGTTAAATTCGATCCGCTCCGTGGGCCGGTCGCGCTTTTCATTTTGCTCGAGCGCAGCCTCGGCGCGCGCCCTGGTGGCGGCAATCCGCATGCGGGCGACAAAGGCGCTGCGCAAGCCCGTCTCCTTGGGGCTGATGAGGGTCAGGTTTGAAATGACGCGGGTCATGGCGACATAGAACAGGTTGTCCTCTTCCTTCGGCTCGGCTTTTTCAAACGGGAACTCGCCTTGCGCCAGATACGGCAGGATGACATGCTCGAATTCCTTGCCCTTGGCGCTGCGCACACACATGATCTGGACCGCTTGCCCGGTCTTCTTCGAAGTCGCCTCGCCGTCGGCGTTGCCGATCCACTCGGCAAACTGGCGCACGCTGAGCTGCATTTTGGCGGCGGCCGCGATAAAGCCGGCGATCGATTTCGTCACCACCCGCGCTTCGTGCGGATCGACATAGAGCCGCTTGGCGCGGTCCTCGATTTTCATGAGGGCGCAGATGTGGGCCAGCACGACATCGGCGCGGGCATCGTCATCGAGGCTCTGCATATACCTGAGCACATGCGCCATGCGCTGTTTGACATCCTGCATCGCCAGCGCCTCGAGCAGCGACAGCAGACTCAACAGGTGATGGCGCAGTGTTTGCAGCAGCATCGTGGCCGACACCGCCATGACGTCACGTTCGAGGTAGGCGACCATCTGATTGACGCGCTGCCCGAGTTCATCGAGCGCCTGCGTCAGGCTCGGGTCGCTCTGGTGCGGCGCCTGGCCGCGGCCAAATTCGAGCAGGCCTGTCAGTTGCAGGCGCAGTTCGCCGAGCACGTGATCGGCCGGCTGGCCGGCGATCGAGGTCTGCAACTGGTCGACCACGGCCTTGACCTTGTCGGCCACGTCGCGCGCGCCGCGCTGGTCGACGCGGCCGGAAAAGAGCCAGTTCAGGGCGACCGGTTCATCGATCACGGCTTGTCTGAGTGTATTGACGTCTTCATCGCGCGCAAAACTCACTTCGGCAAAGGTCGCGACGGCGTCAAAGATGGCGCCGCGCAAGCTCTTTTTTGTGGACGCAAAATTGTCGAGGGCAAGCGCCATCATCCCGCGCAAGAATAAGATTTCCTCGCGCTCGAGATAGCGCGGCATTTCCTGCGTGCGGTACAGGATGGCAGCCTGCATCAGGGCGTTTTCGATTGCAATCGACTGGTACGGCTCGCGGACCAGAATCGCGCAGTCGCCGAGCTTTTGTCCGTCACGCTGCCATTGGCGGACGGCGGCGACGACTTGCTCGGCGCAGCTCGGGCCGGCAGCCTCGTCGTAATAGTGCTGGTGGATTTCGGTCCGCAGCGCTAACAGCGAATGCGCCGGCTTGCTCTTGAATTGCTCGACGCTGCAGGTCAGGTGCGGACCGTGGCGAAAGCTGTAGGTCAGCGGGTAGGTGACGGTTGCCGGATAGCGCTCCCTGAAACGGCTGCGCATGAAACTGTCGCTGGCGCCCAGGCGCGCATGGATTACCTGGTCGATATCGCCGGCGCCGACAAAATACGTGTAGTGCGGTTCGATCAGCTGCTGCAGCAAATGAAACGAGGCTTCGTTCAAGTCATGCAATTCGTCGCACAGGATGATGCGGTAGCGCGGCAGCAGGGCGCGCAGCGAGGGATCGGCGTCGAGCATGCAGGCCAGGTCATAGGTGGCATCGAACGGGCCGCGAAACAGCACCTCGCCATCGTAGCCCTGGCGGATTTTTTCATAGGCGAGGGCGGTCAGGTAAGTCGAATACGGCACGCCAAGGACATCGCTGAGTTCTTCGTTGCTCAGGCCATCGGCATCGTGCTTCAGGCGCAGCGTCGCCTTCAGCTCGAGCTGGGCGTGGAAGAACTGGCTCAGCGCCACCGATGAGGTGTCGATGTCCAGATAGTCGAGCTGGCCGCTGTACTGGTCGCTGACGCTTTGCAGGGCCGCGAGGACATGGCTTTTCAAGTCCTTGATCTGCGCCACCGCCGGCGTCTTGCGCTGCTCGATCTGTTCCAGCGCGGCGATGGCAAACTCCTCGAATGTCGCTACCTGCACGCGCGCGGCCGTCGCGCGGGCGATGCCGACCTCGACCATGCGCTCTTTCAGGACGTCGCGTGCCTCGGGCGTAAACACCAGCGCCAGCATATGTTCCGGGGCCAGGCTGCGGGCGATCGCCTCGCCGATGCGCAGCGCCAGCGTAGTGGTCTTGGCCGCGCCGGCATTTGCGTGGATCAGGGTGACTTTGCTTTGCGATAGCTGGATGGCGATCTGTTCATCGGTGGGATGAATCGTCTTGGGGATGAAGCGCGGGTCGGCGGGTCTGGTCATGAAACGTCCACGGGGAAGGAGTGGGCATTATAGTGATATTTCGGTATTTCTCCGCTTTCTCAATAGAGTGGGAAGCGGACTGTCCCGAGAGCACTGGAAAAATTCCTTCCACGCCTTGCAGCGCGCCCTTCGGCGCGCGTTTTCTTCGGCTTTGCGGCTCTTAGATCAGCCCGTGCGCCGACACCAGCCCATACCCGATCAGACACGAAGTCGACACT
>JAIZVZ010000188.1 GCA_021768485.1 Oxalobacteraceae bacterium | reverse complement strand
GCTGCGCACCTCGGTCGCCACCACCGCAAAGCCGCGCCCCTGTTCGCCGGCGCGCGCCGCTTCGACGGCCGCGTTCAGGGCCAGGATATTGGTCTGGAAAGCGATACCGTCGATCACATTGATGATGTCGGCCATTTTTCGTGACGATTCGTTGATCGCGCCCATGGTGTTGACCACTTCCGACACCACGGCGCCGCCCTTGACTGCAATGTCCGAGGCCTTGATCGCCAGCTGGTTGGCCTGATTGGCGTTGTCGCCGTTTTGCTTGACGGTGCTGGTTATTTCTTCCATCGACGATGCCGTTTCTTCGAGCGAGCTGGCCTGTTCTTCGGTACGCGACGACAGATCCTGGTTGCCGGCCGCAATTTGCCCCGAGGCGGTGGCGATCAGATCGGTGCCGCTGCGAACTTGCAAGACAATGCCAAGCAGATTGTCGTTCATATGCTTCAAGGCATGCATCAGCTGCCCTGTTTCATCGCTCGATTTGACCTCGATATGCGAGGTCAGATTGCCCGAGGCAACCGTTTCGGCGATGTGCACGGCTTCATTGATCGGTGTCGTGATCGAGCGCGTGGCAAAAATGGCGACCAGTATGCCGGTCACGATGCCGACAAGCCCTAAAATAATGAGCAGCATTTTCGCGCTCGCATAGGTTTCGCTGGCATCCTGGTCGGCCTTGTCGGCCGCCTCGGTCGTCAGTTGCTTGAGCTTGGCCAGCTCTTCCATGTAAGCGAGGCGAGCGGGACGGACGTCTTTGGCCAGCAAGCTTTCGCCTTCGCCCCATTTACCCTCTTCTGCGAGCTTGGTGCATTTATTGACGATGGCATTATAGGCGGTGCGCCGCTCCTGTATATTCTTGAACAACTCCTTGCCCTTGGGTGTCCTGAGCAGGCCTTCCAGTTTTTCGAGCGATTTGCTGTTTTTCGCGCCTGCTGCCGCAATTTTGGCGATATTCGATTTTGTAACTTCTGCATCCTTGGACAGCAAGATGTCGCGGTTGGCCGCAGCGATGATATAAACCTGTTCGGTGATGTCGCTGGTGAGCAAGATCTTGGGGATACTATTTTGTGTAATCATCGTCGTTGCATCGTTGACGACGCCGAGTCGATTAATACCGATGAATAGCGATATTGCCAATATCAACAATACCGCAGCAAACCCGGCTCCCAGACGCGCACCAATTTTCCAGTTTTTCATGATCCACATTCTTAGCAAGTTGTAAATGTTTTATAACGGCAAAATTATGATTTACATCAGCCTTTATAGAAAAAAATTTGCAATCAGGAAACGTATTTCCATAGCGAAATTCTTTTCATTAGGAAATATATTTCCGGCCTGTCGTCGGGCGGATCGCCTGGCCAAGCGATTTATCGGCCTGAACAGTTGCTCACCACGCTCGCAGGCCGTGAGGCGCTTTGATTTTAATCACGGTCACAAATTTGCATTAAATCAAGTACTTGTGTTGTGGGAAACATGGTTATCCA
>JAIZVZ010000187.1 GCA_021768485.1 Oxalobacteraceae bacterium | reverse complement strand
CACGCAGATGGATGAGATGACGCAGCAAAATGCGGCCTTGGTCGAACAGGCCTCGGCGGCGGCCGAGAGCATGCGCGACCAGGCCCAGGCCTTGCTGCATGAAGTCAGTCAGTTCAAGACTGTTGCCGGCGCCGGACAGGCCTTGTCGCCTGCCGCAGCGAGAAAACTGCCGCCGTTGGCAAGGCCGTCGACCGCGGCGGCCGTGACGAAGCGCCTGGGCGCCAATTCCGCTGCACCCGCAACGCGTGCGGCGCCATCGCAGCCGGCTGCTGCCTCCAGGGTGCCGGCATCCAGCGCAGACGGCGAATGGGAAGAATTTTGAGACCGGACTGGAGACCGCTTGCTCGATGCGCAAGTTCCAGTCCAGCCTAGCTTTGCCGCGCAACACCTGATTGCCGGAACGATTTGCACGTCATGTGTGGCCATGCGCCACCATGCTTGATGACCGACCGCTTACTGTCGATTGACGGAGCCGCGTTTTGGAGTAAAAGCGATGAAGATGCTTCAAATTATTAAGAATATGTCGATTGCCCACCGGCTCAACTTGGTCTTTGCCGTATTGCTGTTTTTTGCCAACGTGGCAATTGCAGTCAGCATCGTCCGCTTGAATACGGTTGCCGCCGCGGCCCGGGCTTTGCTCGACAAGCCGCTGACGACCGAGCGCATGATTGATGAGTGGTATACCTATATCGATACCGCAACGCGGCGTACGCAAGCCATCATCATCAGCAGCGATCCCGCCTTGGCTGAATTTTTTGCCGGCGATACCGAGGTCTCGAACAGAGTCGTCGGCGAGTTGCAGAAAAAGGTCGGCTTGCAGATGGATACCGATGCCGAGAAGTCCTTGTATAAAGCAGTGGGCGAGGCGCGACAGTCTTTCCTGAACGAGCGCGACAGACTGCTCTCCATGAAAAAAGAGGGCAAGATCGACGATGCAAGGCGAGAGCTCGATCAAAAGTTCATTCCGATTTCGAAATCGTATACGGCGGCGATCGAAGCGCTGCTGGCCGATCAGCGGCGGCAGATCGCCGCTTCCACCGCCGAAATTGAAGACATCAATATCGCCAGCCGTTTTCTGATGACTACGGCAGGGATATTAATGCTGCTGTTCGGCTCGGCCTATGCGATCTTGCTGAGCCGCTCTATCACTAGGCCGTTGGCGCGCGCTGTCGGTTTGGCGCAGCAGGTCGCTGCCGGCGACCTGACGGCGCCCAGTGAAATAAACTATCGCGATGAAACCGGGCGCTTGCTCGATACGCTGCACCAGATGACCGTCAATTTGTCGCAACTGGTCGGCGGCGTGCGCACTTCGACCGACACGATGTCGGTGGCCGCGCGCGAAATTGCTGCCGGCAATGCCGATCTGTCGCGCCGCACCGAAGCGCAGGCCAGCTCGCTCGAGGAAACGGCCAGCACGATGGAAGAACTGACGTCGACCGTCAAGCAAAATGCCGACAATGCGCGGCAAGCCAACCAGCTCGTGGTCTCGGCCAGCGGGATTGCCGTCAAGGGCGG
>JAIZVZ010000133.1 GCA_021768485.1 Oxalobacteraceae bacterium | reverse complement strand
TATCTTGACGCGACAACGATTCCTCAAAGAGGGCGGCGAAACTTTCCATACCGGTAGATGGGGAGGTAGCTACAGTAGACATAGGATGTACACGAGTTAGCCAGCAAGGTTCGCACAATGCGACTTCAACTGGGTTAGGTTTTTCAACGCCGGAACGCGCCAGGCGCGACCGACACCATTTCAACAACTTATTTCAACAACGCACTTCGACAACACAAACAATTAATTCAAATCCTGTGCCACAAACAACGCGGCGCCCATCTCGGCGGCACCGCCGTGATACTTCGGTGCGCACCTGACGCTGCAATCAGCGGGGCGCAATCAGGAATGCTTCAGTGCGCCATACCATTCCAGCACTTTTGCCAAAGCCTGCGCGGCCGTCATATCCGAAGTGTCGAGGATATGCGCGTCGGGGGCCGGCTTGAGCGGCGCTATTGCGCGCCCCGTATCGCGGGCGTCGCGCGCTTCCAGATCTTTTAGAAGGTTTTCTATATTAGCAGAAAAACCCTTGTCAATCAATTGCTTATAACGTCGTTCGGCACGCGCCTGCACGCTGGCGGTCAAAAAAACCTTTAACGTGGCATGCGGAAAGATTACCGTCCCCATGTCGCGGCCATCGGCCACCAGGCCCGGCGTCTTGCGAAAACCGAGCTGTAGCGAGTACAACGCTTGCCGAACACTTGGCAAAGCAGCAATTTTTGATGCCGTATTACCAACTTCTTCAGCCCGGATCAGGGGCGCGACATTTTCCTGCCCCAGCAGGATTTCTTCGCCGGCAAAATGGCATGGCAAGTCGCGCGCCAGTTTGGACAAGGCATGCTCATCGCCTAGATCGACCTGGCGACGCATCGCCGTCAATGCCGTCAAGCGGTACAGCGCGCCCGAATCGAGGTAGTGAAAACCGAGGCGCTCGGCCAGCAGATGGGCCACGGTGCCCTTGCCGGAGGCAGTCGGGCCATCGATGGTAATGACGGGAATAACGCTTGTGCTCATTGTTTTTAAAATAAATTGTTGTGGGCGATGGTTTTGAAGACATCGAAATAATCAGGGAAAGTCTTGGCCACGCATTTCGGATCTTCGATCCGGATTTTCGCGCCGCGCCGCGCCGCGCCGTCGAGCGAAGCCAGCGAAAAACACATGGCCATGCGATGGTCGTCGTAAGTCGCTATCGTGGCCGGCAGCATCACGGCCGGCGGCGCGATGCGCAGCCAGTCCGGGCCTTCGTCGACGGTCGCGCCGAGCTTGCGCAATTCGGTCGCCATGGCCGACAGGCGGTCGGTTTCCTTGACGCGCCAGCTGCCGATATTGCGCAGCGTACTCGGGCCGTCGGCATATAGCGCGCACATGGCAACCGTCATGGCGGCATCGGGAATATGGTTGAAGTCGGCATCGATTGCCTTGAGCACGCCGCTCGACTGCGCCTCGATCCAGTTCGGCCCCATGGTAATGGCCGCCCCCATCGCCTTGAGGGCGTCGACAAAATGGATATCGCCCTGGATGCTGTCGCCGCCCACGCCTTCGATGCGCAGCGGACCGCCGGCGATCGCGCCGGCCGCCAGGAAATACGACGCCGACGAGGCATCGCCTTCGACATGGATGACGCCCGGGCTCAGATAGCGCTGACCGGCACGGATCGTGAAAACGCCGTCGGTGCCGCTCTCGACCTCGACGCCGAAACGCCGCATCAGCTTCAGCGTGATGTCGATGTACGGACGTGAAATGAGCTCGCCGATGACTTCGATGACGACATCGCGGCTGCGCGCCATCAGGGGCGCGGCCATCAGCAAGGCGGTCAGGAACTGGCTCGAGACATTGCCGCGCACCTGCATTTTTTGGGCATGGATGTGGCCGCGGCGAATATGCAGCGGCGGATAGCCGGGCGTGCCGGTGTAATCGATCTGGGCGCCGACGGCCGTCAAGGCATCGACCAGGTCGCCGATCGGGCGCTCGTGCATGCGCGAGACGCCATGCAGCTTGTAATCGCCGCCGAGAATGGCCAGCGCCGCCGTCAGCGGCCGGATCGCGGTGCCGGCATTGCCCATGAAGATATCGGCTTGCGCCTGCGGAAATTTACCGGCGCCGCCCTGCACGAAATGGCGCTCGCGACCGTCGGACTGCGGGCCGAGGACGATCTTGTGTTCCCATTTGATGCCCAGCTGAGCCAGCGCGCCGAGCATCACCATGGTATCGTCGGAGGCCAGCAGATCGATGATTTCGGTCGTGCCCTCGGCCAGCGCGGCCAGCAGCAAGGTGCGGTTGGAAATGCTTTTCGAGCCGGGCAAGCGCACCGTGCCGGCCACCCGCAGCACCGGTTGCAAATCGAGATGGTGGGGATAATGTTTTTGCTTAGGCATACGCTACGCTCCTTTGCTGTTTATTCACCACGTTCGTTGGCCTGCGGTTCGAAGCGCTCGATCAGCCGGCCCCAGTTTTGCCGGGCTGCCTGGGCGTTGGCAAACACGGCTTGCAGCGCGGCGCCATCGCCGGCCGCCAGGCTGCGGCGCATGCCTTGCAGCTGCGCCATATAGACATCGAGTTCCTGCAGCAGTGCCGGCGCATTGGCCAGGCTGATATCACGCCACATTTCAGGCGAGGAAGCGGCGATCCGCGTAAAGTCGCGGAAACCGCTGGCCGCAAATTGAAACAGCAAGTCGGCATGAGCCTTGCCGGCGATGTCGTCGACCAGCGCAAAAGCCAGCAAATGCGGCAAATGACTGACCGAGGCAAATACCTCATCGTGCTGCTGCGGTGTCAAAACATGCATGACTGCGCCGCAGGCGCGCCAGGCCGCAGCGACGCGCTCGACCATCTCGGGCGCATTTTCCGGCAGTGGCGTCAGCACCACTTTTTTGCCGCGAAACAGCGCCGCGCGCGCCGCTTCGGGGCCGTTCGATTCACTGCCGGCAATCGGATGGCCGGGCACGAACTGCCTGATGCGCGCGCCGAGCGCCTGCCGGGCCGCCGCCACCACATCGCCCTTGGTACTGCCGGCGTCGCTGACCACGGTGCCGTCCTGCAGATGCGGCGCCAGCGCCGCCAGCACCGCGGCCGTCTGCGCCACCGGCATCGCCAGCAATACCAGATCGGCCCCCTGCAGGGCCGGCGCCCAGTCCTCGCCGACCACATCGACAATGCCCAGCTCGAGCGCGCGCTGCATCGCCGCCCGGCTGCGGCCCATGCCGACCACCGTTGCCACGGCGCCGGCCTGCTTCAGGGCCAGCGAAAACGAGCCGCCGATCAGGCCGGCGCCGACGATGACGATTTTTTTCAACAAGACGAGGTCTCCAGTCGATTAAACCAGGATATGGACAACATCAGGCCAACGCCCGTTGCAGGGCGACGATGAAGGCGGCATTCTCGGCCGGCAGGCCGATCGAGATGCGCAGCCACTGCGGCAAGCCGTAATTGCCGACCGGGCGCACGATCACGCCCTGGCGCAGCAAGGCCTGGTTGACGCGGGCGCCGGCGCCATCGTCGTCGCCGACCTGCACCAGCACGAAGTTGCCAAACGATGGCACATAGCGCAGACCGAGCGCATCGAATGCATGCGTCAGTTGCAGATAGCCGTCGGCATTGTTCTCGGCGCTCTGCTGCAAAAACGCGGCGTCGTTCAGGGCTGCAATCGCGGCCGCCTGCGCCATCGAATTGACATTGAATGGCTGCCGTATGCGGTTCAGTATATCGGTCAGCCCGGCCTGCGCGATCGCAAAGCCGACCCGCAGCCCGGCCAGGCCATAAGCCTTCGACAGCGTGCGCGAGACCAGCAGATTCGGGAACTGGCGCACCCAGGCCGTCGATTCGTACTGCAATTCCGGCGCCAGGAATTCGTTATACGCCTCGTCGAGCACCACCACCACATGCGGCGGCACCAGGCGCAAAAAAGCTTCGAGCTGCGCCGCCGGGATGAAGGTGCCGGTCGGATTATTCGGATTGGCGATGAAAATGAGCCTGGTGTCGGCTTCGATGGCCGCGGCCATGGCCGGCAGGTCGTGTCCAAAGTCCTTGGCCGCAACCACGATGGCGCGCCCGCCGACCGCTTGCGTGGCCAGCGGATAGACGGCAAACGAATACTGCGCATAGATGACCGACTGTCCGGGCTCGACCAGCGCATGCGCGGCCAGCTCGAGAATGTCGTTGCTGCCGTTGCCAAGCGTGATCCACTCTTGCGGCACAGCGTATTTGGCCGCGATCGTGCCCTTCAGGTCGAAGCCGTTGGCGTCCGGGTAGCGCGCCAGATCCAAGGCCGCGGCCTGCATCGCCTGCAGCGCCGAAGCCGGAATGCCGAGCGGATTTTCATTCGAGGCCAGCTTGACGATATTGGCGACATCGAGGCCATACTCGCGCGCCACTTCGGCAATCGGCTTGCCGGCCTGATAGGGGGCCAGCGCACGCACGTAATCGGGACCGAAATGTGTAGACATGAAATTTCTCAATAAAAATTATGGAAAAGCTGCCGCCGGCCGCCACTGCGGCCCGAACGGCCAGTTGCCGGCAAATCGCAGCCAATCGAACTACAAGCTCAGAGGATACGAGCCGAGAACCCTGAAAAAGGCGGCATTTTGCTGCAATTCAGCCAGCGCCCGCGCCACCTTCTCTTCTTTGACATGGCCTTCGACATCGACGTAAAAATAATACTCCCAGGCGCCCATGCGCGCCGGGCGCGATTCGAAGCGCGTCATCGACACGCCGTGGCGCGCCAGCGGCGCCAGCAGATTATAGACAGCGCCGGCCTGGTTCGGCACCGAAAACACGAGCGAGGTCTGGTCGCGCCCCGAGGGGTTGGTGCCGAGGCGGCCGATGACGGCAAAACGGGTACGGTTGTGCGGATCGTCCTGAATCGCCGCCTGCACAATCTGCAACTGATATTGCTGGCCGGCGATATCGCTGGCGATCGCCGCCACGCTGGCGTCGTCGCGCGCCATGCGGGCCGCTTCGGCGTTCGAGGTCACGGCGCGCCGTTCGATGTTCGGGTAATGCTGGTTCAAAAAGGCCTGGCACTGCGCCAGCGCCTGCGAATGGGCGCAGATCGCCGTCACCTGCGCCATGCTGCCGTCGGCCGTCATCAGGCTGTGGCGCACCGGCATCGAGACTTCGCCGCTGATGGTCAGCGTCGTCGTCAGCAACAGGTCGAGCGTGCGGTTGACCGCGCCTTCGGACGAATTTTCGACCGGCACCACGCCGAAATCGGCGGTGCCGGCTTCGGCCGCGCGAAACACTTCATCGATCGAGGCGCAGGCGATGCCGTCAACGGCGCGCCCGAACTGCTGGTACACGGCCTGCTCGGTAAAGGTGCCGATCGGCCCCAGAAAGGCGACCGAGACACGCCGCTCGAGCGCGCGGCAGGCCGACATGATTTCGCGGAAAATGGTCTGCACATCGCGGTTATGCAAAGGCCCCGGATTGCGCTGGGCCACTCCCAGCAAGACCTGCGCTTCGCGCTCGGGCCGGAACACCGGCGCCAGCGTGGCGGCCTTGACATGACCGACCTCTTGCGCCAGGCGCGCACGCCGGGCCAGCAATTCAAGCAGTTGCGCATCGACCGCATCGATCTGCCCGCGCAGCGCCAGCAGGCTATCGTCTTTCAGTTTATCGTCTTTGGAATCTTCGTTGGTCATGACAAGCGTCAGCAAAAAAATAAGGGGGAAACGGGCGCAGCACAAGCAGCCGAGGCGTCGAACGCCTCAGGCGTGCTGTTGCGCGAACTCTTGCAAATACCTTACGAGCGCTTGTACACCCTCAAGCGGCATCGCGTTATAAATCGATGCCCGCATGCCGCCGACGGACTTGTGGCCCTTTAGCTGCAGTAATCCGCGTTCCCTGGCGCCGGCCAGGAAACGGTCGTTCAGTGTTTCGTCTTTCAGGTAAAACGGCACGTTCATGCGCGAGCGGCAGGCGACGGCAACCCGGCTCTGATAAAAATCGCCGGCATCGAGTGCCGCATACAGCAGTTCGGCCTTGGCGATATTGCGC
>JAIZVZ010000008.1 GCA_021768485.1 Oxalobacteraceae bacterium | reverse complement strand
AATACGCTCGTCTCTGTGGCCCTATTCCTCGCCTTATACCTGCGCGCCGTACAAGTACGTCGTGCAGGCTTTCAGCGGACGGCCGTTAACCGTCACCCTGCTCTATGGAGTCCGGACCTTCCTCCCGCCATTCCCGCCGTGCGCGCCACGAATGGCGGCGCATGGCGTCGATGGCCAGCGACTGTCTGGCTTGCTTCAGGCTGCATTGTACAGTACCGGCCCCATTGCTTATAATTTGTTGCCAAGAAAATTACCGAACTTTTTATAAACATACGTCCGCCAGCCCGCTGCGCCGTTTATTTCGCATGCAGGGCCGGCGCGCCTCACATAAAATGCGGGATCGGCGCTGGTGGACCGGCGCGCCACTTCCCGCGCCCCAAAAAGAATAGGCAACCATGACCCCATCCCTTCGCAGCGGCGGCCAGATCCTGGTCGATGCGCTATCCACGCACGGCGTCGAAGTCGCCTTCGGCGTGCCGGGCGAGAGCTATCTCGACGTCCTCGATGCGCTGCACGACTCGCAGATCCGCTTCATCATCAATCGCCAGGAAGGCGGCGCCGCCTTCATGGCCGAAGCCTACGGCAAACTGAGCGGCAAACCCGGCATCTGCTTTGTCACGCGCGGCCCCGGCGCCACCAATGCCTCGAGCGGCGTGCATACGGCGTTTCAGGATTCGACGCCGATGATTCTGTTTATCGGCCAGGTCGGCAGCGGCTTTGCCGACCGCGAAGCGTTCCAGGAAATCGATTACCGCCGCATGTTCGGCGAAATGAGCAAATGGGTGGCGCAGATCGACTCGGCAGCGCGGCTTCCCGAATACCTGCACCGGGCCTTCCAGGTCGCCACCAGCGGCCGCCCCGGCCCGGTGGTGCTGGCCCTGCCCGAAGACATGCTGCGGGCGAGCGCCGTGACGGCCGATGCCCAGCCCTACCGGCCGGTCCAGGCCGCCCCCGCGGCCAGCCAGATCGCCGCCCTGCGCGCCATGCTGGCGCAGGCCAAGCGGCCGCTGCTCTTGCTCGGCGGCGCCACCTGGACGCCGGCCGCCTGCGCCGATATCGCCGCCTTTGCCAGCGCCAACCATCTGCCGGTCGCCTGCTCGTTTCGCAGCCAGGACCTGATCGACAACCGCCATCCCAATTACATCGGCGACGCCGGCCTGGCGATCAGCCCGAAACTGGCGGCGCGCATCAAGGCCGCCGACCTGATTCTGGCGGTCGGCCCGCGGCTCGGCGAAATGACGACCAGCGGCTACAGCCTGATCGCCGCGCCGCAGCCGCAGCAGGCGCTCATCCACATCCACTGCGACGCCGAAGAGCTCGGCAGCGTGTACCAGGCGCAGCTGATGATCAATAGCGGCATGCCGCAGGCCGCCGCCATGCTGGCGGCGATGGCGCCGGTCGACGCCGGCGCCTGGCGGCAAACGGCCGCGGAAGGCCATGCCGAGCTGGCGCAGCACCAATTGCAGCCGCCGGTATTTCAGGACGGCAGCGCGCCGCTCGATCTGTGGCAGGTCGTGCAAGAAGTCATGGCGCAAGCGCCGCGCGACACCATCCTGACCAATGGCGCCGGCAATTTTGCCTCGTGGGCCCATCGTTTTTACCGCTACGGCGGCTTTCGCACGCAACTGGCGCCGACCAGCGGTTCGATGGGCTACGGCGTGCCGGCCGCGATCGCCGCCAAGATCGTCGCCCCCGAGCGCTGCGTGATCGCCTTCAGCGGCGACGGCGACTATCTGATGAATAGCCAGGAACTGGCCACCGCGGTCCAGTACCGGGCCGGCGTCGTGCTCATCGTCTTTAACAACCAGATGTTCGGCACCATCCGCATGCACCAGGAACGCGACTATCCCGGACGCGTCTCGGGCACCCAGCTGCACAATCCCGATTTCGGCGCCCTGGCCCGGGCCTACGGCGGCCACGGCGAACTGGTCAGCTGCACCGCCGAGTTTGCGCCGGCGCTGCAGCGTGCGCTGGCTTTTGCGCAGGACCGGCAATTGCCGGCCCTGATCGAGTTGCGCTACGACGGCAATCTGATCACGCCCAACCTGACGCTCGAAGCGATCCGCACGGCGGCGCAGCAGAAGCGAAAATAAGCGTTGCCGCCTTTGCCATCGCCGGCCGTCATTTGCCGTCGTTTGCCCGCCGGCCTCTGTTAAAATACCGGCATCTCCGGCCTGCCGCACGGTCACCCGCTTGTTAGGATTGCCACACATACATGTTTAGTTTTTTTAAGAAAAAACCCGCGCCACCGACGCTGCCGCCAGACACCCCGGACGCCGCCCCTGCTGCCCACGCTGCGCCGGGCGATACGCTGGCCGGCACGACCGCGCCAGCCGCCGAGACCGACCAGCAAAGCGCCAAAGCCGGCTGGCTGTCGCGCCTGAAAGCGGGGCTGTCGAAGACCTCGGCCAATCTGAGCGTCTTGTTTGTCGGCGCCAAGATCGACGACGACTTATTCGATGAGCTCGAGGCGGCGCTGCTGATGGCCGATGCCGGCATCGAGGCCACCGCTTTTTTACTCGACACGCTCAAGGCCAAAGTCAGGAATGAAAAATTGCTGACGGCCGAAGAAGTCAAGGCGGCGCTGAAGCAATTGCTGCACGCGCTTTTGCTGCCGTTGCAAAAACCGTTCGAATTGAACCGCCATCAGCCGCTGGTGATGATGATTGCCGGCGTCAACGGTGCCGGCAAGACCACCACCATCGGCAAGCTGGCCAAGCATTTGCAAGCGCACCAGCAATCGGTGCTGCTGGCCGCCGGCGACACCTTCCGCGCCGCCGCCCGCGAACAATTGACGGTCTGGGGCCAGCGCAACAACGTGACCGTCATCGCCCAGGAGTCGGGCGACCCGGCCGCCGTCGCCTTCGACGCCGTGCAATCGGCCAAGGCGCGCGCCATCAATGTGGTGATGGTCGACACCGCCGGCCGTCTGCCGACCCAGCTGCATCTGATGGAAGAATTAAAAAAGGTCAAACGCGTGCTCGGCAAAGGCCTGGAAGGCGCGCCGCACGAAGTGTTGCTGGTCATTGACGGCAATACGGGGCAAAATGCACTTGCGCAAGTAAAAGCCTTCGACGATGCCTTGGGATTGACCGGACTGGTCATCACCAAGCTTGACGGCACGGCCAAGGGCGGCGTGATTGCCGCCATTGCGCGCACACGGCCGATACCGGTGTATTTCATCGGCGTCGGTGAAAAAATAGAGGATTTGCAGCCTTTTAATGCGGAAGAATTCGTCGATGCGCTGCTGGGCTGAAACCGGGCCCGGGCGCGATTGCATGATTGAGGTGACCCGAAAGCGATGATTCAATTTCAACATATCTCCAAGCAGTACGGGCGCGACACGCGCGCCTTGAACGACGTCTCTTTCGATGTCGCGCGCGGTGAACTGGTGTTTCTGGCCGGACCGTCCGGCGCCGGCAAGTCGACCATCCTGAAACTGATTGCCGCCATCGAGCGGCCGACCGCGGGCAGCCTGCACGTTTTCGGCCAGGACGTCGGCAAGATCAAGCGCGGCGCCATCCCTTTCCTGCGCCGCAATCTGGGCATCGTCTTCCAGCAACCGTGCCTGCTGCTGGACCGCTCGATTCTGGCCAATGTGATGCTGCCGCTGACGGTGACCGGCGCCTCCGGCGCGCAGGCCGACAAGCGCGCCCGCGCCGCGCTCGACAAGGTCGGCCTGCTGGACCGCGCGCAAGCCAAGCCGCTGAGCCTGTCGGGCGGCGAACAGCAGCGCGTCGCCATTGCCCGCGCCATCGTCAACCGCCCGCAAATCATCCTGGCCGACGAACCGACCGCCAACCTCGACCGCGCCAGCGCCAATCTGGTGCTCGACGCGCTGAAGATTTTTCACGCCGCCGGCGTCACTTGCCTCATTTCCAGCCATGACGAACAAATCCTCGACCGCGCCAACCGCCTGATCGTACTCGGCCACGGCAGCATCATGGCGTCCTACTCGAATGCGGCGACCAAAGCCGGCGGCGCGGCGCCGAATGCCAGCGCCGAGCCCGACGCTGCGCCCGACGATGCGCCCAGCGCGCCTGCACCGGAGGCGCCATGAATACCTGGCTCCGGCAACACGGTTTTGCCATGAAGGCGGCGCTCGGCAATCTGCGCAAGGCGCCCGGCAGCTTTTTGTTCAATGTGATCGTGGTGGCAATTGCGCTCGCCCTGCCGTTTGCCGGCATGACGGTGCTCGAAAACGTCCGGCCGCTGGCCGATCAACTGGCGGTCGAACCCGAGATCAGCGTCTTCCTGGCCCAGCTGACGCCGCACGACGATGCCGTTGCCCTGGCCTCGTCGATCCGCAGCGCGCTCGGCAGCAACAAGCAAACCGCAAAAATCATTTTCGTCTCGCGTGAAAAGGCGCTCGAAGCGCTCAAGAGCAAGAGCGGCCTGTCCGACGTCCTGACCACGCTCGGCAGCAACCCGCTGCCCGACAGCTACATCGTCAAGCTCGGCGGCTTTCAAACCGTCGGCGACGCCTCGCGCATCGATGCCATCGCCCAGCAATTGCAAGACTTGCCGGGGGTCGAAAACGTGCAAGTCGATTCGGCCTGGGTCAAGCGGCTGGCGGCATTGCTGGCCGTGCTGCGCATGGCACTGCTGATTCTGGCGGCGACGCTGGGCGTGGTGGTCATTGCGGTAGTCTTCAATACCGTGCGGCTGCAGGTGATGACGCAAACCGATGAAATCGCCGTCTCCAAGCTGATCGGCGCCACCGATTCCTTCATCCACCGGCCGTTTTATTACACCGGCGCCTTGCTCGGCTTTCTGGCCGGCGCGCTGGCGCTCGGCGCGGTGGCGCTGGCGCTGCGTCCGCTCAACGGCGCGCTGGCCGAGTTTGCCCGTCTGTATGCGTCCGAATTCCAGCTGGCGCCGCTCGGGCCGCTGTCGACCGTGCTCTTGCTGGCAATTGCCAGCGGCCTCGGCTTGCTCGGCGCCGTGCTGTCGGTTCGCCGCCATCTGGCACGCCTGAACTGACATCCATGCGGCGGGGCGCCCGGCCCCGCCCCACTCTTTCCCTTTAGCAATATACAAAACAGGCCGTTCAAGCCTGTTTTGTACGTTGGCGAACAGAATTGCCGCATATTATCGGGCAAAGTAGGCTTCTGTCGGGCCGGCACCAACGCGGAAGCACTGTGTTTTTTACACATTTAATTGCATTTATTGCATTAAATTCCCGCTTTTTCACTCAGCATTTCACCTCTATTTGATTTTGCACAGAGCCGAGTAAGATTTCCATATCAAAGTGAAGAGAAGGCCCGATGAAAAAAGAACGCTACATAGTGATAACAAATATCTATGTAAGCGATAGTTACGGATATTGGCACTCAAGTACGGAGAGTGCTAATATATTATCCATACAGTAAAGCAGTCTGCAATCGCATTTTGTCCTGTCTTGTCGGCGTGATTGGCCGCGGCGCATAGCCCGCACGACCCGGCGCAAGCGGGACATTTTAGTAATCGGCTCCAAGGAGATTAAATGAATCTGGCATCCGCACCGTCGGTAATGGTTCCTACCAACAACACGGCCTTAGGCCTGGGCTTCAGCGGCAACCTGGGCAATCTGGACGCCTATATTTCGGCCGTCAACCGGCTGCCGATGTTGAGCCATGAAGAAGAAGTGTCGCTGGCCACGCGCTTGCGCAACAATAATGACCTGGGCGCCGCCCAGGAGCTCGTGCTGTCGCACCTGCGCCTGGTGGTGTCGATCGCGCGCGGCTATCTCGGTTATGGCTTGCCGCATGCTGACCTGATTCAAGAAGGCAATATCGGCCTGATGAAGGCCGTCAAACGCTTCGATCCCGATCAAGGCGTGCGCCTGGTATCGTATGCGATGCACTGGATCAAGGCCGAGATGCATGAATACATCTTGAAAAACTGGCGCCTGGTAAAGGTCGCCACGACCAAGGCCCAACGCAAACTGTTTTTCAACTTGCGCAGCCATAAAGCCGGTCTCGATGCGATGACACCCAAGCAAATCGATGCCCTGGCCAAGACGCTCAACGTCAAGCGCGAAGAAGTGATCGAGATGGAAACCCGCCTGAGCGGCCGCGATATCGCGCTGGAAGCGCCGACCGATGACGAAGACGACAAATTTGCGCCGATCGCCTATCTGTCGTCGGACTTGAGCGAACCGACCAAGGTCATCGAGGCGCAGCAAGTGACGCGCCTGCACTCGGAAGGCCTCGAAAACGCGCTCGGCAAACTCGATGCGCGCTCGCGCCGCATCGTCGAGGCGCGCTGGCTGGCCAATGACGACGGCTCCGGCGCCACGCTGCACACGCTGGCCGACGAGTTCGGCGTATCGGCCGAGCGCATTCGCCAGATCGAGACCGCGGCGCTGAAGAAAATGAAGGGCGCGCTGGTCGAGTATATGTAAGCTGGCGCAATCAGCGAACCTCGCACGTGAGCGTAATGCCCGCGCCCATGCGATCAAAGAGAAAGCCGCCAGGCATGCGCCGGGCGGCTTTTTTCATGCGTAGATGAACTGCAATGCCGCGGCAGTTCAGCGATCGATCATCGCCATGCGCTGCGCATTGTAGCGCGGCCCGGCGACATGGCTGAGCGCCTGTTCGAGCGCGGCCACTTCGCTGCCCCACAACATGATGTCGGCCGCCGCCACATTTTGTTCCAGATAGGCGATGCGCTTGGTGCCGGGAATCGGCACGATATCGTCGCCCTGCTGCAAGACCCAGGCCAGCGCCACTTGGGCCGGACTGGCCTGCCGCGCTTCGGCGATGTCGGCAATCACCTGGGCCGCTTGCAGATTCAAGTCAAAATTGTCTCCCTGCATGCGCGGATCGAGATGGCGGAAATCCGATGCCGGCAATTCTTCGGCACGCTTGACGATGCCCGTCAAAAAGCCGCGGCCCAAAGGACTGAACGGCACCAGACCGATGCCCAGTTCGCGCAGGAGCGGCAAGACATCGGCTTCCAGATTACGCTCCCACAATGAATATTCGCTTTGCACGGCGCTGATCGGATGCACGGCGTGGGCCCGGCGAATGGTGGCAACGCCGGCTTCGGACAGGCCGAGGTAGCGCACCTTGCCTTCGCGCACCAGCTCGGCCATGACGCCGACCACCTCTTCGATCGGCACCGCCGGATCGACCCGGTGCTGATATAGCAAGTCGATGTGGTCGGTGCCGAGACGGCGCAGGGAACCTTCGACTGCCTGGCGGATATGCGCCCGCTCGCTGGTGACGCCCTTGGTGACGCCGGCCTCGATGCGAAAGCCGAATTTGGTCGCGATCACGGCCTGCGCGCGCCGCCCGGCCAGCGCACGGCCGAGCAAGGCTTCGTTTTCATACGGGCCATACACTTCGGCCGTATCGAAAAAATTGACGCCCAACTCAAGCGCGCGATGAATGGTTGCAATCGATTCGGCCTCGTCGGCGGCGCCGTAAGCGGTACTCATGCCCATGCAGCCAAGCCCCATGGCCGAGACTGCGAGGCCCTGGCTGCCCAGTGTGCGTTGTGTAATCATGACTGGCTCCATTCGTAAAAAATCAGCTAGACAGAGTATGGATGATGATGGTGAATTACACAATTATTGTGATAATTGCAATTCCACGGCACGGCCCTGCTGCGCGCCGGATCGCTCAGGCGAGATTGGAATATTTTTGTAAATAGTCCCATAATGGACTAATCTATTTGCATGGATCCCAATTGAGAGCCCCTCATGCATGCTGCGCGCCACATCCATCTCGCCGCCGATAAGCGGCCTCCTGCGCCGACTGCCAATCTGTCGGGGCCGGCGCTGCGCGCCTTCGAGCAAATCGCCACGCTGTGGCAATTGAGCCCGGCGGAAAAACTGACGCTGCTCGGCAATCCGGGCCGCTCCAGCTATTTCCGCTGGAAAAAAGACCCCGACAGCGCCCAGCTAAGCCGCGACACGCTCGAACGCATCTCTTATCTGCTCGGCATTTACAAGGCGCTGGCGATTTTATTACCGGAGCCAAAGGCGGCCGACGGCTGGATCAAAAGACCGAATGCGGCGCCGCTATTTCAGGGCCGCAGCGCACTGAGCCGCATGTTGTCCGGCAATGTCGCCGACCTGTACGTGGTGCGCCAGTATCTCGATGCCGCACGCGGCGGCTGGGCCTAGGCGCGAGCGCACATGCAGTCCATGCATCCTGAGCAATCGATCATCGGCTGGCATCCGGCCTGCCGCATCATTCCGAGCCGTTTTCCAACGGTCAATTTATTCGACCGCATCGCCGCTGCCGCCGACTTCGACGCCCTGTATGCGCTCGAAGCGATGACCAATGCACGCATCCGCGACGAACTCGGCGAAATCGCGCTGGTCGCGCCCGAAGAACGCTGCTACGGCCCCGGCAGCGGTCCCATCATGGCCGCCTTTACCCATCTCAATGCCGAGGGCAGCCGCTTTTCCGACGGCAGTTACGGCGTGTTTTATGCGGCCCGCGAAAAATCGACGGCGATTGCCGAGACGCGTTACCACAGCGCGCGCTTTTTGCGCGCCACCAACGAGGCGCCGATCACGCTCGACATGCGCCTGTATCACGTCGAAGTCGCCGGCGCCGTGGTCGATGCGCGCGCGCTGGCGCCGCACGACGCCATTCTGGCGCCCGACAATTACGCCGCCTCGCAAGCCTATGCGCGCCGGCTGCGCGAACGCGGCGCGGCCGGCATCGTTTATCTGAGCGTGCGCGAGACAAGCCGCGAAACGCCGGGCGAATGCGTGGCCGCCTTCAAGCCACGGCTGCTCGCGAATTGCCGGCATGCCAGCCAGTTACTTTATTTGTGGGATGGCGAGCGCATCGCCGACGTCTACGAAAAGCTGTAGGCGCGCAAGCGCAATCAGGACAGCAGCAATTTCAAATCGTGGACGATGGGCTCGAGGCCCTGGCCGTGGCGCAAAAACAGGCGCAGATGACCGCTGCGGTCGAAGACATAACTGCCGGCGGTATGGTCGATCGTATAGCTGTCGGGCGTACTGCCCGGCACTTTGCGGTAAAACACCTTGAAGTCCCTGGCCACTTTGGCCGTTGCCGCCAGATCGCCGTACAAGCCGAGAAAACGGCGGTCGAAGGTCGGCACGTATTGCGCCAGCATTTGCGGCTTGTCGCGCTCGGGGTCGAGCGTGACGAACAGCACTTGCACCTGATCGGCCTGCGGCCCGAGCTGCTTCATCACATTTGCCATCTCGACCATGGTGGTCGGGCAGACATCGGGGCATTGCGTATAGCCGAAGAACACCACCACGACCTTGCCCTTGAAATCGGCCAGCGTGCGCGCGCGGCCGTTATAGTCGGTCAGCGCAAAATTGGCGGCATAGTCGGCGCCGGTCAGATCGGTATTCCTGAAATCGGGCGGCGCCTTGCCGCAAGCCGCCAGCAAAGCCAGCGCCAGCACGGCCAGCCAGGTGCGCAAACAAGTCATGGACATCCTCAAAATGGCAGATAGTGATCGACCAGCAGCGCCGCAAACAGCAGCGCCAGATAGACGATGGAAAAAGTAAACGCCTTGCGCGCCACCTGGTCGCTGTAGCGGCGGTAGATTTGCCACGCATGCCAGATGAACAGCGCGTCGAGCAGCAGCGCGCAGGCGACATAAATGAGGCCGCTCATCGCCACCGCGTAAGGCAGCATGGTGGTTGCCGCCAGGGCGATCGAGTACAGCAGGATATGAAACTGCGTGAATTTCAGGCCGTGCGTGATCGGCAGCATCGGCAGGCCCGAACGCGCATAATCGTCGCGCCGGTACATGGCCAGCGCCCAGAAATGCGGCGGCGTCCAGACAAAGATGATCAGCACCAGCAGCCAGGCCTGCATCGGCACATCGTTGGCCACCGCCGCCCAGCCGAGCGCCGGCGGCATGGCGCCCGACAGGCCGCCGATGACGATGTTTTGCGGCGTCGCCGGTTTCAATATCATGGTGTAGATGACGGCGTAGCCGACGAAGGTGACCAGGGTCAGCCACATGGTCAGCGCATTGACGAAGAAATACAGGATCGCCATGCCGAGGGCGCCGATCAGCGCCGAAAACAACAGCGTCTGCGTCACGCTCAGCTCGCCCAAGGCCATCGGCCGGCGCGCGGTGCGCGCCATGCGGGCGTCGATTTCACGCTCGACCAGGCAGTTGACGGCAAAGGCGGCGCCGGCCAGCAGCCAGATGCCGGCCGTGGCCGGCAGCACCACGCGCCACGAGGGCAGCTCGGGCGAGGCCAGCAGCATGCCGATCAGGGCGCAAAACACGGCCAGCTGGGTCACCCGCGGCTTGGTCAGGGCCCAGTACTGGTTGCTACGGCGTCCAGCGACCATGGCCGGCTTGGCGGGCTTGCTATGCGGCTCGGATTCGGAGGCGATGGTCATGGAAAGGTCTGCTTATTTTACAGGGACGAATGAAAAAACCGGGCAGGCATCAGCGGCGCCGATGGCGGCAGTCATGAGCGCATCATGGACAAACCATGAACGGCCACTATCGCCCCCCTTCGGCCAGCGCCGGCCCGCGCCGGCTGCGCGGATCGAAAAATACCGTGGTCGCAGCAGCCGTTTTGTAGTTTAACATGGTCAGCAAAAACGTCAGCGCGGCCGCTCCCGCATTGTGCGCCACCGCCACCGCCAGCGGCCAGTCGAAAAAAATCGACGCCAGCCCGGTCAGCCATTGCAAGCCAAGCACGAACAAGATCCGGCGCGCAGTCGGCGCCAGCGCAGCCTCAGGCGGCGCCCGCAAGGCTGCCAGCGCCGCCCAGCCGAGCACCACAGACAAGACGATGGCGACATTGCGATGCACCCAGTGAATGGCCACCAGCGCCGCGAACGGCACATACTGGCCCTGGGCCGTCTTGCCCAGTTCGCGCGTCACGGTGAAGCCATGCCTGAAATCCATTTCCGGCAACAACACGCCATTACACAGCGGGTATTGCTGGCAGGCCAGCGCCGCATAATTGGTACTGACCCACGCGCCCAGGCCTATCTGCACCAGCAACAGCACGGCCGACGCCAGCGCCAGTGCGCGCAGCGGGCCGGCCGCGCCATGGACCGCCGGCACCGCGGGCGGCGCGGTCTGGCAGGCAAGCCAGGTCAGCAAGGCCAGCAAGCCCATGCCCAGCAAAAGATGGATGCTGACGATGGCCGGCTGCAGCTTTTCCGTCACCGTCCAGGCGCCGAACGCGCCCTGCAGGCAGACAAACAAAAACAACACGGTCGGCAAGGCCGGCGCAAAAGCGGCCTGGCGCAACGGCTGCAACTGGCGCTGCAACTGGCGCTGCGGCCGGCGCCAGTTGCGCCAGCTCTGGGCCATGATGGCGATGATCAAGACTCCGATCGCCATCGCGACATAGCGATGAATCATTTCGATCCAGGCTTTCAAGACGGTCACCGGCCCGCCCGGCAGCAGCGATTCGGCACTGCGAATCGCACTGTGCGCCAGAAAAGGATTGGCTTCGGCAAAGCAGCCGGGCCAGTCCGGACAACCAAGGCCGGAATCGGTCAGGCGCGTAAAGGCGCCGAACACGATCAGATCGAACGTCAGAAACGCCGTCACCAATACGAGCTTGCGATATTTATCGGCATCGCGCGAGACCCACACCATACTCAAGGGCAACAACGCAACGAGCAAACCTGTCACTGCCAGTTTGATCAACATGGTTTTATCCTATGGCTGAGGCATATAATAATTTTGCCAGGTCTTTCTTGACCTTGGCCGGATCGGCATCTTTCGGAAAACGCATCATCAGATTACCGAGCGGATCGATCAGATACAGATGCTTGTCGATGCTGCTGCCGGCATCGGCCGGCAGCCAGTTGCGCAGCGCGCCAGAGCCACTCTGTGAACCCGGCCCGGCCGCCACCCGCAACACCCGCATGCCCTCGAATTGGCGCAGCAGCGCCGGTGCGGGTTCAACGCCGTCGTCAATGAGCCACAGACGCTCGATGCGCTCCATCTCCTTGCCCTGCATCAGTCGCAGCTGTCGCATGGCAAACAATTTTTTACGGCAGGCGTCGGCGCACTGGCCGCTGTCGACCACCAGCATCAGCCATTTGCCCTTGTAGGCGGCGAGGCTGGCCGGCGCACCGTCGAGGGTGCTGGCCGCCAGTCCCGGCATCGGATGCAAACGCGGATCGATCAGGACCCCGTAATTGGTGCGCCCGCCCGGCTTGACGACGTAATACATGAAGTAAGACGCCAGCAAAGGCGCGGCGCAAATGGCCAGCACCAGCAGCAATTTCCAGCGGCCGCGCTGCCGCGTCGTTGCCGCGGACGGCTTGGGGGCGACAGTCGCCAAGGTCTCTTGCATCATATTGTCCCGGTATATCTTAGTGTTCGGGCCTGGCCGCGCTGCGCCGAAAGCCGCTGACGATAAAAAATAAAAAGGCCGTCAAAGCCAGACCATACCACTGCAAAGCATAGCCGCGATGCTTGTCAACACCCAGCGAGGGCTTGGGCCAGTCGCGCACCAGGCCATCGGCCGGCGCAACAATGCGCGGTGCGGCGCGCCCCGCAGCGGTGGCGATGGCGCCGCCGGCATCGGTCTGCTCGACAAAAAACGCGAACGCCGGTCGTTGCAGGGCCTGGTTCAAGGCCGCCAGATCGGCGTTTTGCAACATGGCATGCGGCCGCACCGGCGATGCCGCGCCCAGTTGCAGCACATGGCCGGGGCTGGCCACCGCCAGGCCTGCGATCGTGGTCTCGCCCAGCGGGGTGGCGTAGGCGGGCTCTTGCGTGCGGTCGAGCGCGTCGCGCGCCAGCCAGCCGCGCGCCACCCACACCACGCGCCGCGAGTGCGTCAGCTGGAACGGCATCAACAGATAAAAACCGGCCTTGCCGTCATGCGGGCGGTTATCGAGATAGACGGGCCAGTCGGCCAGAAAACGGCCCTGCGCCCGCACCTGGCGAAACTCGATGGCCTCGACCGGCCAGGCCAGCGCCGCGGCGTCGTCGAGCAGCACGGGCGGCTGCAGCTGACGGCTGGCAAGTCGTTGTTCAAGCGCAATTTTTTCGCGGGCCCGCCCGGTTTGCCAGTTGCCCAGAGAGATACCGATGGCGACCGCGATCAGGGTCGCAATCAGAGGGATGGGACGGCCGCGAAGCTGTAGTCGATGCAAAATTGGCATTACAATAGAATGACGATCGAAAGTGGGCAGGCATGAGCAGGCGTCTGTACACACAAACACGCATGCGCAGCACGCGCGGGCATCTCTGTGCACACCATTTTACCGCGGATCATCGATGAAAATTTTTGTTGCCACCGGTTTCATTTTTATTCTCGGCAGTCTGGGCTTTGCCCTGTTTTTCCTGATGCGCGACAAGGGGCGCAGCAACCGCACCGTCAATGCGCTGGCGCTGCGGGTGGGCCTGTCGATCTGCCTGTTCCTGCTCTTGCTGCTGTCATACAAGATGGGCTGGATCACGCCGACCGGGCTGCGCTAGCCGGCGGGCCGCAGGCGCCCGGGCGGAGCGCCAGCGGCGGCTGCAACTACAGCCAATAGACGACGACGTACAAGCCGAGCCAGACGACATCGACAAAATGCCAGTACCAGGCGGCGCCTTCGAAGGCGAAGTGATGCTCGGGCGTAAAGTGCCCTTTCAAGACGCGGTACAGCACCACCGACAGCATGATCGCCCCCATCGTGACGTGAAAGCCGTGAAAGCCGGTCAGCATGAAAAAGGTCGAACCGTAAATGCCCGAAGTCAGCTTCAAGTTCAGCTCGCTATAGGCGTGCATGTATTCATAGACTTGAAAACCCATGAAGGTCGCGCCCAGCACAATCGTCGCCAGCAGCCAGGCCGCCGTCCTGGCGCGGTGGCCGGCACGCAGCGCATGATGCGACAAGGTCAGCGTCACGCCCGAGGTCAGCAGCAAGGCGGTATTGAGGGTCGGGATAGGAAATGGCCCCATGGTGCTAAAGCTCTCGACCGTGCCGGCCGGACCGGTATTGCCCCAGTGCGCAGAAAAATCGGGCCACAATATCTTGTTGTCGAGGTCGCCCAGCCACGGCATGCTCACGCTGCGCGCATAAAACAGGGCGCCGAAAAACGCCGCGAAAAACATCACTTCCGAAAAAATGAACCAGCTCATGCTCCAGCGATAAGAGACATCGATGCGGGCGCTATACTGACCCGCTTCGGACTCGCCGATGGCGTCGCCGAACCAGCGGTAGAGCACCGCCACCACGCACACGATGCCGACCAGGTTGACGGCCGGCCCCCAGGCCAGGTCGTTGACCCAGGCGGTCGCGCCGGCCATCGTCAGCAGCAACGAGGCGCCGCACAGAAATGGCCATTTCGACGGCCCCGGCACGAAGTAATACGGGGCATTGCCAGCACGTGAACTCATCTTCATCTCCCAGATCGCAGGTATAGCAAAACGGCAGGCGCCGCTTCAGATTTCATTTAAAGACATCAGCACCGGGGCGACACCGCGTCGACACCGAATCAACATTCAGCCGACCACGCTCTTGACGATCGTGATCAGTATCGCAATCAGCCCCAGGACGCCGAGGATGGCGGCAATCACGATGTGCAGCGGATTGAGCTGGGCCGCATCGCGTTCGTAATCGCTGCGCTTGCGAATGCCGATGAACGACCACAGCACCGCCTTCATCGTCGCGGCGAACGAGAGCTTGCGCCGCGTTACCGCCAGCTGCGGCTCACTTTTATGCTCGGACATCGCTTTCTCCCCTAAGTCGGCGTGGCCCGTACGGCCGGTTTGGCGACATCGGGCGTGCCGGCAATTTCGAAAAACGTGTAGGACAAGACCAGATGCCTGATGTTTTTCGGCAGCGCCGGATCGATGAAGAACACGACCGGCATTTGCCGCGCCTCGTTCGGTCCCAGCGTCTGCTGCCGAAAACAGAAGCACTCGAGCTTCTTGAAAAACTGTCCCGCCTCCATCGGCGCATAACTCGGTATCGCCTGCGCATTGACGCTGCGCGCTTCGGTATTGACCACTTCATAGACCACTTGCGCCATCTCGCCCGGATGCACTTGCAAGCTGGCGACGGTGGGCCGGAAGCGCCACGGCCCGCGCGCATTCGCGTCGAACTCGACCGTGATGGTGCGGCTCTTGTCGACCTGCGTGTTCGGATCGCGCGTCACGGTATCGTCCGCTTGCGTCAACACATTTACGCCTGTTAATTCACAGATCTGCTTGTAAATCGGAACCAGGGCATAACCGAAACCAAACATCAATGCCGCAATCACCAGCAGCTTGCCGAGCATCTTGCCATTCAGGCCGCGCGTCGCATTTTTCGACGCTGGCGGCGGCGACCCGGGCGCCCTGTCGCCAATTACCTTATCGTCGGTTGCCTTGTCGTCAGCCATGCCCGCTCAGGCCAGCCACAGCCGGCGGATAAAAATGCCGACAAAAAACACCAAGGCCACCGAGGCCAATATCCATCCGGTCCGCGTGTTGCTGGGCTTTTTCGGTGCAGTCATCTCATCCATCGGTTCCGCTATTGCTTCATTTATCGGATTTATCGGCAAATACAGCCGGCTCACTTGACGGTCGGCGGTGTTTCAAAAGTATGGAACGGGGCCGGGCTGGGCACCGTCCATTCGAGGCCTTCAGCCCCTTCCCACGGTTTGGCCTCGGCCTTCTTGCCGCCACGAATGGTCGGAATCACGATGAACAGCACGAAATACGCCTGCATCAGGCCGAAGCCGAGGGCGCCGATCGAGGCCAGCATATTAAAGTCCGTAAATTGCGCCGGATAATCGGCATAACGGCGCGGCATGCCGGCCAGGCCCAGGAAATGCATGGGGAAAAACGTGATGTTGAAAGTGACGAGCGAGCCCCAGAAATGGAACTTGCCGCGGCCTTCGCTATACATGAAGCCGGTCCACTTCGGCGACCAGTAATAAAAACCGGCGAACATCGCAAACAGGGAGCCGGCCACCAGCACGTAATGGAAGTGGGCCACCACATAATAGGTGTCTTGCAACTGGATGTCGACCGGCGTCACGGCCAGCATCAGGCCGGTAAAGCCGCCCATGGTGAACACGAAGATGAAGCCGACCGCAAACAGCATCGGCGTCTCGAACGTCATCGAACCGCGCCACATGGTGGCGATCCAGTTGAAGACCTTGACCCCGGTCGGCACCGCGATCAGCATCGTTGCATACATGAAGAACAATTGCCCGGTCACCGGCATGCCGGTCGTGAACATGTGATGGGCCCAGACGATGAAGGACAGGATCGCGATCGAGGCCGTGGCATAGACCATCGAGGCATAGCCGAACAGCGGCTTGCGGGCAAAGGCCGGAATGATTTGCGAGATGATGCCGAAGGCCGGCAAGATCATGATGTAGACCTCGGGGTGGCCGAAGAACCAGAAGATATGCTGGTACATGATGGGGTCGCCGCCGCCGGCCGCATTAAAGAAGGAGGTGCCGAAATGGCGATCGGTCAGCGTCATCGTGATGGCGCCGGCCAGCACCGGCATGACGGCAATCAGCAGGTAGGCCGTGATCAGCCAGGTCCAGCAAAACATCGGCATTTTCATCAAGGTCATGCCTGGCGCGCGCATGTTCAAAATAGTCGTGATGATGTTGATCGCGCCCATGATCGACGACGCGCCCATCAGATGGATCGCGAAAATGCCCATGTCCATGCCGATCCCCATCTGGGTCGACAGCGGCGCATACAGCGTCCAGCCGGCCGCGGTGGCGCCGCCCGGCGCCAGAAAGGACGACGCCAGCAAAATCGCCGCCGGCGGCAGCAGCCAGAACGAAAAATTGTTCATGCGCGCAAAAGCCATGTCGGACGCGCCGATCTGCAGCGGGATCATCCAGTTGGCAAAGCCGACGAAGGCCGGCATGATGGCGCCGAACACCATCATCAGGCCGTGCATGGTGGTCAGCTGATTGAACAGCTCCGGATTGAAAAACTGCAGACCGGGCTGGAACAGCTCGGCGCGGATCAATAAGGCCAGCACGCCGCCCGACATCAGCATGGCGATCGAGAACCACAGATACAGCGTGCCGATGTCCTTGTGATTGGTGGCAAACAGCCAGCGCCGGAAACCGGTCGGCTGCGCGTGATGGTCGTCGTGGGCGTGCTCGTGGCCGTGACCGTCGTCAATCCCGTGCGCGTGTTCGATTGTGTTTGTGCTCATCTCAAACTCCTCAATTTATAGCTTGCGCGCGGCCGACACTTCAGCCGGCTGGACGATGTTTTCGGCGGCCTTGTTCGACCAGCTGTTGCGCGTGTAAGTGATCACGGCGGCGATTTCGGTATCGGACAATTGCTTCCAGCCCGGCATCTGGGCCGGGAATTTGCCGCTGCTCTTACCATTGAGTAAAACCTTGATCTGTTCCGCCTTCGGCCCGTTGACCACCGGCGAACCGTCGAGCGCCGCAAACGCGCTCGGCACGCCCTTGCCCGTGGCTTGGTGGCACACCACGCAATTGGCGGCATAGACTTTTTCGCCGCGCTGCTTCAATTCGTCAAGCGTCCAGGTCTTGCTCGGATCGTCGGCATTGGCCGCCATTTCCTTCTTTTTGGCCTCGACCCAGATCTTATAGTCGGCATCGGAGACGACATTGACGACAATCGGCATGAAAGCGTGTTCCTTGCCGCACAGCTCGGCGCATTGGCCGCGGTACGTGCCGATTTTTTCCGCCTTGAACCACGTATCGCGCACAAAGCCGGGAATCGCATCTTGCTTGACGCCGAAAGCCGGAATCGACCAGGCGTGGATGACATCGTTGGCCGTGGTGACGATACGGATTTTCTTGTTGACCGGAACCACTACCGGATTATCGACCTCAATCAGGTAAGTCGGGCTGCGCGCCTCGGTGGGCGCCACGCCGGGCGCGCCGACCTGGCTGCGCGGGGTCGACAGATTGGACAGGAAAGCAATGCCTTCGCCCTCGCCCTTGAGATAATCGTAACCCCATTTCCATTGCATGCCGGTAGCCTTGATCGTGATATCGGCATTCGTCGTATCTTTCATCGCCACCACCGTCTTGGTGGCCGGCAAGGCCATGCCGATCACGATCAAAAACGGCACGACAGTCCAGGCAATCTCGACCGCAGTGCTTTCGTGAAAGGTGGCCGGCTTATGGCCCAGCGATTTGCGGTGTTTCAGAATCGAATAAAACATGACGCCGAAGACGGCGATGAAAATCACCAGGCACACCACCATGACCCAGGTGTGCAGCGAATAAATTTGCGACGCAATTTGCGTCACCGGCGGCTGCAGATTCATCTCGCGCACAGCCGGCCCGCCGACGATATCGACGACTGCCTCGGCAGCGCGCGCCGGCACGGCAGCGGCCAGCGCCGACAAGCCGAACAGAAACGATTGAAGTCGCTTTGCATCTCTCATGTTTTCTCCAGCCAGCCAAGAATAGGAATTTCTCTAACATCGAACAAGGGCGAAGCCGCGCCGCCCCTCCGCCCCGATTGCGGCGTCATAGATACGATTGCGTAATACAAGAAACAAGGACTAGGAATGAATCACTCGGCATGTGCATTTTAAACATGCATCTCAGTGCACGCATCATACCTGATGTAGATCAAATTTTATTTGGCGACGCGCAGGAAGAAACCTGGATTGCCATTACACCATCTGCGATTATAATCAATAATGCCATATTTCATCAAGTTAAAACCGGCGCGTGCTTTTTTCTGGCAGCGCGCAGCGTTTCAGCGTGGTTTTTTCGGCAAATCGAAACGGATGATTGCCTCGCCTTGCGCGGTGCTGCGCGCCACCGGCCGGAAAGCATGGCCGTAAATGACTTCAATCGTCAATCCAATCGTGCCGTCGGCGCGGCGCATGCGCTCGAGCGCCGACTTGACCGCTTGCCAGCGTCGCCGGCCGCCCAGGCCGCGGGCGCGCGTGCGCAAGGGATTGCCGCCCAGTGCCCTGACATCGGCCAGCAGTTTATCGGCATTGGGGTAGGTAATGGTCAGCGTTTCCATATCCATCACCGGCGTGGCAAAGCCGGCGCCGACCAGCATATCGCCAAAATCGTGCATATCGACGAAAGGCAAGACCGGCGCCGCCTGCGCCACGCCGCTGGCGGCGAAAGCGCTGCGCAATTCCTTAAAGGTATCGGGGCCGAAACAGGAAAACATCAATAAGCCGTGCAGACGCAAGACGCGCCGCCATTCGGCAAACACGCGGTCGGGCTGAGCATGCCAGTGCAGCGCCAGATTCGACCAGATCAGATCAAGCGAATTGGCGGCCAGCGGCAATTGAGAAAAATCGGCGCAGACCAGCGCCGCTCCGGCGCGCCCCGGCAGCAACTTGCTCAGCCAGCGCTGCACGCCCGATGGCGGCCGCGGCGCCGCCGCCTGCGCCAGCATGGCCGGCGACAGATCGAGCCCGAGCAGCGCGGCAGCCGGAAATTGCGTATGCAACAGGCCGAGATCGGCGCCGGCGCCGCAGCCGGCATCGAGCATGTGCTGCGGCGCGATTTTGATCAAGGCCAGCCGCTCATGCATGCGGTTGGCGATTTCACGCCGCAAAAAATCGGCCTCGGCCACCCGCTGCGGGCGCGAGAACAGACGTCGCACCAGCGCGATGTCGATCGGCGCACTCAGTGACGCACTCAGTGACGCATCTGGCGACGCGCTCGCTTGCTGGCCCGCTGCGGCGGAATTGGAATGGACAGGACGCTCGGACATTCAATTGACAATGTTGGGAAATGAATTCGCAGGAAATGCGATAATGGCTAGTCTACACTGGAACCGCCGGAGCCGCATTCGTGACACGTACGCAAAACAGGCTGGCAATCAGGTCCTGGGTCCGGACGCTGCGCGCCGGCCTGCCCTCGCTCTCGGCATGGCTGCCGTTTTCCTGCGCGCTGTGCGAGCAGCACAGTGAGCAGGCCCTGTGCCAGGCATGCCAGGCGCGCTATCTGCCGGCTGCGACGAGGCGCTGCCGGCAGTGCGCGCTGGCGCTGGCCGCCGGCGCCGCGGCGCACCAGCGTTGCGGCGCCTGCCTGGCAGATCGGCCGCCATTTGACGCCACGCTCGCGGCCGGCGACTATGGCGCACCGCTCGACCGTCTGCTGCTGGAATTGAAGTTTTGCGGCCGCCTGGCGCTTGCGCCGTGGATGGCCGGCGCCCTGGCGCGGAGCGCCGAGGCGGCGCTGGCCGCCGACGGCTGGTCTCTGCCCGATCTGCTGTGTCCGGTCCCGCTGGGGCCGCGCCGCCTGGCCGCGCGCGGCTTCAATCAGGCGCTCGAAATCGCCCGGCCGCTGGCGCGCGAACTGGGGCTGGCGCTCGACGCCCGGCTGACCGTCAGGCGGCGCGAGACGGCGGCGCAGGCGCAGCTGCCTGCGGCCGCCCGCGCCCGCAATACCGGCGGCGCCTTCGTGCTGGCGCCGCACGCACTGCAGACCGTGCGCGGCCTGCATGTGGGCGTGGTCGACGATGTCATGACCACCGGCCACACGCTGGCCGACATGGCGGCCATGCTCAAGCGCTTCGGCGCTGCACGTGTCAGTAATTTTGTTTTTGCGCGCACCGCGGCGCCGCAATATTAAGGAGAATGTTTTTGTTTCACGTCGTCCTGGTCGAACCAGAAATTCCGCCCAATACGGGCAACATCATCCGCCTGTGCGCCAACACCGGCGCCCAGCTGCACCTGATCGAACCGCTCGGCTTTCCGCTCGACGATGCCAAGATGCGCCGTGCCGGCCTCGATTACCGCGACTATATGACAATGCAGGTGCATGCCAACTGGCAAGCCTTCATCGAGCGCGTCCAGCCCGATCAGCGCCGCATGTTCGCGCTGACCACGCACGGCTCGCAGCCGTTCGCCGCCCAGGCCTTCTTGCCGGGCGACGTCTTCGTGTTCGGTTCCGAAACCAAAGGCATGGCGCCCGAGCTGCGCGACGGCTTTTTCCCGCCGGCGCAGCGCATCCGCCTGCCGATGCGCCCCGACAATCGCAGCCTGAACCTGTCCAATACGGTCGCCGTGGTGGTCTACGAAGCGTGGCGCCAGAACGGCTATCTGGGCGGCAGCTGAGCCCGGCGGCCAGGCACCGCAGGCCGGCCCAAGACTCTGCCGGACCGTGCTTTGCCGGTCTTTACTGGGCGCCGCGCACCTTGGCCAGCAATTTGCTGGTCGAACGGTCGTGCTCGAACGCGATCGCCACCGCGCGGCCGCCGTACGATTGCACGGCGATGCCTTCGGGTATCGCATTCATGTCGTAATCGCCGCCCTTGACGTACAGGTCGACGCGCGCTTCCTGCACCAGTTCGAGCGCCGTGTCTTCGTCGAACGGCACCACCAGCGTCACCGCCTCGAGCGCGGCAATCACCGCCATGCGGTCGGCGCAGCTATTGAGCGGCCGATCGTCGCCCTTGCCCAAGCGCTTGACCGAGGCATCGGTATTGACGCCGACGATCAGCGAAGCGCCGGCGCCGCCCAATGCGCGCGCGGCCGCCAGATAGCTGACATGCCCGCGGTGCAGGATGTCGAAAACGCCGTTGGTCAGCACCAGCGGTCGCGGCAGCGTCGCCAGGCGGGCCTTGAAATCGGCGCGGGAGACAATTTTGTGTTCAAAGTCGGGGGTCAAGGTCATCCTCGGAATAGGGGTCAAATAGGGGGCAGTCAAAAACCGGCCTGCCGGCGTCATTTCTGCTCGCGCGCCACCTGCAGCAGCTGCTGCAGGGTGCTGTCCAGCGCGGCCACGGCGATGCTGGCGCGCCGGTAGAAAATCATGCGCGCATACAGTTCGGCCAGCGCATCGACCGGCGCCGACAGCGCCCGCTCCACGCCTTGCGAGGGCTGTCGCGCACGCCAGTAATTGATCGCCTGCTCGAGCTCGGCCAGCGTGATTTCCATGCGCATATTGTACCCTGCCGGCCCGCCCTATGCCGCGCTCAGGGCCAGCATGGTCAGCGCCAGCAAGGCCAGGCCGGCGCACAGCCCATACACGGAAAACAGCAGGCCCAGGCGTGCCAGCAGCCACCGCCAGCGCCCGCCATACATGGTCCGCATGGCCAGCACAAAATACGCCGTCAGCGCACAAAAACCGGCAAAGCCGCCCCAGGATGGCAAAGGCAGCAATAACAATAGCAAAAACAATAAAAAGCTCAGCGCATGCAGATGCAGCGCAAACACCAGATGGGCGCCGTAACGCAAGCGCCGCCGATAAAACAGTAGCCACAGGAAAAGGGCGAACACCGGCACCAGAAAAAATACGCCATACGGTGCATAGCCGAGCATTTGCCGGCCCAATTTGCGCAAGGCCGGCATGGGGTCGGCCGAAAATTCAGCCAGGCGCGCATTCAGATGCGCATTCCAGCGCCGCATTGCCGGCGCCGCGAAACCGAAATCGAACGAGAGGCCTTCGGCGCCGCCGGCATTGGCCGCGCTGGCCGGCGCCGAGCCTGCTCTATTCAGCACGACAAGCTCGCCTTGTTTCTGCAAAATCGAGACGGCGGCATATTTCTGCCCGCGCGGCCCGGCGCCCGCTTCGTCCGGCGGCGTACTGCCGTGAAAGCTGAGCGCGATAAAGAATAAAAAGCTGACCGTGAAATACAATTGCAGCGGCTTTACATAGCGCTGGCGCCGCCCGGCCAGGTATTCGAGGCTCAGGCGCCCGGGACGGCACAATAACAGCCCTAGAGTGCGCCCGAGCTTGCCCTCGAGGGCGACGTAATGATGCAGATATTCATGCACAAATTCCCATAAGGTCGGCATCTCGACATGGTGGTGCTGACCGCATTGGGCACAATAGGGACCGCCCAGGGCGGCGCCGCAATTGGCGCAGTCGCCGGCGTGCAGATCGGCGGAGCGGGGCAAAGCCTCTGTATTACTCATCGAAAAAGAAAGAAAATGAAAAAGAAGGCAGACAGGCAGCAGAAAGATTGCCGGAACATTGAGCGGACTGCTGTACATCACGCCAAAATTTATTGCTTATATAACACTTATCCGATTATATAGAGTAAATTCCCTATTTCGCCCATGATTTTTCTCGATATCGGATGTCGGCATGATAGAAGTAAAGAATCTGAGCAAGCGTTTTCGTATTTCCTCCACGCGCGCCGCCCGCAAAAGCGCCGCACCGCCGGCCGACAGTGCGGCCGCCGACCGCCGCCAGCACGACGGCTGGTTTAAGGCCGTCAGCGATGTCGGTTTTGCGTGTCAAAACGGCGAAGTGCTGGGCCTGCTCGGCCCTAACGGCGCCGGCAAGACCACGACCTTGCGCCTGCTGTCGACGGCGCTGGCGGCCGACAGCGGCAGCGTCATGCTCGACGGCGTCGATTTGCTGAAAGAGCCGCAGATGGCTCGCCAGAAAATCGGTTTCCTGTCCGGCAGCACCGGCCTGTACGGCCGCCTGTCGACGCGCGAAAACGTCGAATATTTCGGCCGCCTGCACCGCATGGCGCCGGCGCAGCTGAAAGCGCGGATCGACGACCTGTTCACCCTGCTGAACATGCACGACTTCGCCGAACGCCGCGCCGACCAGCTCTCGACCGGCATGAAACAGAAATGCGCAATCGCGCGCGCCGTGGTTCACCATCCGGCCGTCGTCATCCTCGACGAGCCGACCACGGGCCTTGACGTGATGGCCGCCCAGACTTTGCTCGATTTTATCGCCAGCTATAAAGTGCTCGGCATACCGCTGATATTTTCGACCCACCATTTGCACGAGGTTGAAAAACTGTGCGACCGGGTGTGCATCATCAATCACGGCCGGACGGCGTTTTTCGGCAGTCTGGCCGAGCTGCGCCATCGCGCCGGCCGCCACGAGCTCGTCGATGCCTTCGTGCGCGTGATCGAAGAGGAACAATAAGATGTGGACCATTTATCTGAAGGAGATCGGCGAGTTGATGCGCGACCGCAAGACGCTGATCTTCACGGTCATCATCCCGATTCTGGTAATGCCGCTGCTCAGTTTCGGCTTCGGTTATATTTCCTATGTCATGAGCCGCAATGCTTACCAGGCCAAGCTGTCCTATGCCGTCTTCGGCCAGGAAAACGCACCGGCGCTGGCGGCCCGCTTCGCCGCCGACAAAACCTTCAAATTGGTCGAGATCGCCAGCCAAAGCCAGATCAACAGCGCCATCAACAGCGACAAGATCCGCTTTGCTCTGGTCATCGTCCCGGCGCCGGCCGCTGCCGGCGCCGGCGGCATACGTGTGCAATTGCACTACAACACCGCGACCGCAGTCGACGTCGTCGCCAAACGCGTGCGCACCGTCATCGATGCTGAAAATGGCGCCTTGCGGCGCAATGCGCTGCCGGCCATGCACCTGAGCGACCAGCAACTGGCGTTTTTGCTCAACCCGATCGCGCTCGAAAAGCATTCGAGCGCCGACCAGCGCGAACAGATGGGCGAGATCGTCGGCCGCGTGCTGCCTTATATCCTCGTCATCGTTTGCCTGATCGCGGCCATGTATCCGGCCATCGATATCGGCGCCGGCGAAAAGGAACGCGGCACGCTCGAATCGCTGTTGCTGGCGCCGGTTTCGCGCGGCGCGCTGGTGCTGGCCAAATTCGGCGTCATCTTCACCGCCGGCCTGACTTCGGCTCTGCTGATGGTGATCAGCATTGCGCTGCTGGTGACATTTTTCGGCAATGCCATCGATCCCGGTCTGGCGCAGATGATGCGCAGCATCGGCGGCGCCGACTTGGCCATGCTGGCGCTGATGCTGTTGCCGACCGCCGCCATCTTTGCCGCGCTCTTGCTCTCGATTTCGCTCTATGCAAAAAGCTTTAAGGAAGCGCAAGGCTATATCCAGCCGCTGATGCTGGTCGTGCTGCTGCCCGTCATGCTGGCGGTGCTGCCGGGGGTGACGCTGAACTGGGGCTGGGCCCTGGTGCCACTGACCAATGTTTCACTGGCAATGCGCGAACTGGTCAAGGGCACCATGGATTACCGGATGTTTTTATTGATTTTTTTATCGACGACAGTGATCGCCGGCATCTTGCTGCGTTTTTGCCGCTGGTGGTGTTCGCGCGAACAAGTATTGTTAAGAAATTAAAACCCAGGAAATTTAAAGTAAAGAAACAACAAATCGGTATTGTAGATCCACTCTTCACAATGCAAATTTAACCATGATCAATAGCGACGCGAGCGTGCGGCACGGCTTTTCAACGCAACAATTTGCATTCTGCACCAGCAATAATGCACCCTGTCGCACAGCGCGCGCGCAGCGCCGTCGCGCGCGCTACAGTGAGAACATGCAAGCATGGCATATTTCCACCAAGAAATTCGCCCATACATCAGGAGCGGTACATGAAATTAAGCATCAGCAATCTGTCCAAGACCTATGCCAACGGTGTCGAGGCATTAAAAAATATTTCGCTGACCATTCCGGCCGGGATGTTCGGCTTGCTCGGTCCCAATGGCGCCGGCAAATCGACCTTGATGCGCACGCTGGCGACCTTGCAGGAAGCAGATAGCGGCTCGGTGTTTCTTGGTGAACTCGATGTGCTCGACGAAAAAGACGCGGTGCGCCGCATGCTCGGTTATCTGCCGCAAGATTTCGGTCTGTATCCGAAAGTCAGTCCTTACGAATTGCTCGACCATTTCGCCGTACTGAAGGGCTTGAGCGACAAGCGCCGCCGCAAGGAAGTGGTGCTGGGCCTGCTGCACCAGACCAATCTCTACGATGTGCGCAACAAGCAGCTCGGCGGCTTTTCGGGCGGCATGCGGCAGCGCTTCGGCATCGCCCAGGCGCTGCTGGGCGACCCCAAGCTGATCATCGTCGACGAACCGACGGCCGGCCTCGATCCCGAAGAACGGGTCCGCTTTCACAACCTGCTGTCCGACATCGGCGACGATAAGATCGTCATCCTGTCGACCCATATCGTCAGCGACGTCGCCGACCTCTGTTCGCAAATGGCCGTCATCAACCAGGGCCAGTTGCTGCTGACCGGCGAACCAATGCAGCAGGTGGCGGCAATCCAGGGCAAGATCTGGGCACGCTTCATCGCCAAGAGCGAGCTGCCGGCGTACGGACAAAAACATAGCGTGATCTCGACCCGCCTGCTGGCCGGCCGCACCCGGATTCACGTCTATAGCGACGAGCATCCCGGCGACGGCTTCGAGCCGGTGGCAGGCGACCTCGAAGACGTCTATTTTGCGGCCATTGCCGGTTGCGACACGCGCCGCCCGGCCGCCGTCCTCGCGTAAAGGAATGCCATGATCGCCATCGCTCGCTTCGAGCTGCGCCAGCGCCTGAAAATGCTGTCGACCTATGTCTATTTCGGCATGTTCTTCATCCTGGCCATGTTGTGGATGGCCGCCGCCGGCGGCCTGTTCAAGGATGCCAATATTTCTTTCGGCAGCAAAATCTTCATCAATTCGCCATTCGCACTGGCGATAACGATTACCACGCTCGGCTATCTGGGCGTGGTCGAAGTGGCGGCCATGATGGGCCGTTCGGTGCAGCAGGATTTCGAATACGGCATGCACCACTTCTTTTACAGCACCCCGATCAGCAAGCGCCAATACCTGTTCGGCCGCTTCCTCGGCGCCTATCTGGCGCTGCTGGCGATTTTCTCGAGCATCGGGCTCGGCGCCTGGCTCGGCGCGCTATTGCCCGGCATCGACGCCGAGCGCCTCGGCCAGGCCACGCTCTCGAGCTATCTGCTGCCCTATCTGTTCAATCTGCTGCCCAATCTGTTCATTTTCGGCGCGATTTTCTTCGTGCTCGCCGCGCTGACGCGACGCATGCTGCCGGTCTATGTCGCCAGCGTGGTGCTGCTGATCGGCTATCTGATCGCCGGCCCGCTCTCGCGCGATATCGACAACAAGACGCTGGCAGCGCTGATCGATCCCTTCGGTTCACGCGCCATTGCGCGCCTGACCGAATACTGGACCATCGCCGACAAAAATGTGCGGCCGATTCCATTTACCGGCGTCTATCTGCTCAACCGCATCCTCTGGTGCAGCATCGGCGTCATCGTGCTGTGCATCGGCTACTGGCGCTTCCGCTTTACGGCGGCCTTCAACGGCGGCGGCGACAAGCCGCGCGGCGCCCGGGCCGGCACTGCGGCCGACACCGCGGCCGCCGTTGTCGCGCCGCGCTATGCGCCGCAATTTTCGCGCGCCGGCATGAGCCGGCTGCTGCTGCGCACCACCTGGCTCAATGTGCGCGAGACGGCAAAAAACATTTATTTCTTTGTCATCGTGCTGGCCGGCGTGCTGTTCATGTTCGCGATGGCCGCTTCGCTCGGCAAGATGTACGGCACCAATACCTATCCGGTCACCTATCAGGTGCTGGAACTGGTCAGCGGCGGCTTTGCGCTATTCATGCTGATCATCACCACCTTCTATGCCGGCGAACTGGTCTGGCGCGAGCGCGAAGCCGGCATTGCGCTGATGCTCGATGCGCTGCCGACGCCGGTCTGGCTGCCTTTGCTGGCCAAATTATTTTCCCTGATTATCATCCAGGCCCTGTTGCTGCTGGTCGTCATGGCCTGCGGCATGACGATCCAGCTGGCCAAAGGCTATACGCATCTGGAACCGCTGCTCTATGCGCAACAGCTGCTGCTGATCCAGCTGCCGAGCTATGCCCTGCTGGCCGTCCTGGCAATCGCCTTGCAAGTATTAATCAATCAAAAATACCTGGCCTATTTTGCGATGATTGTGTACTACGTCATCAGCATCGCCGCCAGTTCGATCGGCCTCGAACATCCGCTTCTGGTATACGGTTCGACGCCCGGTTTCATCTATTCGGACATGAACGGCTACGGGCATTATCTGGCGCGCGAAACCTGGCTCGATATCTACTGGAGCGGGGCGGCGCTGATGCTGGTGGCGCTGTCGCTGATAATGTGGGCGCGCGGCACGAATGCCGACTGGCGCACACGCTGGCAGGTGGCGCGGCGGCGCCTGAGCAGCGGCGTGCTGGCAACGCTGGGCGGCGGCCTGCTCGTGTTTTGCGGCGCCGGCGCGATCGTGTTCTACAACATGAATATTCTCAACGATTACCAGAGCACCTCGACAAAACAGGAATTGCGCGCGCAATACGAGCGCCGCTACAAGCAATATGAGGGCGTGGCGCAGCCGCGCATCACCGACGTCAAACTGGCGGTCGACCTCGATCCGGCCGCGCGCAGCGCCGTCATCAAGGGCCACTACCAGCTCGAAAACCGCAGCGGCGCGGCGATCCGCGAACTGTATATCCAGCTGAGCGAAGACCCGAACAGCAGCAGCGTGCTGTTTTCGCGGCCCACCACCAGCGCCATCATCGACAAGAAATCGGGCTTTTACAGCTATCGCCTGCAACAGCCGCTGGCGGCCGGCGACAAGATGCAAATGGATTTCACGTTGAGCTTCGCGCCGAAAGGCATCTTCGGCCTCGGCGAAGAGACGCCGGTGCGCGAAAACGGCACCTTTTTCAACAGCGGCCTGATGCCGCAGATCGGCTATCAGAAGCAGTTCGAATTGCATGACGACCGCGACCGCAAAAAAAACGGCCTGCCGAAAGAGGTGGTGGCGGCGCGCGACGATCCGAAAGGCCTGGCCAACAATTACATCAGCAACGATGCCGACTGGATCACCTTCGATGCCACCGTCAGCACCAGCGCCGACCAGATCGCGCTGGCGCCCGGCTACCTCGACAGGCAATGGCAGGCCAACGGGCGCAGCTATTTCCATTACACGATGGATAAGCCGATTCTCAATTTCTATGCCTTCCAGTCAGCCCGCTATGCCGTCAGGCACGACGCCTGGCACGGCGTGGCAATCGATATTTATTACCAGCCCGGCCACGAATACAATCTCGCCACCATGATCCAAGGGGTCAAGGCCTCGCTCGATTACGATACGAAAAATTTCAGCCCCTACCAGCACCGGCAAGTGCGCATCGTCGAATTTCCGCGTTATGCCGCCTTTGCGCAGTCGTTCCCGAACACGATTCCATATTCGGAAAGCCTGGGCTTTATCGCCAAGGTCGACGCCAACGACCCGAAAGACGTCAACTTCCCGTTTTATGTGACCGCGCACGAGGTGGCGCATCAATGGTGGGCCCATCAGCTGGTGGCCGGCGACACGCGCGGGGCGACGCTGCTCAGCGAGACGCTGGCGCAGTACTCAGCCCTGATGGTCATGAAACAGACCTACGGCCCGGCCAGGATGCGGCGCTTCCTGCGCTATGAACTCGATCAGTATCTGCGTGGCCGCAGCATGGAGAACAAGCAGGAATTACCGCTGGCGCAAAACGAAAACCAGGGGTACATCCATTACAACAAGGGCAGCCTGGTCATGTATCAGCTGCAAGACATGATAGGCGAGCAAACCGTCAACGCCGTGCTGCGCGAGCTGCTGCAGCGCGACGCTTACCGCGGCGCACCGTATCCGAGCGCCACCGTGCTGGTCGACGCCCTGCGCCGGGCCACGCCGGAACCGATGCGCTACCTGATCGACGATTTGTTCGAATCGATCGTCCTGTATGAAAATCGCGCGCTCAAGGCCAGCGCCAGAAAGCGGGCCGACGGCAACTACGACTTGACGCTGACGGCGCATGCCAGTAAAGTGCGCGCCGGAAACCTCGGCGCCGAAAAGGAAATGCCCTTGCACGACTATATCGAGATCGGCGCCGACGATGCCCAGGGCCTGCCCTTGCTGCGCGAGCGGAAATGGATGAACAAAGCCGATGCCAGCTGGACCATGGTGGTCAAGGGTGTACCGGCCAAGGCCGGCATCGATCCCGATAACAAGCTGATCGATCGCAAACCAGACGATAATCTGGTCAAGGTCGACATTGAAGACAAATAAGCAAAGGAAGATTCGCGCATGACACTAGGAATACTGGCGGCAATGCATGATGAAATCGCCGACCTGATCGCGCTGATGCAGCATGAAACAAGCGGCGCCCAGTGCCGCCGGATCGGCATGCGCGACTATTATGCCGGCGAGATCGACGGCCAGCCGGTGGTCGTGGTGCTGGCCCGTCTCGGCAAGGTCGCCGCCGCGGCCACGACGGTGACGCTGATCCGCGAATTCGGCGTCAATGCCATCGTATTTACGGGATTGGCCGGCGGCGTCGCTGCGCAGACCCACGTCGGCGATGTGGTCGTCGCCACCAGCCTGATCCAGCACGACCTCGATGCGCGGCCGCTGTTTCCGCGCCATCAGGTACCGCTGCTCGGGATCGAACGCTTTGCCACCGACGACACCTTGACCCGCGAACTGCTGCACGCCGCCGAGGCGTTTTTCGCCAACAATCTGCTGTCGGCGGTCGGCGCCGAAACACTGGCCGCGTTCGGCATCGCGCAACCGGCGCTCCATCAGGGGCTGATCGCCAGCGGCGACCAGTTCATCGGCAGCGCCAGCGAAGTGGCGCGCCTGCGCGCGCTGCTGCCCGATCTGCTCGCCGTCGAAATGGAAGGCGCGGCAGTGGCGCAGATTTGCCATGAATACGGCGTGCCGTGCGCCGTCTTGCGCACCGTCTCGGATCGGGCCGACGACAGCGCCCATGTCGCCTTCGATGAATTCCTGCGCCGCGTGGCCAGCCATTACTCGGCCGGCATCGTGCGCCAGTTGCTGCGCCGGCGCCGCATCTCCGGCCGCACCGGCGCGCCTCGCCCGACAAGGATGTCCGAAAACGGCTAGACCGGAGCTGCGCGCCAGCTTATATTGGCGTCATGGATACCGCTCCCGCCCACGCCAGTTGCTATGCCGCCCTGCAAGCGCGCGACCCGCGCTTCGACGGCGTGTTTTTTACCGGCGTCAAGAGCACCGGCATTTATTGCCGCCCTGTATGCCCGGCCAAGACCCCGCGTGCCGCTTCCTGCGTATTTTTCAATTGCGCCGCCAGCGCCGAAGCGGCCGGTTTCCGCCCCTGTCTGCGCTGCCGCCCGGAATTGGCACCGTATGCCGTGCAAGCCAATCTCGCCCATGCGCTGTGGCAGCGGATTGCCGCCGGCGCCCTCAACCATGGCAATGTGGAACAGCTGGCACAAGCGGCCGGCCTGTCGTCGCGCCAACTGCGGCGCGTCTTGCTGCAGCAGTTCGGCGTCACGCCCATCGAGCTGGCGCAAACCCAACGCTTGCTGTTTGCAAAAAAACTATTGCAGGAAACGCCGCTGACGGTGAGCGAGATCGCCTTCGCCGCCGGTTTTGGCAGCGTGCGCCGTTTTAACAGCTTGTTCGCCGCGCGCTACCGGATGGCGCCGGGCGCGCTGCGTCGCAGTACGGCCAGCGCGGGAGCCAGTGCGCTGACGAAAGACGAAACGATCGTGCTGCGGCTGGCCTACCGGCCGCCGTTCGACTGGCTGCGGCTGCTGCGCTACCTGGCGCCGCGTGCGATCGCCGGCGTCGAACGCATCGACCTCGATGAACCGGGCTATACGCGCAGCGTGCTGCTCGGTGCATGCCGCGGCGTGCTGCGCATCACGCATGACGACGCGCGCGCGCAACTGAAGCTGGCACTGCCGGCGAGCCTGACACCGGTCCTGATGCCTTTGCTGGCGCGGGTCCGCCAGCAGTTCGATCTCGACGCCAATCCTGGCCTCATTCATGCCCATCTGCGCCACGATCGCTTGCTGCGAGCGATCGTCGACGCCGCGCCGGGACTGCGCGTGCCGGGCGCGTTCGATGCCTTCGAACTGGCTGTGCGCGCCGTACTCGGCCAGCAGGTATCGGTCGCCGGCGCCACCACCATCGCCGCCCGCCTGGTGGCGCGCTTTGGTTCGCCGCTCGATGCCGGCGGCAATGGCGACGGCACGCTCACGCATTATTTCCCCGACGCCGCGCACCTTGCGCAGGCCGACATCGCCGCCATTGCGCAGCTTGGCATGCCGGCCGCGCGCGCCGCGACCATCGTCGGACTGGCGCAATTTGCGGCAAACGGCAATCTCGACCTGCGCCCCGGCACCGGCTTGGACGAGGCCATCGCCTCATTGAAAACGGTGCGCGGCATCGGCGACTGGACTGCGCATTATATTGCGCTGCGGGCGCTGCGCTTTCCGGACGCCTTTCCGGCCGGCGACCTCGGTTTGCAAAAAGCGGCCGCCGCAGACGGCGTGCGGCTCAGCGAAAAACAATTGGCGGCGCGCGCGCAGGCCTGGTCGCCGTGGCGCGGCTATGCGGCGCTCGCCCTGTGGCAAACACCCGATTGATGACAGGGCAAGGAGTATGCACATGATTTTTTATACCAGACATCGCAGTCCGCTCGGCCCCCTGCTGCTGGCGGCGACGGAGGCAGGCATGGCCGGCATCTATTTCGACGGGCACAGACACTTTGCCGGCCTCGGCAGCGCGGCGACGGCGGATTGGTCGGCTGCCGACCACCAGCCATGGCTGGCACTGGCGAAAATACAGTTGGACGAGTATTTCGATGGCAAACGTCAGGCCTTCGATCTCGCGCTCGATCCGCAAGGCACGCCATTTCAGCGTCAGGTATGGCGCGCCTTGGGCGCCATCGCCTATGGCGCGACCAGCAGCTACCGGCAACTGGCGCAGGCGATCGGCAAGCCCGGCGCGATACGCGCAGTCGGCGCCGCCAATGGCCGCAATCCGCTGTCGATCATCGTTCCCTGCCACCGCGTCATTGGCAGCAATGGCGATTTGACCGGCTATGCGGGCGGACTCGAGCGCAAACGGTTTCTGCTCGCGCTCGAACAAGCGCCGGCGGCCGTGCGGATGCCGGCGGCCGCTATCACTGCGGTGGCAATGGCGAGCTCGTCGGCGGGCTCGATGGATTTGGCGGCGGCACAGTCGTTGGATTGACCGTGGACGGGGTCGATGGATTGCTTGGATAAGTGCTCGAGGGATTGCTTGAATTGTTTGACGGACTCGAAGTCGAAGGACTCGTCGCCGACGGCGAAGAGGTGGAGTCCGATGACGGCATGGTGTCGCTCGGTGTGGTCGTCGACGACGGGTTGTCATACGACGAACTTGACCCGGATGCGCAACCGGCAAGCGCGCCCGCACACAGGGCGGCAGCGGTCCATTTGCTTATGTTCATTATCAGCTCCTTTAGTTTGTCCAAATCGGTTTGTCCAACTCAGTTTGTCCAACTCAGTTTGTCCAACCCAGTTTATCCAAATCAGTGTGCCCAACTGCCTGCCCGGCAAATCGGCCAATAAGTTGGGGGCTTAACATTGCCGCATCATTAATGCCTGACGCCTCATTCGACGCCTCGCTGACTCGCTGCTGACCACGCCCTTGCACTGCGCTTGCGGCCTTGTTGCGACTGACAATGGCGATGGCTTTGCAAGAGCCGGCCCATCTGTGCGGAGGACATACTTCCAAGAAATTGCAATAATTAGAAGCGCGACATTATCAAAAGTTCCATTTGCTTGCGCCGTTCGCATGAAGCCGGTAAGGTGGCAACTTCAACTCATCCATAGAATCCATAGCGCCATGTCCACCTCATCCGACGGTTCATTGAAGGCCATTTTTTATGCCCTGGGGGCAAACGGCGCGATCGCGCTGGCCAAATTCGGCGCGGCCCTGTTCACCGGCTCGAATGCCATGCTGGCCGAGGCCATCCATTCGCTGGCCGATTGCACCAATCAAATCTTTCTGCTCATCGGCATCAGGGAAACCAAGAAACAGCCGGATGCCGCCCATCCGATGGGCTATGGCCGTGTCGTCTATTTCTGGGCCATGATGGTGGCGCTGCTGCTGTTTTTCATGGGCGGCGCATTTTCGGTCATCGAAGGCATCGAGCATTTCAAACATCCGCAAACGATCAGCAATCCCGTGGTGGCCTTGCTGGTATTAGGCGTGTCGGTCGTGCTCGAGGCATTTTCATTGCATGGTGCCATGCGTGAAATCAATAAAATCGCGCAAGGTAAATCGCTCTACCGCTGGTTTCGCGAAACGCGGCAATCGGAATTGCTGGTGGTGGCCGGCGAAGATATCGCCGCCCTGCTCGGCCTGGCAATCGCCTTTGTTGCCGTCGGCCTGACTGTCCTCACCGGAAACGGTTTATGGGATGCCTGCGGTTCGATCGCGGTCGGCGTCCTGCTGATGATGGTCGCCATCTTCATCATGCGCGAAGTCAAGGCCATGATTACCGGCGAATCGCTGGCGCCCGAAACGGTGGCCGCCATCCGCGCCCAAATCGAAGCGAGCCCCGAAGTCGAGGCGGTATTACACTTGATTACGCTGCAATGGGGCGAGCAATGGATGATTGCGGTGCAGGCAAAAATGCAGCGCCAGGCCTCGGACCTGGCATTGATCGATGCCATCAATGTCGTCGAAGCCGGCTTGCAGCAACGCTGGCCGCAAGCGAAATGGTGTTTTTTCGAACCCGATATCGACACCAGCGCCGACTGAAACAAGCCACGCGCACCGCGCCTGCTGCTGGCCGAACGCGGCCGGCAGCGCTAAAAAATCCATTCTGAAAATAAAAAAGCGTGCCGTTTAAGTGGCACGCTTTTTTGTTTTGAGGCAGGCCATCAAACCATCAAGCCGCTTCCGCCTTCTTGACTGCCGTTTTTTTAACGGCCGGCTTTTTGGCCGCCGCCTTTTTGACTGCCGGCTTTTTCGCCGCTGCAGCCGGCTTGAGCACCGCGGTCTTGGCCGCCGCCTTCTTGACCGGCGATTTCTTGGCGGCGGCCGCCTTCTTCGGCGCGCTCAACGCGGCCTCTGCGCCGTCGCCGGCCTCGACCGCTGCGGCCGCCTCGGGAGCCGCCTTGGCGCCCGCCTTGCCCTTGGCTGGCAGCTTGGCCTTGCGTTCTTCGAATTCGAAGCTGACCTTGCCATCCTTGCCCTTGACCAGGAAAGCCTTGAATGGCCGGCGCGTACGTTGGGAAATAAACCCCGGCAACAAATCAGTCTTGCCATCGTTGAGCAACTTCGCCATTTGCTCAGGCAAAATTTCCTGTTGCAAAATAATACGGCCGCTGCGGAAATCGCATGTCTTCGGTTTGGCAACGCTGTGTTCGCACACATAGGCCAGCCCCATTTCATACACGCCGCCCTGGCATTTCGGGCATGGGCCGAGCGCCGTCTGGCCGCTAAAGTCGACCGGTTCGGCATCCTCGCTATCGTCGTTCTGGCCGAAATCGAATTCGAGTTTGCAATTCTTGATCTCTTCATCGCGCACGATGCGCAAGATGGCGGCGAACGGCCGGCCCATCTTCGAGCGGAAGCCTTGCAGCGGGCCGATGGTGCGATTTTTCAGCAAGTCTTCGACTTCGGCAATTTCAAACTGACGGCTGCCCGGCGTCTTGCTCATGTTAAATTCACACTTGCTGCAGGCAAACCGGCGGTAGTTTTCCTTGACCACGCCGCCGCAATTCGGACAGGGCGTCGTCAGCGTCGCATAGTCGCCGGGAATGGTGGCGTTATCGTATTCCTTGGCACGCTTGACGATGATTTGCGTCATTTGCGCAATTTCGCGCATGAATTCTTCGCGCGAGATCTTGCCCTTTTCCATTTGCGACAGCTTGTATTCCCACTCGCCCGTCAATTCCGGCGCCGTCAATTCATTGACGCCGAGGCCGCGCAGCAAAGTCATCAGCTGGAACGCCTTGGCAGTCGGAATCAGTTCGCGCCCTTCGCGCAGCAGATAGCGTTCGGTCAGCAAGCCTTCGATGGTGGCCGCCCGCGTGGCCGGCGTGCCCAGGCCCTTGCCGGCCATGGCGTCGCGCAATTCGTCGTCGTCGATCAGCTTGCCGGCACCTTCCATGGCCGACAGCAGCGTCGCTTCCGTGTAGCGCGCCGGCGGCTTGGTCACCAGGCCATTGGCGCTGACGGTCTCGGTCTTGACTTTTTCGCCCTTGGCCACCGGCACCAGATTGCCGGCCGTGGCGTCATTCTTGGCTTCGTCGGCCGCCGCTTCCTTGCCGTAAATGGCCAGCCAGCCGGCATTCGTCATGACCCGGCCTTCAGTCTTGAACTGATGGCCCGAGACTTCGGTAAAGCGCGTCGTGACCTGGAATTCGGCCGGCGGGAAAAACACCGACATGAAACGGCGGGTGACGAGGTCGTACAGCTTTTGTTCGGGTTCGGACAGGTTTTTCGGTGCGATGGTGGTCGGGATGATCGCAAAGTGATCCGAAATCTTGGTATTGTCGAAAATACGCTTGTTCGGCTTGACCCAGCCCTTGTCGAGAATTTGCTTGGCGAACTGATGGTAATTATTGTTTTCAGCAACCACGCCGAGCGCTTCCTTGACGGTCGCCAGATAGTCTTCCGGCAAATGGCGCGAATCGGTACGCGGATAGGTCAAGACCTTGTGCTTTTCATATAGCGCTTGCGCCAGGCCCAAGGTGTTTTTGGCCGAAAAGCCGAAACGCGAGTTCGCTTCGCGCTGCAGGCTGGTCAGGTCGAACAGCGCCGGCGCCATCGAGGTGGTCGGTTTCGACTCTTCGGTGACGTTGCCGATGCGGCCGCGGCAGGCGGCCACGATGGAATCGGCGGCGGCGCGGCTCCACAGGCGTTCGGCGCGTTTTTCGGGATCGCTTTCATCCTTCTTGAAGTTGCTGTCGAGCCAGCGGCCTTCATAGATGCCGGCCGCGCAGACAAATTCGGCGCGCACTTCCCAGAAGTCGCGCGGCACGAATTTCTTGATCTTTTCTTCACGCTCGACCACGATCGACAGCGTCGGCGTTTGCACCCGGCCCACCGTCGTCAGGTAAAAACCGCCCTCTTTCGAGTTAAACGCCGTCATCGCCCGGGTGCCGTTGATCCCGATCAGCCAGTCGGCTTCGGAACGGCAGCGCGCGGCATCGGCCAGCGGCAACATTTCTTCGTCGGTACGCAAATGCATGAAGCCATCGCGGATCGAGGCCGGCGTCATCGATTGCAGCCACAGGCGCTTGACCGGTTGCTTGACCTTGGCATTTTGCACGATCAGGCGGAAAATCAGCTCGCCTTCGCGCCCGGCATCGCAGGCATTGATGATGGTGGTGACATCTTTGCGCTTGATCAGACGATTCAATACTTTCAGCCGGGCCTCGGTCTTGGCGATCGGATTGAGGGCAAAATAAGGGGGGATCATTGGCAAATGTGCAAAACTCCATTTGCCGCGCTTGACGTCATGCTCTTCAGGTACGGCAATTTCGAGCAAATGACCGACTGCCGACGACAACACGTATTCGTCGGATTCAAAGTACTCATCGTGCTTGGTAAAGCCGCCCAGCGTTTTCGCGATGTCATTCGCGACAGAGGGCTTTTCGGCGATGATGAGGGTTTTCGTCATATTTTCATCTCAATAAATACAGGGCTTCTAGGTCTCAGTATGCGTGAAGCAGTTAATAGTGCCAATTCAATGCCAACTCAATGCCAACTCAATGCCAATTTAATGTCAATGAATGCCAATCAGCATGCCAGCGACAATTGCCATATAGCAAATAATCAGAATTCGGAAATAGCGTGCATAGTACAGCGCAAATGCCTGCTCCCGCTCGCCCCGCTATCAAATTAGGATGAATTTCGTAATTTGCGGCCAATGATAAGCGCGATGCAGCCGATTGGGCAAGTGCGCAGGCCAAAGCGAGGCTGACATCGTATGCTTGCATTTTGAGCAACATGAATTCAGATCGCTGATGACGCGACTGTATTGGATTGTGATTATTGCGTCAACGGGCAATTTGCGATCCGCCTGCCCGCTGAGCATGCATTTGCCGCATGAATACGCCCCAAAATGGGGCGTGACGAGGCCGATCCTGCGACCGCGGCGCATCGTCCAATGTCGCCAAGCACCTGAAACCACAGGGAAAACGGCGTTTCAGGCGTCGATGCCGCCCGCACGCAATGAACACAATATGGGGCCGCAATCATGGCCGGCCAGGGGGAAGCAAAAAAAAGCAGGGCGGATGGCCTGCGCCCGGCTCTCTTGCCGGCGGGCGCCTGGCGGACTCAGTGCAGCAGGCGCGGAGTTGCTTCTTCGTCGATCGAAAACAGGTCGTCGAACATCAGCGCATCGGGTTCCTTGCCCTGACTCCAGAGCATCATCAAGACGATGACTTTCAGCTTGCCGAGCGAGATCGGCGATTCGTTGACGGCCAGTGCGCGTTCGATCACGATTTCGCGTTGCAGGGAATTGATGACTTTGGCGCTTTCGAGAAACTGGATGAATCCGATGGCGGCCATGCCCAGTTCGTCGAGTTCTTCGGAGATATAAAAACGCAAGCCGGTCGAGGCTTCATCGGGGGCCGCCTCGAGTGCACGGCTGTCTTGCGTCATCGTGCTGAGGTCGTTCAGCCAGTCCAGCGCGTCGGAGATATCGTCTTCCTCAAAGCCGACATCCGACAGCTTTTGCGCCAATGCGACCGGTTCCGGACAGGCATCGGGGCGGTAATACGTCTCGTAGAGATAGACTAGGATATCGAACATGGCGCTACTTTATCAGCTAAGGCCATCGCCGCACAAGCGCAATGAGCATGAGTTAACTCAAAAAATTGACTTTGGCTAAAAATACCGAAAAACACCGTAATTCAGAGCAATTTGCCAGGGTTTTTCCTGTTTTTTTGCTATTTTTCAATTTCACGCGCGCTCCTGCGGCCCGCTCTGATCCATGACTGGGGCCCCGATTAGCCGCCATTCAGGCGCCGATAATGGCCGCCGGCCAGGCGCTCGACACGGCCATGCAACTCGAGCGTCAACAGGACCGCGCCCAGCGCCGCCGCCGGCAACTGCACACGCAGCGCCAGCGTATCGAAGTCGACCGGCTCGAAGCCCATCAGCGCCAGCACCTGCGATTCGAACGCCGCCGCAGCCTCGCTGGCGGCCGCACCAGGCCCGCCCGCGGCGCGGCTATCGGCATCAGCATCAGCATCAGCATCAGCATCGGCATCGGCATCGGCATCGGCATCGGCATCGATATGCCGTGGCACAAAATTCAATTCTTGCAAGATATCGTCGACCGACTCGACCAGTTTTGCCCCTTCCTTGATCAAATGATGGCAACCCTTGGCCAGGGGCGCATGGATCGAGCCGGGAATGGCGAACACGTCACGGCCTTGCTCGGCGGCCATGCGGGCCGTAATCAGCGAACCCGATCGGGCCGCCGCCTCGATTACCAGAACCGCGCGCGCCAAACCCGAAATGAGGCGATTGCGGCGCGGGAAATTGGCGGCGACCGGCCCCGTGCCAAGCGCATATTCGGACATGATGCAGCCGTGTTCGGCAATGCGCTGCGCCAGGCCGCGATTGCTGGCCGGATAAACCCGGTCGCAACCGGTGCCGATGACGGCAATCGTCGACGCGCCGGCGGCATGGCGCAAGGCGCCGAGATGCGCGCCGGCATCGATGCCCTGCGCCAGTCCCGACACAATGGTCAGGCCGGCCGCGCTCAAGGCCGCGGCGAAATCCTCGGCATTTTGCATGCCTTGGGCGCTGGCATGGCGGCTGCCGACGATGGCCAGCGCTGGCCGTGCCAGTAATTCAACGCGGCCTTTGATATACAGCAATAGAGGAGGATCGGGAATCGATAACAGGGCGGCAGGATAAGCGGCGTCGGCCAGCGTCAGCAGCGTATTGCCGGGCTCGGCCAGCCATTCTCGCGTAAGGGCAAGCAATTGCCGCATCGCCGGCGACGGCGGCGCCCGCAACGCCTCGGCCAGCTGCGCCGGCAGCACGGCCTGCAAGGCCGGCAAGGTGGCCGCAAAAATTTGCTGCGGCAAACCGAATGCGCGCAATAATTTACGCGCCAGAACCGGGCCGACGCCCGGCGTCTGCTGCAGCCGCAACCAGCCCTCGAGTTCGCGCGAAGCTATCGCTGGCGCAGCGCTCCGCTCGGGCGTGGGCGCGGCTGCCATTTCATTGCGGCGATTGGGCGCCGTCGCCGACCTGCACGGCGTCGCGCACCTGCATCACGAGACCGTAGGAGACATGGCGGAAAACCCGGAAAATGAACAAATTGCCATATTGCTCATCAGGCAACCTGGCCATCGGCGCGCTGCGGTACCAGGCTGTCTGCACGGTTTTATCGGCGATCTGCTCGCCGCGCCGGTACAGATTGAGCACGGCGCCGGTATCGAGTCCCTCGTCATGGCCGCGGTTGACGGTCACGATCTGGTTTTGCCCGGCATAGGCAACCCCGCCGTAGATCGACATGACGGCCGCCTCGACCTGCCGCCACGGCCGATGCGGCACATAGTTCACCAGCGGGCGCGCCGGCATCGCCAACAGCTGGTCGCCGACGCCGATTTCTTCCTTGGCATTGACGATGACGACAGTCTGCACGTCGGCGCCGGCCCGCGTCAATTTGGCCGTGCCGAGATGGACCGCCTCATAAGCGACGACATTGCCGCTCATCGGATCGGTCAGCGGCTTGCCGGGACGAAACACCTGGAACAAGGTATCGGCATGCAGATTACCGCGAACATAAGCGGTATCGCCCCTGCCGACATAGACCCGGTTTTCCTGAATTGCCACAATGCGCGGCGCATCCCGCAATTGTTCTTCCTCGATTATCAGCGCTTGCGTCAGCCACGGCTCGATGGCCGCGCTGTTTATGCTGGGCACGGCATCGGCGCCCAGCGCCTCAGTCCGCACTTGCGGCGCCAGGCGCATGTCGGAAGCGTGCTCGGCCAGCGGGGTGCCGAGCCGCAAGCGGCCGGCGGCGCGATCGAAATAGACGATCTGGCCCGGATAGATCCAGTGCGGATTGGCAATTTGATCGCGGTTCAAGCCCCACACCTCGGGCCAGCACCACGGATATTGCAAAAACATGCCGGCAATACCCCACAAGGTATCGCCGCGCACGACGGCATGCTGGTCCGGCGCATCGGCGCGGAACTGGCACGCGGCCTTGACCCCGGCCATGCGGGCCGGGCTGACGATTTCGCTGGCAAGCCGGCCCTGTTGCGCCTTCGCCTGCGGCATGCCAAGGCAGGCCAGGCTCGCAGCTACTGATAAAACCCGGCCAACTGTGCTAAAATTTTTCATGTTGTTTCCGATGAGGGCAATGCTGCAAGCGATCTGCTCGTCAGTGTGGCACGAGGTTTTGGCGCACGGCACGAAATTCGACAAATCAGCGATAAATAGTGTGGTCCACCGACCACGCCCGGCGCGCACGACCTTGCTGCGTGCCATAAACTTGCAATGTAGCACTAAATTTTGCCGATTAAACCGCCGCACGGCAAGAAAAATGCGCGGGCACGATGGCAAGGCCTGCCGTTTTGCACCGCCTGACTCCCGGTTTTTATTTTCCCGATTGTTTTTGTAGCTATTTATGTCTTTATTACCAATATTGCGTTATCCCGATGCTCGACTGAACAAAGTGGCCAAACCGGTCACCGTCTTCGATGCGCGCTTGCGACAACTGGTTGCCGACATGGCCGACACCATGTACGACGCGCCCGGGGTCGGCCTGGCGGCGCCGCAAGTCGATGTCCACGAACAATTGCTCATCATCGACACGTCCGAGACGCACGATAATTTGCGCGTGTTTATCAATCCCGAGATTCTTTGGGCCAGCGACGAAAAAGAAGTCTACGACGAGGGCTGCCTGTCGGTACCGGGCATTTACGATAATGTCGAGCGCCCGGCGCGGGTCAAGGTCGCCGCCCTCGACCTCGACGGCAAGCGCTTCGAACTCGAGGCCGACGGCTTGCTGGCCGTTTGCATCCAGCACGAAATCGATCATTTGCGCGGCAAGATTTTTGTCGAATACCTGTCGCCGCTCAAGCGCAACAGGATCAAGGCCAAGATGCTCAAGGAAGAACGCGAGCTCGAGCGCGAATTGCAAGGTAACAGCGGCTATCCACGCCGCAAACGATAAGGCGCCTCATGACCAGCGCAGCATTGCAGACACCATTGAAAATCATTTTTGCCGGCACGCCCGAATTTGCCGCCGTCGCCCTGAAGGCGCTGCACGAAGCCGGTTTCGAGATCCCGCTGGTGCTGACCCAGCCCGACCGGCCCGCCGGCCGCGGCCTGCAATTGCACGCCTCGGCCGTCAAGCAGTACGCGCTGGCGCACGGCATGCCGGTCTTGCAGCCGCTCTCGCTGCGCACCGACAGCAAGGACCCGGAGCGCGCGCGCCAGGCGCAGGAGGCCCACGCCCGCCTGCTGGCCACGCCGCACGACGCCATGGTGGTGGCCGCCTACGGCCTGATTCTGCCGCGCGCGGTGCTCGAGATGCCGGCGCGCGGCTGCTTCAACATCCATGGCTCGCTCCTGCCGCGCTGGCGCGGGGCGGCGCCGATCCATCGCGCCATCGAGGCCGGCGATGCGCAAACCGGGGTCACCATCATGCGCATGGATGAAGGCCTCGACACCGGCGCCATGCTGCTCGAAGAGGCACTGCCGATCGCGGCCGACGATACCACCGCCAGCCTGCACGACAAGCTGGCGGCACTGGGCAGCACGCTGATCGTGCGCGCCATGCAGCAACTGCAGCAACTGCGGCATGGCGACTTGCCGGCGACGGCGCAACCGGCGGCCGGCGTGACCTACGCCGCCAAGATCGGCAAGGAAGAAGCGGCGCTCGACTGGTCGCTGGCGGCGCCGGTCCTGGAGCGCAAGGTGCGCGCCTTCAATCCCTTCCCCGGCGCCAATGCCGTGTTCAACGGCGTGCCGATCAAGATCTGGCGCGCCGAAGTGGTGCCGTGCGACGTTAGCGCGCTGCCGGGCGAGCTGATCGCCGCCGACAGCGAGTTCGGCGTCATCGTCGCCTGCGCCGGCGGGGCGTTGCGCCTGCTCGAATTGCAAAAACCGGGCGGCAAGCGTTTGCCGGCCGCCGAGTTCTTGAAGGGATACGATATGGCGGCACTGGTCGGCCACGGCTGACCATTTGTCGGCCCGCCCTTATTGCTGATCCCGCATCCACTTCTTCAAGCCGATCACCCACGCGCGGGCCGGCAAGTTGAGCGAGCTCTTGATGGCGGCGGCGCGCGCAAACAGCACCTCAAAGTCGACCTGCGGCGCCTGCTTGAAAGCGATCCCGACCACATTGGCGTCATGCACCTCCGGCAGCCAGGCCAGTGCGTCGAAAGCCTGTTCGATGGCCAGGAAATTCTTGTCATAATTGGCAAAGTCGCCGAAGACATTAATCGTCAGCATGCCGTCGGCCGTCAGGCAGTCGGCGCAGGCCTGATAAAACTCCGGCGTATCGAGCACCGGCCCGCGCGCCTCTTCGTCGTATAAATCGACTTGCAAGATATCGAGCGTGCCGTGATTGGCCGGGTCCAGCACGAAGTCGAGCGCATTCATCTGGCGCACCTGCAAGCGCTCATCGTCGGCCGGCAAGGCAAACTGCGCGCGGCAGACCGCGATCACGTTGGGATTGAGTTCGATGGCCGTCACGCGCGTCTCGGGCAGATAGCGATGGCAGAATTTTGTCAGCGCGGCACTGCCAAGGCCCAGCTGCGCCACGTGCCGCGGCTTGTCCTTGAACAGCAGCCACATCATCATCATGCGCACATATTCGAGTTCGATGGCGTCCGGTTTGCGCAGACGCATCGCCCCCTGCACCCAGGGTGTGCCCAGATGCAGGAAACGCACGCCATCATCTTCGGTCGTGGTAGCGACAGGAAACGCGCAATCTGCCGTCGGCGCAGTCTCGGCGCCGGCCTGGGCCGAAGGAAAGACGGATTTTTTAGACATTGAAAAATTAAAAATGAAATGCCCCGCAAAGGGGGCAAAAAGCGCTCGAACCGGCGCTGCGGGCGGCCCGGCAGCAGCCGGGCAAGCGCCCACGCGGGTCGGCCTCAGGCCTCGGGATTGCGGGTCGCGTTGACAAAGACCGGCGCCAGCAGCAGGCCCAGCTCATACAGCAGGCACATCGGCACGGCCAGCGAAAACTGGCTGACGACATCGGGCGGCGTGACGATGGCGGCGATCACGAAAGCGCCCACGATCACATAGCGCCGGACCGACTTCAGTTTTTCCAGGCTGACCACGCCAATGCGCACCAGCACCACCACCACCACCGGCACCTCGAAGGCCGTACCGAAAGCCAGGCACATGGTGATGACGAAATCGAGATAGTTCTCGATGTCGGGCGCGACCGTGATCGAGGTCGGCGCGAATTCATTGATGAATTTGAAAACCCGGCCAAACACCAGCAGATAGCTGAAGGCGACGCCGCCGACGAACAGCAGCGACGACGACAGCACCAGCGGCAGCACCAGCCGTTTTTCATGCGCATACAGGCCTGGCGCGACGAACGCCCAGATCTGGTACAGGACCCACGGCAGGGCCAGGATAAAGGCCAGCAGCAGCGTGACCTTCATCGGCACCAGAAATGGCGAGGTCACGCCGGTGGCGATCATTTTGGCGCCGGCCGGCAACGAGGCCATCATCGGCGCGGCCAGAAAATCATAGATGCGCGGCGGACCGGGCCAGATGAACAGGATCACGCAGACGACGCCGATGCCGATGCACGCCTTCATCAGGCGGTCGCGCAGCTCGATCAAATGCGAAATAAAGCTATCTTCCGGTCGGGGGGAGTCGTGGTCGCTCATTGAGGTCTAAAAAAACGATGCCTTTGCCTTGTTGCCGGGGCGATAGCGGGCGACCCGTGCGGCGGCCGAAATGACGCGGCTCTTGCCGCCATGCTGTTGCTTGTACCAGACTGGCACGGCAGCCGTGCGCAGCAGTTTTTTGCGGCGAAAATCGCGCGCCTTGCCGCGCTGCGCCTGGCCGTCGGCGCGAAAGCCGTCCACGTGCGCCTCGCTGCGCGCCGGCATGCCGTCATCCCACGCCGAATGCAATTCGTCGCGCGTCTGCTCGAGATTCTTGGCGATCGTGTTGCCGAGGTCGTGCGCAGCGTCTTGCACATCCTGCTGCATCTTGCGCAACTCGTCGAGCTCCATGTCGCGGCTTACTTCGGACTTGACGTCGTTGATGTAGCGCTGCGCCCGGCCATACAGCGAACCGAGCGTACGCGCCACTTTCGGCAGCTTTTCCGGACCGATGACGACCAGCGCAACGACGCCGATCAGCGCCAGCTTGGTTAAGCCGAGATCGATCAAGGCCGGGTCTTCTCTTTCGTTTCGACGTCGATGGTCGACTTATCGGCCAGATTCGCCGGCGCCGGCTTTTTTTCATCCTCGCCCTTGACGCCGTCCTTGAAGCCCTTGACGGCCTTGCCGATGTCTTCGCCCATATTGCCGAGCTTCTTGGTGCCAAATACCAGCATCACGATAACCAAGACAATTAACCAGTGCCAGATACTGAGTGAACCCATTATTTTCTCCTTGGGGACCAAGCTTGTGTCCCGAATTTCAATTGCGGCCATATGCATGCCGCCAAAGCGCTACCCTAGCAAGACATCTTACCGCTTTTTGCTTGCCGTGCATCTATCAGACGCATCGATCAAACGTATCTGCCTGCCGATCTGTCGCCCATTTACAGCGGCGAGCGCTGCCCACGCCACGGATGCGGGCCGCCGATCACATGCAAGTGCAAATGGTACACCTCTTGCCCGCCGTCGGGCCCGCTATTGATCAGCGTTTTATAACCGCCGGCGGCGGCGCCGGCAGCGTCGACGGCAACGCCGCATCCCTGCTCCTGCGCCAATTTTGGCACAAGAGACAACATTTTTCCCAAAATAGCCGTATGGCTCGCATCGCACTGCGACAGCGTGGCGACATGCTGCTTCGGAATAATCAGGAAATGCACGGGGGCGGCCGGATTGATGTCCTTGAACGCCAGCACGTCCTCATCTTCATAGATCGCCTGGGACGGAATTTGTTTCGCTGCGATTTTGCAAAAAATACAATCTGTCATGATTTTCCTTATTGTAAAAACACAAACTCGGCGTTGTTCATTCGCGGCGGGCAGCTTTTTCGGCCAGCCCCGACAAGCCTTCGCGCCGCGCCAGCTCATCGAGCACGTCTTGCGGCGACAGGTCGAGCTGGGCCAGCATGACCATCGAATGAAACCACAGGTCGGCGCATTCGTAGACGACTTTGGCGCGTTCGCCCTGATAGCGCGCATCCTTGGCCGCCATCACCATTTCAGTCGCTTCTTCGCCGATCTTCTTCAAAATCGCATCATCGCCCTTGGCAAACAATTTGGCGACATACGAGGTCGCCGGATCGCCGCCATTGGCCAGCTTGCGCGATTCGATGATCTGGGCCAGCCTTTGCAAGGTATCGCTCATGGCCGCGGCCCCCATTGTCGACGCATGTCCCGATTACTTCTTTTCATGGTGTGATCTCATTACTTTTTGTAAATAGTGGCCGGATCCTGCAAGACCGGCGCCGTCACCTGCCAATTGCCGGCAGCGTCGAGCGAGCGGAAAAAACATGAATGGCGACCGGTATGGCAGGCGATGCCGCCCACTTGCACGATTTTCAGCAAGACCACATCGGCATCGCAATCGATGGCAATGTCTTGCACCTGCTGGATATGCCCCGATTCTTCCCCCTTGTGCCACAGCCTGTTGCGCGAACGGCTCCAATACACAGCCTGGCGCAGGCTGGCGGTCTGCTGCAGCGCTTCGCGGTTCATCCAGGCAAACATGACCACGTCGCCGCTGCCGGCTTCCTGCGCAATCACCGGCACCAGGCCATCGCGGTCCCATTTGATGGCGTCGAGCCAGGCATCGCTGAAGCCCGTACCTGATTTGCCGGGCGCGCCGCCATGGCTATCGGTCGTCATGCCTTCTCCAGTCGCATCGGAATGCCTTGCGCGGCCAGATGGCGTTTCGCTTCCTGCACCGTGTGCTGGCCATAGTGAAAGATGCTGGCGGCCAGTACCGCATCGGCATGGCCGAGCTTGATGCCGTCGGCCAGATCCTGCAGGCTGCCGACGCCGCCCGAGGCGATCACCGGAATCATCACCGCGTCCGAGACCGCGCGCGTCAGGTCGAGGTCGAAGCCGACCTTGGTGCCGTCGCGGTCCATGCTGGTCAATAAGATCTCGCCGGCGCCCAGGCGCTGCATGTTTTGCGCCCATTCGACGGCATCGAGGCCGGTCGCCGTGCGCCCGCCATGCGTAAAGACTTCCCATTTGCCGGGTGCCACGCACTTGGCATCGATCGCCACCACGATGCACTGCGAACCATGCTTTTGCGCGCAATCGAACACCAGTTGCGGATTGGTCACGGCCGAGGTGTTGATGCTGACCTTGTCGGCGCCGGCATTGAGCAGGCGGCGCACATCGTCGACCACGCGCACGCCGCCGCCAACGGTCAGCGGAATGAATACTTGCGAGGCCACCGCCTCGATGATGTGCAAAATCAGGTCGCGCTTGTCGGACGAGGCCGTAATGTCGAGAAAAGTGATTTCATCGGCGCCCTGTTCGTCGTAGCGGCGGGCGATCTCGACCGGATCGCCGGCGTCGCGCAATTCGGTGAAGTTGACGCCCTTGACGACGCGGCCGTTGGTCACGTCGAGGCAGGGGATGATGCGTTTTGCGAGCATAAATTCAATCGAAAATGGATGCCGGACCAGCGCCGGCTTTTTATTTTGCTTCTATTTCACGGCCGGCGCGGCGCCGTCGTCGGCCTCGTCGTCGGCGCCGCCAGGCGCGTCAGCACCGAGTTCGCCGCTCAGTTCGTCGGCGCGCAGCTGGGCACTGGCCAGATCGAGCGTGCCTTCATAAATCGAACGCCCGCAAATGACGCCGGCAATGCCTTCATCCTGCACCGCGCACAATGCTTCGACATCCTTGATGTCGTGCACGCCGCCGGAGGCGAAGATCGGAATCTTGACGGCCTGCGCCAGCTTGACGGTGGCCTCGATATTGACGCCGCCCATCATGCCGTCACGGCCGATATCGGTATAGATGATGGCCTCGACCCCGTAGGCTTCGAATTTTTTGGCCAGATCGACCACTTCGTGGCCCGACAATTTGCTCCAGCCATCGGTGGCCACCTTGCCGTCCTTGGCGTCGAGGCCGACGATGATGTGGCCGGGAAAAGCGCCGCAGGCATCGTGCAGAAAGCCCGGGCTTTTGACGGCGGCGGTGCCGATGATGATGTAGGACAGCCCCAGATCGAGATAGCGTTCGATCGTATCGAGATCGCGGATGCCGCCGCCCAGTTGCACCGGAATTTCCTCGATGTCGTTGGCCACGGCAAATTCTTGCACGACCTTGAGAATGGCCTTGACCGCCGCTTCGTTTTTCGGCTTGCCGGCAAACGCGCCGTTCAAGTCGACCAGATGCAGGCGGCGCGCGCCCTGGGCCAGCCACGATCGCGCCATCTCGGCCGGATCGTCGGAAAACACGGTCGCAAGGTCCATGTCGCCTTGTTTGAGGCGTACGCAATGGCCGTCTTTGAGGTCAATGGCAGGAATTAGCAGCATGATGGATGTGGTCGCGTTAAGTTGATAAGGGGGCCAAAAGAGATTGCAAATTCCAGTAGTACAAGTACAAATTTCTGTCGTAAAAAGTCCGTCCCGGGTTAGGACGGATTCCAGTGCACGAAATTCTTATATAACTGCAAACCGGCGCTGGCGCTTTTTTCGGGATGAAACTGCGTCGCAAAAATATTATCGCGCGCCACCGCACACGAAAACGCGGCGCCATAAACGGTCGAGCCTACCGTATGGGCCTGCTGTTCGGGTTGCGCATAATAACTGTGAACGAAATAAAAATAGCTGTCGTTATCGATACTGTCCCACAAAACGTGAGGCTGCGTTTGCTGCACCTGGTTCCAGCCCATTTGCGGCACCTTGAAACGCGAACCGTCGGCTTGCAACTGGCCTTCAAGTTGAAAACGAACAACTTTTCCTGGGAGCAAACCCAACCCCGGCGTCACGGCGCCGTCCACGCCTTCCTCGCTGGAATCGAACAGCATTTGCTCGCCGATACAGACGCCCAGCAAGGGTTTGGCGCGCGCCGCCTTCAGCAAGGCTTCCTGCAAGCCCGATTCGCGCAGACAGCGCATGCAGTCGAACATGGCGCCCTGCCCCGGCAAGACAATGCGGTCGGCGCGCTCGAGATCGGCGACCTCGGCAGACACCAGAACGTCGGCTTCGGGCGCAACCGCCCGCAAGGCCTGGGCCACCGAGCGCAGATTGCCCATGCCGTAATCGACTACTACTATTTTATTCATGACTGTAATTTATGACTGTGGTTCATGACTGTGGTTCATGATTGTGATTCATGACTGCAGCGCGCCGCGCATTCGTGGCACTGGTCCGCGTTTTACAGGCTGCCCTTGGTCGATGGAATGCTGTGCGCGGCGCGCGGGTCCATTTCGCACGCCATGCGCAGCGCCCGGCCAAAGGCCTTGAACACGGTTTCGCACTGGTGATGGGCATTGCTGCCGCGCAGATTGTCGATATGCAGTGAAACCAGGGCGTGATTGACGAAACCCTGAAAAAATTCCTGAACCAGATCGACATCGAACTGGCCTATCATCGCCCGCGAGAACGCGACATGAAATTGCAGGCCGGGACGCCCCGAACAATCGACCACGACCCGCGACAATGCCTCGTCGAGCGGCACATAGGCATGGCCGTAACGGCGCACGCCGCGCTTGTCACCGAGGGCCTGGGCAAAGGCCTGGCCGAGCGTGATGCCGACGTCTTCCACCGTGTGATGGGCATCGATATGCAAATCGCCGACCGCCTCGACTTCGATGTCGATCAGGCCGTGACGCGCGATCTGGTCCAGCATATGGTCGAGAAACGGCACGCCCGTATGCAATTTCTGCACGCCGGTACCGTCAAGATTGATGGCGACCCGGATCTGGGTTTCGTTGGTATTGCGGCAAACGAGTGCGGTGCGTGGCGTGCTCATGGGAACCAGTTCAATAAGTGCGTACGATTGGTATAGACTGCGGCCTTGCTTCAAACGACGGTGTTACAGACGACGATATTTTAAACAACAGCGCAAACGACAGCGCAAACAACAGTGCAAACAACAGCGGCCGAACGACAATGCGGCAAAGCACAGGCAAACGGCCGCCGCAGCCTGCAAGCAGGCTTCAGCATGCCCGCCCGCCGTTTCAGCCGACAGCGCGCCGCAGCGCCGCCACAAACAAGGCATTTTCCTCGGGCGTGCTGACTGTCACGCGCAGGCAATTTGCCAATAATGCATGCATTTTACCGAAATTCTTGACCAAGATTTGATGATCCAATAATTTTGCGCAAACCGCATCGACATTGGCCACCCGCAGCAAGAAAAAATTGCCTGCCGATGGGAAAACTTCGACACCGGCTATCTCGGCCAGCTGCGCCGCCAGCCGCGTGCGCTCCTCGCGCAGCAGCGCCGCCTGCGCATTGAGCACATCGAGGTGCTCGAGCGCAAACAAGGCCGCCGCCTGGGTCAGCACATTGACATTATAGGGCGGCCGGATCTTGTCGAGTTCGGCCAGCAAAGCCGGCGCCGCCGACATATAACCGAGGCGGATGCCGGCCAGGCCGATCTTCGAAACCGTGCGCATGACGACCAGGTTAGGATAACGCGGCAGTTGCGGCATGAAGGACGCCAGCGCGAACGGTTGATAGGCTTCATCGACCACCACAATGCCGATGCCGGCCATGGCCTCGATGATGGCGGCCATCTCGCCGGCGTCGAACAGATTGCCGGTCGGGTTGTTCGGATACGGCAGGTAGAGCACGGCCGGCTGATGGCGCGCGATCGCCGCCAGCATGGCCGGCAGCTCGAGCGTGAAGTCTTGGCGCAGCGGCACGCCGACAAACTCCATGCCGGCAAACTGGGCCGAGACGCCATACATGACAAAGGCCGGCGACGGCGCCAGCACCACCGCGCCGGGACGCGCGCAAGCCATCGAAATCATCGAGATCAATTCATCCGAGCCATTGCCAAGCACCACGTCAAAACCGGCCGGCACCTCGAAGCCGGCGCAGATGCGCGCTTTCAGCTCGCGGTAAGACGGCACCGGATAGCGGTTCAGCTCGACCTCGGCCAGCCGCGCGCCAAGCTCGGCGCGCAAGGCCGGAGGCAAGGTGTACGGATTTTCCATCGCATCGAGCTTGACCAGGCCGGCGGCATCGGGCACGTGATAAGCGCCCACGGCGCGCACTTCGGGACGAATGATTTTGGTTAGCAGTGCATCGAGGTATGACATGTCTTTCCCTGTTAAATGTGGCTCAGCGGGCCGGGTTGCGCCCGCGTCGTATCGCTCGGCTCGTCCGGCTCAGTTATAGCTACAGCTGCAGCGAGAGCGGTCGGCGCAGGCGGCGCGGACGGCGAAGCAAGCGCGGCCAGGCGGCCGGCAATCACCTCGCAATAAGGGGCATTCAATTCGAAACCGACATAATCGCGACCGCAGCGGCGGGCCGCGACCGCCGTCGTGCCGCTGCCCATGAAGGGGTCGAGCACGATGCCGCCGGGCGGACACGAGGCCTTGATCATGCGCTCGATGATTTCGAGCGGCTTTTGGGTCGGATGATCGGCGCGCTCGCGATGTTCGCGGTGCAGGCGCGAGACGCTCCACAGATCTTTCGGATTGTAGCCAAGCTCGAGCCACTTGGCGCCGACGAAAATGGAGCGCGAACGCGCCTTTTTGGTGGCGGCGTCGTAGGGCACGCGGATGGCGTCGAGATCGAAGTAATAATCCTTGCGCTTGACGAAGAAACCGATCGTGTCGTGCACCGAGCTGTAGCTGCGCGTGCTGCCGCCCATCGAGGGCACCCGGCGGTCCCAGATAATTTCATTCATCATCGTCAGGCGCTGCTTGAGCATGACAAAAATCTCCGGGCAAAAGCGCCAGGTCAAAAAAATATACAGGCTGCCGTTGGCCTTGAGCTTGGGCAGCGCGGCATCGATCCATTGCTCGGTCCATTGCAGATAGGCGGCGATGCCCTGCTTGTCCGAATCGTTGCCGTAATCCTTGCCCAGGTTGTAGGGCGGATCGGTCAAGATCAAATCGATCGAGGCGTCCGGGATGCGCGCCAGGCCTGCTATCGCATCTTCGCAAAAAATGCGGTTGCGCCAGGATTGGCTCATCGCCGGCCGCCGCTAATCATGATCGCAGGCGCATTTCAGCGCTGCGCGCGTGCGCCTGCAGCCCCTCGCCGTAAGCCAGCTCGGCGGCAACCCGGCCCAGCGTCTGCGCACCCGCTTCGCTGACCTCGATCACGCTCGAGCGCTTCTGGAAATCGTAGACCCCGAGCGGCGAGGAAAAGCGCGCCGTGCGCGAAGTCGGCAGCACGTGGTTCGGTCCGCAGCAATAGTCGCCCAGCGCTTCCGACGAAAAGCGGCCCAGGAACATGGCGCCGGCGTGCCGGATCTTGGCGGCCCACTGCTGCGGCTCGAGGGTCGAGATTTCCAGATGTTCAGCGGCGATGCTGTTGGCGATCGCGCACGCCTCATCCATGTCGCGCACCTGGATCAGCGCCCCGCGCTCGCCCAGCGAGCTGGCAATGACGTCCTTGCGCGGCATGTCCGGCAACAGTTTCTGGATACTGGCCTCGACCCGCGCGATAAAGGCGGCGTCGGGGCACAGCAGGATAGACTGCGCCAGCTCGTCATGCTCGGCCTGCGAAAACAGGTCCATCGCGATCCAGTCGGGATCGGTACTGCCGTCGCACAGAATCAGGATTTCGGACGGGCCGGCGATCATGTCGATGCCGACCGTGCCGAACACGCGGCGCTTGGCGGCTGCCACATAGGCATTGCCGGGGCCGACGATCTTGTCGACCTGGGCCACGCTGGCCGTGCCGTAGGCCAGCGCGGCAACCGCCTGCGCGCCGCCGATGGTCAACACACGGTCGACGCCGGCAATCGCGGCGGCCGCCAGCACCAGCTCGTTTTGCACGCCGTCCGGCGTCGGCACCACCATCACCACTTCGCGCACCCCGGCCACTTTGGCCGGAATCGCATTCATCAGGACCGACGACGGGTAGGCCGCTTTGCCGCCCGGCACATACAGGCCGACGCGGTCGAGCGGCGTCACCTTCTGGCCCAGCACGGTGCCGTCGGCCTCGGTGTACGAAAAACCGTTCGAGCCGCATTCCTGCTTTTGCCGCTCGTGATACAGGCGCACACGGTCGGCGGCCGTCTGCAGCGCCGCGCGGCGGGCCGGACTCAAGCCGTCGAGCGCGGCCTGCAGGCGCGCCGGCGGAATGGTCAGGGCTTCAAGCGTGGTGGCGGCGCCGACGTCGAGGCGGTCGAACTGGCGCGTGTAATCGAGCACGGCGGCGTCGCCGCGCAATTTGACGTCGGCCAGGATCTCGGCCACACGCGACTCCAGCAAGGCGTCGGCACTGCTCTCGAAGGCCAGCAAGGCAGTAAGCTGCCGGGAAAATTGCGGATTGCGGCTATCGAGCTTGCGCATTTCAATTGTCATGCTACACCTGTGAATTTTGCAGCGCGCGCTGGGCCGAGGCGACGCGGAACGCTTCGATAATCGTCTGCAGGCGCGCGCGCTTGAGCTTCAGCGCGGCCTGATTGACCACCAGACGCGACGAGATATCCATGATCTGTTCGACCTCGACCAGGTTGTTGGCGCGCAGCGTGCTGCCGGTCGAGACCAGATCGACAATCGCATCCGACAGTCCGACCAGCGGCGCCAGTTCCATCGAACCGTACAATTTGATGAGGTCGACGTGCACGCCCTTGGAGGCGAAATGCAGGCGCGCCGTATGCACGAACTTGGTCGCCACGCGCAGGCGCGCGCCCTGCTTGACCGCGCTTGCATAGTCGAAGCCGGCTTTTACCGCCACCGACATCCGGCACTGCGCGATATTGAGATCGATCGGCTGGTACAGGCCTTCGCCGCCGTGCTCGAGCAAGACATCCTTGCCGGCCACGCCGAAATCGGCCGCGCCGTACTGGACATAGGTCGGCACGTCCGAGGCGCGCACGATGATCACGCGCACATGCGGATCGTTGGTCTCGAGGATCAGTTTGCGCGAGGTCTCGGGGTCGTCCTTGACGACGATCCCGGCCGCCGCCAGCAAAGGCAGCGTGTCTTCGAAAATGCGGCCTTTCGACAGCGCCAGCACCAGGCCCTGGTCGTCCGGCGCACGCTGTAAGGAAACTTGCTGATCTGAAGCCGTCATCTCATTTGCTTTCCAACTTGATTTTTATTTGACGCGCACGATATCGGCGCCAACCTTCGACAATTTCACTTCCATCTGGTCGTAGCCGCGATCGAGGTGATAAATGCGTTCGATGGTGGTCGAGCCCTGCGCCGCCAGCGCCGCAATCACGAGCGAGGCCGAGGCCCGCAAGTCGGTCGCCATCACCGGTGCGCCGCGCAACTGCTCGACGCCCTTGATGAAGGCGGTATTGCCTTCAATGCTGATGGCGGCGCCGAGCCGGTTCATTTCCTGCACATGCATGAAGCGGTTTTCGAAAATCGTTTCGGTCACCTGGCTGGTACCGTTGGCGATACAGTTGACGGCCATGAACTGGGCTTGCATATCGGTCGGGAAACCCGGGTATTCGGTGGTGCGGAAATTGACCGCCTTCGGCCGCGCCGACATCTGGGCCCGAATCCAGTCCGGGCCGGTGGTCAGGATCACGCCGATATCGCGCAATTTGTCCATCGCCGCGTCAAGGATGTCGCTGCGCGTATTCTTGAGGATGATGTCGCCGCCGGTGGCCGCCACGGCGCACAGGAAAGTGCCGGTTTCGATGCGGTCGGCGATCACCGAATGCGCCGCGCCGTGCAGACGTTCGACGCCCTGGATCACCAGACGGTCGGTGCCGATGCCTTCGATTTTGGCGCCCATCTTGATCAGCAAATTGGCCAGGTCCGTCACTTCCGGTTCGCGCGCGGCGTTTTCGAGAATCGTCTCGCCCTCGGCCAGGGTCGCCGCCATCAGCAGGTTTTCGGTACCGGTGACGGTAATCATGTCGGTCACCACGCGCGTGCCCTTGAGCTTTTTGCACTTGGCGTAGATATAGCCGCCTTCGATCGAAATTTTGGCGCCCAGCGCTTCCAGGCCCTTGATGTGCTGATCGACCGGACGCGAGCCGATGGCGCAACCGCCGGGCAGCGAGACCTTGGCTTCGCCGAAGCGCGCCAGCAGCGGCCCCAGCACCAGGATCGAGGCGCGCATGGTCTTGACCATGTCGTAGGGCGCTTCGAGCGTGTCGATGGCGCCGCCGTTGAGCATGACGCGCTCGCCGTTCTGGTCGGCCTGCAGACCCATCTGGCGCAGCAGCCTGAGCATGGTCGAGACATCGTGCAGCAGCGGCACATTGCTCAAATCGAGAGTGTCGGCGGTCAGCAGGCCGGCGCACAGAATCGGCAGGGCCGCGTTCTTGGCGCCCGAAATGGTGATCTCGCCGGCCAGGCGCTTGCCGCCTGCAATTACTAATTTATCCATTATTTACTTTCCAAATTCTTCAGGAGTCAGCGTCTTCATCGAGAGCGCATGAATTTCTTCGCGCATGCGGTCGCCGAGCGCCGCGTAGACCAGCTGGTGGCGCGCAATCGGCCGTTTGCCGGCAAAGGCGCTGGAGACGATCAAGGCATTAAAATGCTGGCCATCGCCATCGACTTCCAGATGGCTGCAATCGAGGCCGGCGGCGATATAGCTTTTGATCAGTTCGGGGGTGGTTGTCACGATAATCCTCGTAGCAAAGTGTATGAGTATGAGGCCCGCAGGGCTGTCAGCTTATTTGCACCTTATCGGTACCTTATTGGCATATTAATGGCGCAGCTTGTAACCGCTGCCCACCAGGCGCACCGCAATTGCCGCCAAAATGACGAAAAAACCCGCCACAATCGTCACGCTCAGCAGCGGATCGACGTCTGACTGACCAAAAAATCCATAGCGAAAGCCATCTATCATATAAAAAAACGGATTGAAATGCGAGACCGTCAGCCAAAAAGGCGGTAATGAATGGAGCGAGTAGAAAACTCCCGATAAAAAGGTCGCCGGCATGATCAGGAAATTCTGAAAGGCGGCCAGCTGGTCGAATTTCTCGGCCCAGATACCGGCGATCAAGCCCATTGTGCCCAGCATGGCCGCGCCCAGCACGGCAAAAATGACGATCCACCAGGGCGCCACAAAGCTCAGATGGGCAAACCAGGCAGTGGCCAGGAAGACCCCGCTGCCGACGGCCACGCCGCGCACCACCGAGGCCAGCACGTAGGCAGAAAAAATCTCCCAGTGCGACAAGGGGGTCAGCAGCACAAACACCAGATTGCCGGTTATTTTAGACTGGATCAACGACGATGAGGAGTTGGCAAAGGCATTTTGCAGCACGCTCATCATCACCAGGCCCGGCACCAGAAAGGCCGTATAGCGCACCCCCGGATAGACTTGCACATGGTCTTCGAGTACATGGCCGAAGATGAGCAGATACAGCAGGGCCGTCAGAATGGGGGCGGCGACCGTTTGCGTGGCGACCTTCCAAAAGCGCAGCGTCTCCTTGTACAGCAGGGTCTGAAAACCCTTGGAAAACAGGTTCAAGCCGGTATTGCTCCTCATTTGAATCCTCCACCCATGATCTGCAAGAAGACGTCTTCCAGATCGGCCTGTTGCAATTGCATTTCATCGATCACGGCGCCGCTCTCGCGCACCTGCCGCAAGATTTGCTCGACTTGCGCGTATTCGGTCACGCGCAGGGTATATTTATTGGCCGGCGCCGGGCCGGAAGCTGAGACCTGCGCGGGCATCTGCGCCGGCAACAGCAAGGGCGCCAGCGCCGCCGGCAAGGCCCCGTGCTTAAAGCTCAGCACCAATTGCGAACCCGAGATGCGGCCGATCAGCGCGCGCATCGTATCGAGGGCGACGATCTGGCCGCTCTTGAGCATGGCCACGCGTTTGCACAGCGCTTGCGCTTCTTCGAGGTAATGGGTGGTCAGCACCACCGTATGGCCTTCGCGGTTCAGGCGGGCGATGAATTTCCACAATGTCTGGCGCAATTCGACGTCGACGCCGGCGGTCGGTTCGTCGAGCACGATGACGGGCGGTTTGTGCACGAGGGCCTGGGCCACCAGCACCCGGCGCTTCATGCCGCCCGACAGCGCGCGCATATTGGTATCGGCCTTGCCGGTCAGGTCGAGATTGGCCATCACTTCATCGATCCAGTCATCGTTACCGGACAAACCGAAATAGCCCGATTGCAGGCGCAGCGTTTCGCGCACCGTGAAAAATGGGTCGAACACCAGCTCTTGCGGCACGACGCCGAGCAAGCGGCGGGCCGCGCGGTAATCATGCTGGACGTCGTGGCCATGCACGGTCACGCTGCCGGCATCGGCGCGGATCAGGCCGGAGATAATCGAAATCAACGTGGTCTTGCCGGCACCGTTAGGGCCTAGCAAACCGAAAAATTCGCCTTGCTCGATATCGAGCGAAACCTGGTTCAATGCCTTGAGCGATTTATAGCTTTTTTCGACATTGCGGATCTGGATGGCAGTCATACTCACTTCTATATCGATGGATGGTGACAGCGGTCAGAATTAAAACACGAAAATCAAAGGGGAGCCGCTTGGCAGGCACGATGCAATATGGCAAAAACCGTTGATTATAGGGGATTTTTACCGCTCCCGGGGATCGGGGATTTTTGCCCGCCCGGGACCGATGGCCCGGGCCCGGCAGTGACGGCCGACGCCAGGCGCCCGCCTTCAGACCCGCAGCAGGATCAATGTCGGTGTGGTGCGAGCAGCAAATCGGCGATGCCGTAGACACCGGCCAGGCTGTGCAATTTTTCAGGAATATTTTGTAACACGAGGCTGGCGCCGCGCTGCCGGGCGGCGCGTTCCCATGCCAGCAAGACCGCGACCATGCTCGAATCGACGTCGGTCAAGGGCGCCAGATCAAGCGTGGTCTGTCCGGCTGCAAGCGCAGTCAAGCCTTGCGCCAACACCGTGGCGGCGTTGGCGAAGGTGACGGTAGGACTGAGAGTGAAAGTCAAAACGTGCCCGATCGCTTTATTTGGCGCGAGCCGCCGGACGGCTGGCCAGTTTCTGGTTTTTTTCAGCCAGCGCCTTGATCAGGCCATCGATGCCGGAACGGCCGATTTCAGCGGCAAAATTGCCTTTATATGTTTCAACCAGCCAGGCACCAAGCACATTGATATCGTAAATCTTCCAGCCATTGCCAACTTTTTCCATGCGGTAGTTAAGCTGGATCGGTTCGCCGCGTGGCTGGATCACTTGCGAACGCACTTCGACTTCGGTATCGCCGGGGCTGGCGCGCAGCGGTTTGAAATCGACTTTTTGATCGCGAATCGACGACAAGGCACCGGAATAGGTGTAAATCAAAAGATTGCGAAATTCAGTCACCAGTTGCTTTTGCTGTTCAGGCGAGGCTTCACGCCAAAAACGGCCGGCGGCCAGCGACGTCATGCGTTGCGAATCAACAAAAGGCAGGATTTTGGATTCCACCAGCTCGAACACGCGCTTTTGATTGCCGGACTGGATTTCCTTATCGGCTTTCACGGTATCGATGACGTCCAGGCTGATGCGCTTGACAAGGGCATCGGGCGCTTCAGCGACCGGAGCGGCCGAGGCGACAATAGCATTGCACGCCAGCATCAAGCCAGCGAATAGCGTGGTGATTAATTTAGTAGAGATCTTCATGGTTTCAATTATCTGTAAAGTATTGGGGTTTAGCCAAGTCACATTGTACTACCGCGCTTGCTGCTTTCCTGGCAATCTTCGTTGCCGCCGTCAAAACCGGTGTCGCGCATCATCCTGTTATTTCTTTGCATCGGCGGCCGGCAAAGCCTTGGCCGGCTCGGCGCTGTCGACCGCCGGCGCGGCCGTCTTGTCTGGCGCCGGCGTGCTGTCAGCGTCCGCGGCAGGCGTTTTGCCGGCTTCCGTCGCCTTGGCCGGCTCGGGCGCCGGGGCGGTAGCCGCTTGCGCGGCGCCTGCTTTATCCGCTTTATCGACCTCTGGCGCCGCCTTGTCAGCCGGCGGTTGCTCGCCGTCGAGCTTGGCTGCAGCCTGATCCTGCAGCTGCGGCTGTACCTGAGTCTGCGGCGGATTGTCGCGGTTGTCGCGGCCATCGTTGATCTTGCTCTCGCGCCGCTGCAAATAGGCATCGCGGATGAATTCGTATTTATCGAGCGCGGCCTCTTCGATCATGCGCGAAGCCTCAAGCACACTGGCGCGCTGGTCGACCAGGCGGACCGCGATACCGGTATTGCGGACATACACCGGCTTCTTGTATCCCCACGGATCGGCTAACCAATCGAGCGGCAGCACGATCGCGTCGCGCAAGGTATACGAGCCGAAGCCAGGCAGGACGACATACGGGCCGCCTTTGACGCCCCAGGTGCCCAGCGTCTGGCCGAAATCTTCATTGTGCTTGGCCAGACCCGCTTCGGATGCGATATCGAGTATGCCGCCAAGGCCGAAGGTCGAATTGAGCGCCACCCGCATCACGTCCGACATGCCATCGGCGCCCTTGCCTTGCAACAGATTGTTAATTGCGGTCCAGACATCGCCGAGATTGCCGAAAAAGTTGCTGATCCCTGTCTGTATCACCGTCGGCGTCACGCGCTGATAAAAGCTCGCCGTCGGTTTCAAGGCAACCTGGTCGATCTTGTCGTTAAAGTTGAACATGGCGCGGTTGAAATGCTCGAGCGGATCGCCGGGCGTAGAGCTGGTCGCGCAGCCGCTCACGCTCGCCACCAAAACCAGCGCCAGCAGGAACGGCCGCGCGAGGCCACGAAAAGTAAACGTCATTTCGGCGCATCCTTTCCATCGGCTGCCTTGCTATAGAGAAATTGACTGATCAAATTCTCGAGGACGACGGCCGACTGGGTCATCTTGATTTTATCGCCGCTGACCAGGTTGTTCGTATCGCCACCTGGTTCGATACCAATATATTGTTCGCCGAGCAAACCGGCCGTCAGAATTTTTGCCGAGCTATCTTTGGGAAATTTGTAACGTTCATCCATATTGAGCGTCACCATGGCCTGAAAACTCTTGTCGTCAAACTTGATGTCGTCGACGCGACCGACGACCACGCCGGCGCTCTTGACCGGAGCCTGTGGTTTCAAGCCGCCGATATTGTCGAATTTGGTAATCACTGCATAAGTATGCCCGCCAAACGACATCGAGCTCATATTGCCGGCCTTGAGCGCCAAAAACATCAAGGCTGCGGCGCCGAGCACGACAAACAGACCAACCCATACATCCAGAGATTTACGTTGCATATTCATTCCTAATTATCACGACAGCAGCGCGCGCGGTGTCCTGTTTTTTGATTTTATTTCAATTTGGCAGGCACGCGCTTTGCCGCACTTTACGCATTATCGATTATTTATTGAACATCAATGCTGTCATCATGAAATCGAGCCACAACACCATCAGCGAAGCAATGACCACGGTCCGGGTAGTTGCCCGGGCGACACCTTCCGGTGTCGGTTGCGCCTCATAGCCCTGAAACAAAGCGATGAAAGTGACGGCAAAACCAAAGATGACACTTTTGATGACGCCATTGACGATATCGGCCCAAAAATCGACGCCGCCCTGCATCTGCGACCAAAAGCCACCGTTGTCGACACCGATCAGTTCGACCCCGACGATATAGCCGCCAAAAATGCCGACGGCGCTGAAAATGGCCGCCAGCACCGGCATGGCGATCACGCCGGCCAGAAAGCGCGGGGCCAGCACACGGGCAATCGGATTGACGGCCATCATTTCCATCGCCGCCAATTGCTCGCCAGCCTTCATCAAGCCGATTTCCGCGGTCAGCGAGGTGCCGGCACGTCCGGCAAACAGCAAAGCCGTTACCACCGGCCCCAGTTCACGCGTCAGCGACAAGGCTACCAGCATACCGAGCGCCTGCTCCGAACCATATTTATTTAGCGTGTAATATCCCTGCAAACCGAGCACAAAACCAACAAAAAGGCCCGATACCGCAATAATAACCAGCGAATAATTACCAATAAAATGAATCTGGTCGGTCACCAGGCGCGGCCGGCGCCACAAACCGCCACAGGCGCGCAAGATGGTGCAAAACGCGGCCGCCGTATAACCGAGGCGGGCCAGGAATTCGCGGACCCAGCCGCCGATGCAGGAAAAAAAGTCGAGAATCATGCGGCCGCCCCCAAACCCAAATCGTCTTGCAATGTTTTGCCGGGATAGTGGAAGGGGACCGGGCCATCGGCCTCGGCATTGACGAACTGTTTCACATAAGGATCAGTCGAGGCCGCCATCTGCGCCGGCGTGCCTTCGGCAACGATCTTACCTTGCGACAAGAAATAAACGTAATCGGCGATAGAAAACGATTCGTGCACATCGTGCGACACCAGAATCGAGGTCGAACCGAGCGCATCATTGAGCTGACGGATCAGGTTGGCCGTCACCCCCATCGAAATCGGGTCGAGGCCGGCAAACGGCTCGTCATACATGATCAATTGCGGATCGAGTGCGATGGCGCGGGCCAGCGCGACGCGGCGCGCCATGCCGCCCGAAATCTCGGCCGGCTTCAGTTCGGCCGCGTTACGCAGGCCGACCGCTTGCAGTTTCATCAAGACCAGATCGTGAATCAGCGTTTCCGGCAAATCGCTATGCTCGCGCAGTGGAAAGGCCACGTTGTCGAACACCGACAGATCGGTAAACAAGGCCCCGTGCTGGAACAACATGCCCATCTTGCGCCGCGTCTGGTACAAGGCGTCGGTAGACATCGTGGCAATTTCCTGGCCGTCGACCTTGATCGAACCGCCCTGGGCCTTCAACTGCCCGCCGATCAAACGCAAAATTGTCGTCTTGCCAGAGCCGGAGCCGCCCATGACAGCCACGACTTTACGGCGCGGAAAATCCATGCGGAGGCCCGATAAGATCGTCCGCTCTCCATAGCTGAATTTTAAATCGCGAATTTCGACGAGATTGGTCAAGAATGTACTCGAATCATGCAATGTCATATTGTAGTTCAGAAAGGCCAGTCCTTGATCTGCAGGCAATGACTGCCAGTTTTCCAGACACAAGAATACACCTTTAATGAACCGGGAGTCAGATATTTTAAGTCTAGTTGAGGCAATTAGCAAATAAGGCGGCCGACCTTGCACTCGCGCCCCACACCTCATCGACAAATGTTATCTATAAATACTACCTATAAATGTTCTCTATAGGTGTTACATAAGTGTTACAAATATAAGTATTACAACGATAAATATGACGAAACAGACCATCGCGCATGGCAGGCGCAAGAAGCATTCGCGGCCTTGTTGCAGTCTTATTTCGGCTTGCGCGCGCGCCAATACTGGAATTCAGCCTCATGGACCTCGATATCGAGTTCAGATATACGAGATTGCAAGTTATCCTGGACATCGTTGACGGCCTTGTTATAAATCAAGGGGCCAATTTCGGCCAAAATGAAAATCAGCAAAGAATCGGCCGCGAGATTGCCCAAGGGCTCATCCATATTCTCGGCAAAATACCGTTGCATGGAAGATATGACTTCGGTGCGTGCTTCGTTGGAAATGGTAATGGCCATACTTTTTAAATTTCAACAAAAATTCAACAATGCCATTTTAACAGTCACCGCGACAAGCAGGCCCCGTCACGCTACACTGCGAAACGGGCAGACAGCGTAGGCAATACCGATTTCGGAGCACATCATGTGGGAAGACAGAATGGAAACTGCGCTCGGCGACGAGCGCGATCGCAATAATTACGGCCGCGATCGCTCGCGCGTGATTCACTCTGCATTTTTTCGCCGCCTGCAAGGCAAAACACAAGTATTAAACCTCGGCGAGAGCGATTTCTACCGCACCCGTCTGACCCACTCGCTGGAAGTGGCGCAAATTGCCGGCGGCATCACCGAATTTCTCGGCAAGCATCCGCAGCTCGAGCAGTTTCGCAGCGCACTCCCCGAACAAAACCTGATCGAAACGATCGGCCTGGCCCACGACATCGGCCATCCGCCGTTCGGCCACGGCGGCGAGGTCGCCCTCAATTACGCCATGCGCAACGACGGCGGCTTTGAAGGCAATGCCCAGACGCTGCGCATCTGCACCGAACTGGGCGAGCATTCCGACACCAAGGGCTTGAACCTGACGCGCCGCTCGCTGCTCGGCTTGCTGAAATACCCGATCCTCTACAGCGATGCGCTCAACCGCAGCGCCTATGATGCCGCCAGTGCGCCCTCGAATATCGACAGCTACAAACCGCCCAAGTGCATTTTCGATTCCGACGCCCAGGCCTATCAATGGATCACGCAAGCGCTGTCGCCAAGCGAAGCGGCGCTATTTCGCCAGACCGAAACACCGGCGCCGCGCATGCCGCCGCGGCACGCCAAGACCACCCACAAAAGCTTCGATTCGTCGATCATGGAATATGCCGACGACATCGCTTACGGCGTGCACGATCTCGAAGACGCGATTGCCATGGGCCTGGTCAGCGAGCGCCAATGGAAGGAAGACGTCGCCCGCCAGATCGAGCATGCGGCCCTGCCGCTGGCCGGCGAGATCGCCGCGCTCAGCGAAAACCTGTTTTCCGGTAAAAACCGGGTCCGCAAAAAATCGATCAGCCGCCTCGTCAATTACTTCGTGACCAATTGCAGCATCGTCGCCCGCGGCCAATTTCAAAATCCGCAATTCGACCTCAAGGCCCAGATGACTGAAGGCGCCGGCCGGCAACTGCAAATCCTGAAAGACTTCATCTTCGAGCATGTGATCCTGACGCCGGAACTGCAGACCATGGAATACAAGGGCCAGCAAATGATCTTGCGCCTGTTCGACGCGATCGCCAACAATCCGTCGCGGCTGCTGCCGAAAAGGTATTACGACGAATATCAGGCGCAGGATAAAAACCTGCGCATCGTCTGCGATTACCTGGCCGGCACTACCGACGAATATGCCACGCGCCTGTTCCACAAGCTGTTTACGCCGTCGAGCGGATCGATCTTCGAGCGCATGTAAACACAAAGGCCGGCGCGGCGGCGGCAATGCCGGACCGGCCTTCGTTCCTGTGCGCAGTGTAAGCTGAGTTATCGCGGCAAGACCGAACTGCCCATCAGGAACTGGTCGACCGCGCGCGCGCACTGGCGCCCTTCGCGAATGGCCCAGACGACCAGCGACTGACCGCGCCGCATATCGCCGGCGGCAAACACTTTCGGCACCGAAGTCTGGTAGCAATCGACGCCATCGGTGGTCGCCTTGGCATTGCCGCGCGCATCCTTGTCGACGCCGAAGGCATCGAGCACCTGCGACACCGGCGAGACGAAACCCATGGCCAGGAAGACGAGGTCGGCCTTCATCTCGAATTCCGAGCCCGGCACTTCGCTCATCTTGCCGTCTTTCCATTCGACGCGGCAGGCGATCAGCTTGTCGACCTTGCCGCCCTTGCCTTCGAAACGCTTGGTGGCCACCGCCCAGTCGCGCTCGCAGCCCTCTTCATGCGAGGACGAGGTGCGCAATTTGGTCGGCCAGTAAGGCCAGACCAGCGGCTTGTTTTCCTGTGCCGGCGGTTGCGGCATCAGTTCGAATTGCGCCACCGATGCGGCGCCCTGGCGGTTGGAGGTGCCGACGCAATCGGAGCCGGTATCGCCACCACCGATGACGACCACATGCTTGCCGGCGGCCTTGATCTGATCCTTGATCTTGTCGCCGGCATTAACCTTGTTTTGCAGCGGCAGAAAATCCATCGCAAAATGAACGCCCTTCAATTCGCGGCCCGGCACCGGCAGATCGCGCGGCTGCTCGGCGCCGCCGGCGATGACGACGGCATCGAACAATTTATCGAGTTCGGCCGGCGAAATGGTTTCCTTGGCGCCGTTGTTGACGTTGCTCGGAAAATCCTTGCCCACCAAAACGCCGGTGCGGAAAGTCACGCCCTCGGCCTGCATCTGGGCCACGCGGCGGTCGATATGCGATTTTTCCATCTTGAAGTCGGGAATGCCATAGCGCAGCAAACCGCCGATGCGGTCGTTTTTCTCGAATACGGTGACGTCGTGGCCGGCGCGCGCCAATTGCTGGGCCGTCGCCAGGCCGGCCGGGCCGGAGCCGACCACCGCCACTTTCTTGCCGGTTTTTTCTGGCGCGATTTGCGGCACGACCCAGCCGTTTTCCCAGCCCTTGTCGATAATAAAATGCTCGATCGACTTGATCCCGACCGGCAATTCATGGATGCCGAGCGTGCACGATGCCTCGCACGGCGCCGGACAGATACGGCCGGTAAATTCAGGAAAATTATTGGTCGAATGCAGGGTATCGAGCGCATCGCGATAATTGCCGCGATACACCAGATCGTTCCAGTCGGGGATGATGTTGTTGACCGGGCAGCCGCTGGTGCAAAACGGGATCCCGCAATCCATGCAGCGCGCGCCCTGAATGGTCGCTTCCGGTTCGCTCAGATGCAGCACAAACTCCTTGTAATTTTTTACCCGCACTTCGGGCGCCAGATGACCTTCTTCCTGCCGCGCAAATTCCATAAAACCCGTCATTTTACCCATGGTGTATATCCGTCACTGTGTGCATATTATTTATAATCAGGCTGCAATTTTGTCGGCGCTGGCGGCGCTGGCGGCCAGGGCGGCATCATGCATCTCTTTCAAGGCGCGCTTGTATTCGGTCGGGAAAACCTTGACGAATTTGCTGCGCCCCACAGTCCAGTCATCGAGCAAAGCCCGGGCCCGGGTACTGCCGGTATATTTGAAATGGCGTTCGATCAGGCGCTTGAGGATGACTTCATCGGTCTCGCCGGCGCCGCCGCGCTGTTCGCTATGCCACAAGGCGTGATCGCTGCCGGCGCTCTGTTCGGCGCTGCTCAGGACCGGATCGAGCGCGACCATCGCCAGATTGCAGCGCTGGGCAAAGTCGCCATCCGGATCGTAGACATAGGCAATCCCGCCCGACATGCCGGCGGCGAAATTGCGGCCGGTCTCGCCAAGCACCACGACCGTGCCGCCAGTCATGTACTCGCAACCATGGTCGCCGCTGCCTTCGACCACGGCCGTGGCGCCGGAATTGCGCACCGCAAAGCGTTCGCCGGCCACGCCGTTAAAGAACGCTTCGCCGGCGATGGCACCGTACAGCACGGTATTGCCGATAATGATGTTGTCGACCGCCCAACCGCGAAATTCCGTATTCGGCCGCACCACGATGCGCCCGCCCGACAAGCCCTTGCCGACGTAATCGTTGCCTTCGCCGACCAGATCGAGCGTAATGCCGTGCGCCAGGAATGCGCCGGCCGACTGCCCGGCCGTGCCTTGCAACTGGATATGGATGGTGTCGTCAGGCAGCCCGGCGTGGCCGTAGCGCTGCGCCACTTCGCCCGACAGCATGGCGCCGACCGTGCGGTTGACATTGCGCACCGGCGAAATGAACGAGACTTTTTCGCCCTTCTCGAGCGCCGCCCGCGCCTGCGCGATCAGCTTGTGGTCGAGCGCCGTTTCCAGGCCGTGATCCTGGACGTCGACGTGACGCACGGCGACCTCGTCGGCCACCTGCGGCTGATGGAAAATGCGCGCAAAATCGAGGCCCTGCGCCTTCCAGTGCGCAACGGCGTGCGACTTGTCGAGCAGATCGGCGCGGCCGATCAGTTCGTCGTAGCTGCGAATGCCGAGCTGCGCCATCAATTGCCGCGCCTCTTCGGCGACAAAAAAGAAGTAATTGACGACATATTCGGGCTTGCCGGAGAACTTGGCGCGCAAGACCGGGTCTTGCGTGGCGACGCCGACCGGACAGGTGTTGAGATGACATTTGCGCATCATGATGCAGCCTTCGACCACCAGCGGCGCGGTGGCAAAACCGATCTCATCGGCGCCCAGCATGGCGGCGATGACGACGTCGCGCCCGGTCTTCATCTGGCCGTCGGCCTGCACCCGGATGCGGCCGCGCAAGCCGTTCAAGACCAGCGTCTGCTGGGTTTCCGCCAGACCCAGTTCCCACGGCGTGCCGGCATGCTTGATCGAGGACAGCGGCGAGGCGCCCGTGCCGCCGTCATGGCCGGCGATCACGACGTGATCGGCCTTGGCCTTGGTGACGCCGGCGGCAACGGTGCCGATCCCGACCTCGGAGACCAGCTTGACCGAGATCGAGGCGCGCGGATTGGCGTTTTTCAAATCATGAATCAATTGCGCCAGATCTTCGATCGAATAGATGTCGTGATGCGGCGGCGGCGAAATCAGGCCCACGCCGGGCACCGAAAAGCGCAGCTCGGCGATGTATTGCGAGACCTTGTGGCCGGGCAGCTGGCCGCCCTCGCCGGGCTTGGCGCCCTGCGCCATCTTGATCTGGATTTGATCGGCCGCGTTCAGGTAGGCGGTGGTCACGCCAAAGCGGCCGGACGCGACTTGCTTGATGCGCGAGCGCATCGAGTCGCCGTCCTGCAAAGGAATGTCGACTTCGATCTTGTCGGCGCCGATCACGGTGGCCATGGTGTCGCCGCGGCGGATCGGGATACCTTTCAATTCATTGACATAGCGATTCGGATCTTCGCCGCCCTCGCCGGTATTCGACTTGCCGCCGATGCGGTTCATCGCCACCGCCAGCGTCGCATGCGCTTCGGTCGAGATCGAGCCGAGCGACATGGCGCCGGTCACGAAGCGCTTGACGATTTCCTTGGCCGGTTCGACCTGGTCGAGCGGAATGGCCTTGCTGGGGTCGAGCTTGAACTCGAACAGGCCGCGCAGCGTCAAGTGACGCCGGCTCTGGTCGTTGATGATTTGCGCGTATTCCTTGTAGCTCGAAAAATTGTTGCTGCGGGTCGAGTGCTGCAGCTTGGCGATCGCATCGGGCGTCCACATATGTTCTTCGCCGCGCACGCGATAGGCGTATTCGCCGCCGGCGTCGAGCGAATTGGCCAGCACCGGATCCTTGCCGAATGCCAGCTGGTGCAGACGCAGCGCTTCCTCGGCCACTTCGAACACGCCGATCCCTTCGACATTGGAGGCCGTGCCCTTGAAGTATTTGTCGACCAGCGATTTGTTCAGGCCGATGGCCTCGAAAATCTGCGCGCCGCAATACGACATATAGGTCGAGATGCCCATCTTCGACATCACCTTCATCAAGCCCTTGCCGACCGCCTTGGTGTAATTGGCAATGGCCTGCTCGGCCGCCGATTTGTCGCCGGCCACCAGTGGCAGCGTGGCGGCCAGGTCGGCCAGGGTTTCCATCGCCAGATACGGATGGACGGCTTCGGCGCCGTAGCCGGCCAGCAGCGCGAAATGATGGGTTTCGCGCGCCGAACCGGTTTCGACCACCAGGCCGGTGGAGGCGCGCAAGCCCTTGCTGACCAGATGCTGGTGGATGGCCGAGGTGGCCAGCAAGGCCGGAATGGCAACCTGGTCGACCCCGATCTTGCGGTCGGAAACGATCATGATGTTGTGGCCCGACTTGATGGCGTCGACCGCTTCGGCGCACAGCGAGGCCAGGCATGCTTCGATCCCCTCGTTACCCCAGGCCAGCGGGTAGCAGATATCGAGCTCGTAAGACTTGAACTTGCCGCCGGTATGCACGGCGATATTGCGCAGGCGCTGCATGTCGGCATGGTCGATCACCGGCTGCGACACTTCCAGGCGCATCGGCGGGTTGATGTTGTTGGTGTCGAGCAGATTCGGCTTGGGGCCGATGAAGGACACCAGCGACATCACCATCGCTTCGCGGATCGGATCGATCGGCGGATTGGTCACTTGCGCAAACAGCTGCTTGAAGTAGTGGTACAGCGGTTTGAGCTTGTTGGACATGACGGCCAGCGGCGAATCGTTACCCATCGAGCCGGTCGCCTCCTCGCCATTGACGGCCATCGGCGTCATGACGAACTTGATGTCTTCCTGCGTGTAGCCGAAGGCTTGCTGGCGGTCCAGCAGCGAGGCCGGAATATGTTCGCCGCTGGCGCTGCCGGGCGCCGGCGGCGGCAATTCGACCGATTTCAGGGAATTGAGCTTGATCCGCACCGACTTGATCCAGGCCTTGTAGGGCTTGGCGTTGGCATAGGTGTTCTTCAACTCCTGGTCGTCGATGATGCGGCCGGCTTCGAGGTCGATCAGGAACATCTTGCCCGGCTGCAGACGCCACTTCTGGATGATTTTCGATTCGGGAATCGGCAAGACGCCGGCTTCGGACGCCATCACCACGATGTCGTCGTCGGTGACGATGTAGCGCGACGGCCGCAGGCCGTTGCGGTCGAGCGTGCCGCCGATGTGGCGGCCGTCGGTAAAGGCCATCGCCGCCGGGCCGTCCCACGGCTCCATCATGGCGGCGTGGTATTCGTAGAAAGCGCGCCGGTTTTCGTCCATCGTGGCGTGGTTTTCCCAGGCTTCGGGAATCATCATCATCATGGCCTGGGCAATCGGGTAACCGGCCATGATCAGCAATTCAAGCGCATTGTCGAAGCAGGCGGTATCGGACTGGCCTTCGTAAATCAGGGGGAACAGCTTGGCCAGGTCGTCGCCGAGCACGGCCGACTTCATGATGCCTTCACGCGCGCGCATCCAGTTGAAGTTACCCTTGACGGTGTTGATTTCGCCGTTGTGGGCGATCAGGCGATACGGATGCGACAGCGGCCATTCGGGGAAGGTATTGGTCGAGAAGCGCTGGTGAACCAGGGCCAGCGCCGAAATGCAGCGCGCATCCTGCAAGTCCTTGTAATAGATGCCGACCTGGTCGGCCAGCAGCAAGCCCTTGTAGACGACGGTGCGGGCCGACATCGAGGGCACGAAAAATTCCTTGCCGTGCAACAGTTTCAGCGCCTGGATCGCATGCCCCGACGATTTGCGGATCACATACAATTTGCGTTCAAGCGCATCGGTAACCATGATGTCGGCGCCGCGGCCGATGAAGATCTGGCGAATTACCGGTTCGCGCGCGCGCACGATCGGCGACATCGGCATCTCGCTGTCGATCGGCACATTGCGCCAGCCGAGCACGACCTGGCCTTCGATGCGCACGGCGCGTTCGATTTCCTGCTCGCAGGCGATGCGCGAAGCATGTTCTTTTGGCAAGAACACCATGCCCACGCCATATTCGCCGGGCGGCGGCAAATTGACGCCCTGGCTGGCCATCTCGTCGCGAAAATACTGGTCTGGAATCTGGATCAGAATACCGGCGCCGTCGCCCATCAGCTTATCGGCGCCGACCGCGCCGCGATGATCGAGATTTTTCAGGATTAACAAACCCTGTTCGACGATGGCATGGCTTTTATTGCCTTTAATATGGGCGATAAAACCGACACCGCAGGCATCGTGTTCGTTATTCGGATCGTACAAACCTTGTGCATTCATCACCAATTCTCCAGCGCGTTTTTATACTCGAATGAAAAGAGTAGTTCAGCAGAGCCGGAAATTCAACAAGAATAAAAGGGGTCGGAGTCAATTTAAAGTGATGATATTTGTCTAGATATTTAAATGGGGACATAGTAAAAACAGGCAAGCGCGCGGAATCCCGCATTTTCTGTTTCTTTTATGAAATCTTCGCCGCAGCCCCCGCGCCGCCGGCGTCCACCACTTTGGCCGGCCGCCCACGCTTGGCGGGGCCGATGCGGCGCTGCAGGCGCAGTTCAAGGCTGGCCTTGAATGGCGCCGAGGTCAGGGGCCAACCCTTGGCAAATGCATGGTTATATTGCGTCAATTCGGCCGTCGCCAGGCCCTGCTCGGCAAAGTCTTTATAGGCCGCCTCACGCTCAAATGGCGTATTCCCCATCGCCCAGTACAGGGGATGGTCGGTAATCAAGGGGTCGACTTTGGTGCCGACATGATGCCGATAGCTCGACCACAGATAGTCGTCGAGCCGTACCGCCAGCATGGCCCGCACCGGATTATGCTCGATATAGCGGCTGCAACCGAGAAAATAGCGCTCGGAGTCAATCAGCGAGGTGCGAAACCGGCCTTGCCACAAGCTGCCCACGCGTTGATATTTATGATTGAAATATGGCACATACTGGCGACCGATCCACTGCATCATGCGCGCCAGACCACTCTCGTCCGATGGCGAGGCCAGAATATGCACATGATTGGGCATCAAGACATAGGCGTGAATGGCCACCTTGTATTCGCGGGCGGCAGCCAACAGACAATCGAGGTATTTTTGATAGTCGGCATTATCGCAAAACACTACTTGCCTGTTATTGCCTCGCTGCAAAACATGATGGGCTTGAAAGGGAATTACCAGACGCGGTTGGCGGGCCATGGTCAGTCATCACAAATGGGAAAGCAACCATTGTAAATTAAAATCGACACTGACCCCATTTTAAAGCCCGTAAATTTGACGCTGACCCCAATTTTTAACAGTGATTTAATATGCAAGCCGGCACGCGGTTTTGATTATGCCGAATCAAGCCCGGCTTCGGTGGACGCGGTTCTGTGTCATCGCAAACGATATCGAGCTAGCCCGGCATCGGCGATCGCGCTCTCCTACACTGAATGACACCATCGCCGCAGTCGGCGCCGGTGGACGTGCAGTCCCCGCGCGATACGGGGACGATCAGTGAAGAGGCGACACATGGATACGACAGCACATAAAGAGGTCGGCAGCCAATTGGCCCCGACAACCGCAACCGAACCGGTCGAGCAGGGCGAAGCCGGGGCCGCAGGCCAGAAAGTGTTTGGCCCGGGCAGTACCGCTTTTTCAACCTATTATTATTGGCACGCGAATGGCACCTTCCCTCAGGTACGCTTCGTCAACCAGTCGGTCAATGCCAATTCCCGCGTCTTCGTCAATATCAGCGAATACAGCAACGACCCGCAGCACCGCTTCATCGGCGCCGCCAAGATGGCGGTCTACAATATTGCCCCCTATGATGGCGGCTTCCTGGCCTGGGTCGAAATCGACTGGGGCAGCCCGCTCAATATCCGCTTCGACGTCCTGATTGATCCTTGAACCATCGATCAGCTGCGTCCGGGGCAGTCCTTGCCGAGCCGGACGCAATGCTGCAGCGCCTGGCTCGGACGCCGGGCGCAATAAAAAACTCAGCGCATCAAACTCGCCGCCCAGAACGGCTCGCCTTCCACGCTTGCCGCCGCGCCCTGCCGCAGGTAGGGGGCGGTGGACTGGCGCACCACCAGCGTAGTGTCGAGCTTTTCGCACCGCAGCGGCGCGTGGTGGTCGCCGAGAATGCGGGCCACCAGCGCCCGCGCAGTCAGCGCCCCCATTTCGTATTTCGGCTGCGCCATCGTGGTCAGGCGCGGCGTCGAAAACGAGGCCAGCGCGACGTCGTCGTAACCGATCACCGACAGCTGTTCCGGTACCCGCACCTGCGCTTCGCTGGCCGCGCACAGGCCGCCGATGGCCATCAAATCATTGCTGGCAAAAATGGCACTCGGCGGCTGCGGCAGCGCCAGCAGCTTTTGAAACGCCACAAAGCCGCCTTCGCTGGTGAAGTCGCTGCGCATCAGATAATCGAGCCGGATCGGTATGCCGGCTTCTTTCAAGGCCCGCATATAACCGACCACGCGGTTGCGGCTCGGCGGCAAATTCACAGGGCCAGAAACGCAGGCAATCTGGCGATGGCCAAGGCCGATCAGATAATTGGTCGCCAGATAGCCGCCGCGCTCGTGATCGGCCTCGACGAAATCGGCGTCCACCCCGCTCACTTCGCGGTCAACGAGGACGATAGGAATATCCTGGTCGCGCAACAACATCGTCAATTCATCGTCGGAACCGCAGGCCGCCAGAATCAGGCCATCGATGCGCTTTTCCAGCAAGACCCGGATATAGGCGACCTGCTTGCGGGCATCATCGTAGGCATTACACAAAATGATGTTATAGCCCAATTTAAAGGCGGCATCCTCGGCGCCCTGAATCAATTCGGCAAAGTAGGGATTGGAATTGTTCGGTATCATGATGCCGATCGTCTGCGTCCTGGCATTCTTGAGGCTGCGCGCGACCGCGCTCGGAATGTAACGCATCTCGTCAATCAGCGACAGCACGCGTGCGCGGACTTCGGCCCGGACCATGCGCGTATTGTTGATGACATGGGAAACGGTCGATGTCGACACGCCTGCTTTTTCTGCCACCTGTTTCATCGTCGCCATGCACACTCCTTCTTTTTCTTGTTTTACAATCTTGAACCTGAAACAACAGACGTCTGGCGGTTCCCCGCTTCCATCGCAATTTTCATAAATCGCACGCAATCGGTGCGATGGTGCATGATAGGAAAACAATCTGCACCGAGAAACATGCTGTATTGAGTCCATGTTGGCATAACCATATTAATCTTATCAGGCGTAACCAATGCAAACGATCACCATGGTCCTGACTCTGCTACTCGCAGTGACAGTTTGTAGCTTTTTGTCCCGTCTTTTGCCATGGAAACTACCTTTACCGCTGATCCAGATTGCAGTCGGCGCCGGCGTGTCGTATGCAACCAGTTTTGAAGTGACGCTGGACCCCGATATCTTCTTTTTGATGTTTATCCCGCCACTGCTGTTTCTGGACGGCTGGCGCATCCCCAAAGGGGCATTTTTTCGCGACATCAAGCCTATTTTGATGCTGGCGATCGGCCTGGTGATCTTTACCGTGATCGGCGCCGGCTATCTGATCGACTGGCTGATTCCAGCCATCCCGCTGGCCGTCGCTTTTGCGCTGGCGGCGATTCTGTCGCCGACCGACCCGATGGCGGTGTCGGCGATCGCCGCCCAGACCCCGATTCCGCGCCGTCTGATGCATATTCTGGAAGGCGAAGCCTTGCTCAACGATGCCTCGGGCCTGGTCTGCTTTCGCTTTGCGGTCGCCGCGGCCTTGACCGGCCATTTTTCGCCGACCAAGGCCTCGCTCGAATTTTTCATGGTGGCCGGCGCCGGCCTGGCCATCGGCATCGCCATGGCCTGGGGCATCAGCCGCGCCAACAGCTGGCTGATCGTGCATGCCGGCGAAGAACCGGGCGTGCAAGTGCTGATCAGCCTGCTGGTGCCGTTCGCCGCCTACCTGACGGCCGAGCACGTCCATGCCTCGGGCATTCTGGCCGCCGCCGCCGCCGGCATCGCCATGCATTACGCCGACTTGAAAGGACACGCCGGCGCGCTCGGCACTACACGCATGCAGCGCACGGTGGTCTGGGATACGGTGCAGATGGTCTTGAACAGCACCGTGTTCGTGCTGCTGGGCCAGCAATTGCCGCGCATTCTGGAAAGCGTCAGCAAGATCGCCGTCGAAACCGGCATCGGCAGCATGACGACCCTGATGCGCTACATCGTCTGCATCACCGTGGCCTTGACGCTGTTACGCCTGCTGTGGGTATGGGCCTCGCTGCGGCTGACGCTGTATCGGGCCGGCCAACGCGTGCCGAGCAAGTTCGGCCGGCTGCTGCTGCTGACCTCGTTTGCCGGCGTGCGCGGCGCCGTCACGCTGGCCGGCATTCTGACCTTGCCGCTGACCATGCCCGGCGGCGCCCCCTTCCCGGCGCGCGACCTCGCCATTTTCCTGGCCATGGGCGTCATTTTGCTGTCGCTGGTGATGGCCAGCGTCGCCCTGCCCTTGTTGACGACGAATGTCGAATTCTCACCGCCATCGGCGCTGACCCACAAGGAAATCCACGCCCGCAACGCCACCGCCGAAGCAGCCATTGCGCGCATCGAACAGTTGAACCGCACGGCGGCCGAGCAGCAGACGCCGCAACAGCCCTCGCGCGAGGCCAAACGCCGCATTCTCGACCTTTATCGGCGCCGCCTGCATGACGGCTATTCGATCGACGAGGCCGAACAGGCCAGACAGCTGGCCGAAATCGAACGTCAGCTGCGCATCGAAGGCTTGCGCGCCGAACGCGAAAAATTGTCGCAACTGCGACTCGAACAGCAGATCGACGACCCGCTGCATCAGAAAATGATGCACGAGATCGATTTGATGGAAGCGGCGCTGATGCGGCGCGACGAGGCGT
>JAIZVZ010000186.1 GCA_021768485.1 Oxalobacteraceae bacterium | reverse complement strand
CAAATAGGACAATCTAAAGGATGATTTATTAATAATTCTTCTAAAACACTTTCTCTAGCTTTTTGAGCAAATAAACTTTCTGTATATATAACCATACCATCAGAAACTTCTGTCAAACATGAAGCAACAGCTTTTTCTAAACCTTCAATCTCTACTAAACACATACGACAATTTCCAGCTATAGATAAAGTTTCATGGTAACAAAATCTAGGAACTTTTATACCTACACCACGACAAGCCTCTAAAATAGAAGACCCTAAACTTACTTCTGAAACAACATTATTTATTATTACCGATACCATATTTTAAAAATATGAATAAAATTAATTTTTAGACGCAGACGCTAATTTTGATTCTAAATACCCAACAGCTGGTAATAAACCAATTAAAAATAAAAAATAAAAAGCTGTAGCAGTCATTCCTGCTTCTATAAACGGTGCTTCTACCGGTTTTTGACCAACTCAACCTAAGAAAAGAAAATCTGCACAAAATAATCAATAAATTAAAGTATATACAGGTCTAAATTCCCCACTACGTACTTCAGAAGTATTTAAAAAAGGTAAAATCATTAGAACAACAATAGCACCAAACATAGCTAAAACACCACCTAATTTATCTGGTATAGAACGCAAAATTGCGTAAAATGGTAAAAAATACCATTCTGGCACAATATGAGCTGGAGTTGACATAGGATTTGCTGGAATATAATTATCTGGATGACCTAAAGAATTAGGATAATAAACTATAATTATCGATAAAAAAAATACTAAAATAAAAAAAGCAAATAAATCTTTTACGTAAAAATAAGGGTAAAAAGAAATAGTTTGTACATTTGTATTTACTCCTAAAGGATTGCTTGATCCATCAGTATGTAATAAACTTAAATGCACAATAACTAAACCAGCAATAACAAAAGGCAATAAATAATGTAAACTAAAAAAACGATTTAAAGTTGCATTACCAACTGAAAAACCACCTCAAAGCCATTCAACTATTGAACTACCAACAACTGGAATAGCAGAAAATAAATTAGTAATTACAGTTGCACCTCAAAAACTCATTTGACCTCATGGAAGAACATAACCCATAAAACCAGTGGCCATCATTAATAAAAAAATAACAACACCGCTAACTCATAATAATTGACGAGGAAACATATAAGAACCATAAAAAAGCCCTCTAAATAAATGACAATAAACAACTATAAAAAACATAGAAGCTCCGTTTGCATGTAAATATCTTATAAGTCAGCCATTATTAACATCACGCATAATATGCTCAACGCTACTAAAAGCTAAATCGATATGTGGAGTATAATGCATAGCTAACAAAATACCACTAATCATTTGAATTACTAAACAAAGACCTGCAGCTGAACCAAAACTTCATAAATAATTAAGATTTAATGGAGTAGGATAATCAACAATATGAGAATCAATAAAAGCCAAAATAGAATTCTTATTCCATCTCGATGTGTTTGACATAAAAAAATAATTTAGGTAAAAGAAAGCGAGAAAAACGGGACTCGAACCCGCG
>JAIZVZ010000185.1 GCA_021768485.1 Oxalobacteraceae bacterium | reverse complement strand
GTCGCGGCTCTCGCTATGCACTTCGGAGGTCAGGTCGCCGGCGGCCACGCGCTGCGCCACCTCGACTGCACGCGCCAGCGGCCTGGTGATCGAACGCCCGAGCAGCGTCGCGCACACGGCGCCGAAGGCCAGCATGATCGCGCCGAGCACGATCATCAGATTGCGGCTGGCGACATTGATGACGCCAATATCGGCGGTGGCGACATCGATCTGGCGCCGCTGCTCGGCCAGCAGCGCTTCCACGGCAATCACATAGGCTTTGGAAGTGGGGATGAATTTTTGTTCGAGCATCTGGTTGGACTCAACAAGCTTGCCTGCCTTTTTCAGCGTCATGATCGCTTCGCGATCGTTCAGGAATGCCTGGCGCGCGTCGACCAGATCTTTGAACAAGGCTTTTTCCTTATCGGTCTTCATGTGCAATTCGACCGCTTTTTGCAGGTTGGCGGCAGCCTTGGTCGTCACCACGGCATCTTCATCAAAAAATGCGACCAGCGAGGGGTCGTTGCTTTTGATGACGGCTTGCGTGCGCCGGATCGCAGTATGAATATAGCGATACCATTCATCAATCATGCGCTCGGTCGCCAGCGGCTGATCGAGCAGGTTTTGCGCTGCGCCGGCAACCGTGTTGAGACGATTGACGCTGACGATAATCGTGACCATGGAAAAAAACAGAATGACCGCAAAGCCGAGTCCCAGTCGGCGACCGATATGGATGTTATTGATAAATTTAAGCATTTTTTAATATCTCTTCATTTTCAAAAAAAATCATGTCGGCACCTGACAATGGCGCAATGAAAACCGTTCTGTCGAATCCGGGCAGCAGCAAGGCGGCAGCGATGCCGCACGCCATGCGAACCGCAATGAGTCCATGTAAAAGGATTGCAAATATGCAATTTCAGTATAGATTATTTCACTTTGTGAAAATAGTTGCGAATGCAAAATTTGTATCTATCAGCAACACTTTACATGCATCCATGCACAATTGAAGCAGTACCATAGCTGGTATGAGCCGCTCGATTTGAAGGAAATATGTTGAAAAAGGCTATTTGCATCAACAAATTACCCTATGCCCGCAAGCAGGCCGCATTGCCGACGGCGACACGATGACAAGGCTGCGCCTGCGCCCAATCACAAAGAATCGAGCGCCGGACGGCTGAACAAGGCGCGGCCTTTATCAAAAACGCTTAAAACTCTTCCCAGCTATCTTCGTCCTTGGCCGCCGCAGGCGGCAGCGCCTGACGCGGCGCCGCTTTAGGCACAACACGATCCGCAGCGGCCGGTTTGGCGACGGCTTTGGCAACTGGCTTGCGTGCGGCTGGGGCAGATGCGGAGACAGCGGCCAGGCGCGGCGTTGGCGGCGCAGATTTATATTCCGCGGCGCCGACTTTGAACTGGTTCACTTCCTGCAGCAAAGCCTGGGCCTGGTCGCGCATGCTCTCGGCCGCCGCCGAGGCCTGTTCGACCAAGGCCGCATTTTGCTGCGTCATCTCATCCATCTGCGTGACGGCCATATTGACTTGCTCGATGCCCGAACTCTG
>JAIZVZ010000132.1 GCA_021768485.1 Oxalobacteraceae bacterium | reverse complement strand
TTCTGACCAAGCATTTTCAAAGCTGCGCGTTCCATATGGTTCATTGCGCCAATACTCGATCAACTGCTGAAACTCCGGCGTATCCACCGTCACCGATGGCGCGGCCGCCGGCGAGCCGCGATACTCATTACCGCCCACGCCCAGCAGGAAGTCTTGCACGGCGAACGCGTCAGCCGGCTGGTTGAACTTCATGACGATCGAGTAGCGGCCCTCGGTCGACTCCAGGGTGATGAAGGCGTTCTTCAGGCCTTCAGGTACAGCGGCGTTTGCATCCACACATCCTCCATAATTTGAGATTCAGCACATATGATAACTCAAATATGAGACATGCTGTGTTGGTTATTCGCCACTGGCCGCACTGATGAACGCGGCGATGTCCGGCTGCCAAGCGCCGTACTTGCGCACGATGTAGTTGAACTCTTCGATGTCGTGGCCGACGATGCCGTAGACTGGGTTGCCGTCCTGATCGAAACGCAGCTCGCCGGTCTTGGTCACCTCTTGCCGCACGTGACACAGCTCATGCTCCAGCAGCGCCTCGCGCGTGACCTGGTCGGCGGCCAGCCAGAATTCCTGATCCAAGATGCAGAGGAAGTGCGGCATGCGGCCGAAGAACTGGCACAGCAGTTGCTCGAACAGATCCTTGAACTGGCCCTGCACCGTCGGCAGCGCCATCATGCCCAGCTGCTGCTTGCCGGCCTTGATCTTCGGCGCGATGCGGTACAGGAATTCCACGGCGATGCCGTCGTCGCGGAAATGCTGGTGCTCCGGCAGATCGATCAGGCGCTCGAAGATGATGGCCGGGTGCGCGTCGCCTTCGGGGACGTTGTAGGCCGTCAGGAATTCCAGGTCGGTGTTGTCGGTCACAGCGGCATCCTGGTTTCGGTGATGCGCGTGCCGCGCTCGATGGACTGATGCACGTGATATTGAAGGCCGGATACGCCGGGCACAATGAACGGCGTTTCAGCCACGCGGCGGCAATGCGCCTCCAGATCCTGCCGGGCCTCGCGTAGGTTGCGCCGGGCGCGCATCTCATCGCGTGTAACACCAATCTTTGCCGTCGATGTGCCATCGGCATCAGCCTTCAGGCTCTCCAGCGCGATAGCGACATCGTTGAACTCGGCCAGCCAGCGGCGGTGCTCTTCCCAGCTGGTGCGCCAGCGCGCTAGCTCACGTTCAGCCTTGTCACGCTGACGAACAACCAAGATGAATCCCACGCCCAATATCATCGGCATGACAACAGCAAACAGTTTCAGGTATTCCATTTCTCTCTCAATAGCGCCCGATCAGCGCCCGGCGCGGCGGCGTACTACGGAAACTGCTGCTGCGCCAGCACGCGCCGGCGCAGATCAGCAGACTGGTTAGCTGTTGGCGTCCTTGATGGCCTGCCGGTAGCCGTCGGCGCGGCCCTGCGCGTACGCATCCTCGACACTGTCGACGATGCCATGTGGCGACTTGATCCAGGCCCAGGCCAGGCGTGCGATACCGGCAATCAAGTTCAGCGGAACCGGCATGCATACGGCGTGACGCGTTTGCCAGCGCAGCCAAGCCACCCCATAGCCGCGTGGAAGGTAGCAACCACTCTCAACGGTACGCACTAGGCTGAAGCTGTCGGTGCGCTTGCCGCAGCAGCCGCAGAACACGTGCCGGCACGACACGTACTCGCTGATGCGCTCCACTTCCACGCGGTCGCTCACCGGCCCCCGGCTGTGCCCCAGCAGCCAGCACCACGTCAGGCGCTTCACGCTGCCACCTTCGTCACACGCACCAGGAACGCGGCCATGAAGTCGGCCTCGTCCTGGCTGAGGAAGGCGATCGGCGAACCGCCGCGCTGCAGCTCGACCACGCCGTCGGACCAGATGCCGCAGCGCAGGGGTTGCGCGGATGCCGACACCTTCTCGGGCGGCACAATCGGCACCTCCTTGGGCTTCACCGTCGGCACTGCCGGCTTGGTCTCGGCCAGGAACGACGGCACATTCGTAGACTTCGGCGGCAGCGCCGGCGCGCGGCCATCGGCTGGGATCCACTTCACGCCGCGCCTGGTGATACGGCCGACCTTCTGCGCGTGCGACAGGTAGCTCGACGGGTACTGCGTCGATTTGAGGCCTACGGCGGCGCGCAGCTGATCGTCGGTAGCGCCGCCGGTTTTCAGGATGTGAGCCACAAGGCGCTCAGACGTGCTTACGTCGACGGCCTTCTGTGCAGGCTGGTTAGGTACTGGCGCGACGGATTTAACCTCGAATGCGACCGATGCTGGCGCCACAGAGGCCATCACTGCCTTGTAATCGTTCGTCGCTTTGAACGACTCGCTGAAATCGTACTGCTGCGCCGGTGCGCCATTCGGTGCGAAACCAGACTTGCGCACGAGCTGTCCGCCCTCGACAAGGTCACGCAGCGCCTCGCTTACCTCGCTCAATGGCACATCGAGCAGATCACTGATCTGCACCGCGCGCACGCCGGGCTGTTTCTTGGCGATGCACTCGAAGATTTTCCGTTCATCCATTGTTGTCCTTATCGGCGCCACCACGGCGCCAGATTGATCATTTTGGCGTCACGCCGCCGACGAGCGCCAGCCGTCCAGCTGCGTGACCAGGTCGCCGTTGCGGATTGCCGACGCGTCGCGGTTCTGGATATCGCTGTACACGCGGCGGAACGCCTGCAGCAGCGTGCGATGCGGGCACATCTCCAGGATCTCGCCCCAATCGCGGACCATCGCACGCACCGCGCGCAGCTCCGGGCCACTGAACCGGATCACGCCGGCGGTGGTGTGGCGACGCGCCGCGGCGCGCATGGCGTCGAACGCTTCGCGCAGCAGGCCGTCAGGATCCTGAGCGACGCCCTGCTCCAGCAGGATCTCCAGCACGTTGCCGGCCATGGCCACGGTGCGCCAGTCGAGCGGCGACGGCGCTGGCGCGGTGGCCAGCTGCTCCAGGTGGTGCACGGTGGCCGCGTGGCGCTGGCGCGCGTCAGCAGCCGGCATGGGCTGCGTAGGCGATGCCAGCAGCACGTCGGTCAGCGTGAACATTTCGCGCGCGTCGAAGCGGCGATTGTGTTGTTTGCGGCGGTGGCTCATTGGTAGCCCCCCGGCGGCGCAAAGCCGTCATAGGTGCCGTCGGCGTCGGCGCCCGGGTTCTTCCAGGCGAGGTACGGCTTGCGCACCAGCTCGTGGAAGCGCTCGGCGGCGGCCGGGTTCCGGTCCAGGTCGTTGCGGCTGGCGACGCCGCAGGCTTCGAGGATGAAGTCTTTGGCCATGGCCTCGGTGAACACCACGTGCGGCGTGGCCAGCTGGCCCAGCCACGCGAGGAACGCGGGCTCGCGGCAGAAGATGCAGGCCATGATGCACAGGTCGCGCGGGTTTTTCGGTTTGTTGATCATTTCTGGTTCTCGAAACGGTTTGGTTCATAGGCGCGCTGGCCGCTGGTGATGCCTGCCGGCACGCCGCGCTGCGCCGCCGTGACAGGCTTGCGGCTCGGGCAATCGACGTGCGAGCAACCATCCTTCGGCGCCTTCAGGCACAGCGAGCACGGCTCCGGATTGCGGCGGCTCACTGCATGCCTCCATAGGCCACCAGGCCGAACAGCAGCACCACGGCGCCGGCCATGGCTGCGATTTGCGCGGCGCGGGTCATGGGAGGACCGCCTTGGCACCGATGGCAATGAAGTGCTCGACAGCAAACTTCTCTGCAGCGGCCTGAGTAGTAAACCCGATTGCATTCTCAAGGTGCGGATTGAAACACCGCTTCTCCGGGCCAGCCCTGTCATTCGACAAGTAGTAAATCTCGTAGCTGATCGGAACCACGTCCACATCACCGATGCCAGTCACGGTTGCCGGCTTGCTCGGAACTTGCACCTCCAGCACCCAGCGGCGGACGCCGCGATATTCCCAGCGTGGCGGCCAATTATTGGGGCTATGGCATTTGTCGCCACTACCGAGCCAGTACCACACACCACCGACAAACTCAGCATTCGGCTTGTCGATGTCTTCAGTGCGTTGATCACCGGCCAGTTTCAGCGCGTACTCACCCTCGCGCACCGGCGGCGTGGTGCAGCTGATCCAGTCGGTGAGCAACGGGCCAGACGCATCCAGCAGACTGCTCAGGTTCGGCCCCGGCGGATACTGGCGCGGATGCACATGGTCCAGTTCATGCGGCTTCATCACGTGAACGGCGGTGCCGCCAACTTGCTTGTTTTTCATACACCCTCCTTCGTTGCCGCCCGGCCCTTACCGAACAGCGCGTTGATTAGTGGGTCGCCGCGCTTGCGAAGCGTGACGGCTCGTTGATCGGCGGCGTTGCGCTTGCGCAGCTGCTCCAGCAGACCCAGCCGATCCAGTTTTTTCAGATACCGCGCGCTTCGCTCGGCCGACGTCATCGGCCGGATGTTGCACACGCTGTCCTTGCCCGGACCGGCCGCGTAGACCGGATACGCCGTGCCGCGCTTGGCGCGCCGCCAGCGGATGATGTGGCACTTGCCGGCGGCGTGCAGCTCGGCCAGCATGCGCGACGTGCCGCCCTGGCTGTGGCCGGTGCGCTCCACCAGCTGCGCCTGCGAGCCCGGCATGTGCTCCAGCAGCAGCTTGCGGCTGTAGTAGGCGAGCTGGGCGCGCAGAGCCACCGGCGCCTCGGGATCGCCACCGGCGCCAGCGGCGTACAGCACCGCCATTTTCGGCGTGCCACGGCCGCGCTTCTCCAGCGGGATAGGCACCAGGCCGCCGGCGTGCGCTTCGCCACGCTTCTGCAGGCTCACCAGCTGATCGCGCACGGTGTCCTCACGCACGCCGGTGCGGTCTCGGATATCGGCGATCGTGCCCGGCAACGCGTTACGGACCTGGCGCCGGTAGCCGGCCGCTTCACTGCGGCAGGCCATCGAGCAATACTTGCCCGAGCCGCGCTCCACGTCACCCGGCGGCGAGTTGAAGCAGGCGCCGCATGCCAAGCACGTGCAGGCTGTCACGTTGCCTCCTTGACCAGCTCCTGAGCGGCGCGCAGCAGCGCATTACGCTGCACCTCGTCCAGCATCACGTATGCCTGCATGATCGCCTCAGCACGCGGGTCGGTGGTCAGCAGCTGCAGCGCCAGGCGGTAGCGGTCGGCTTGCGCCAGGCGGCGCTCGCCATCAGCTTGGTGGTGCTTGCGGGCCATCTGGGCGGTCGACTGATCGCCATCCATCGAACTGAGAGCCATCACCCACCCCCGCCCAGCGTGTCGCACGCGTCGAGGTAGGAGCGGATGCGGTCTTTCAATTCTTGAGATGGTGCGCAGAGGTTATACGGTGGCAGACACAGCACAGCCTCGCGCAGCAGCGCGCGGGCGGAGGCGAGCTCGGTGTTGGCGTGATCCGCCTCAGCCTTCAGGCCTTCAACGCGGCCGCGCAGCGTGTCGCCCAAGAACAGCACGCTTTCCAAGTTGTCCGTCGTCAGCCCCTCGCACGCATTCCAGCACGCGGCCAGGCGGCGGGCGTCCTGCTCCGTCAGTTCTCCCGCCACTCCAACGATTTTTGCTCTTAATGGATCAACTACGGCCAGGATGTACGGACCACGAACCCCGAAGTCATTGCCGGCTACAGCCATAGCCTCCAGCCGGCCCGGCGTATGCTGGCCGCTCATGGCTTGCCAAACTCGATGGCGAGCGCAGCATCCAGCAGCAAGCTCACGATTTCAGGGCCGAGATTGCGCTGTTTCTGCTGGCTGGCGACGTGGCGAAGGCGGCGGGCGAGGTTATCGGCAGCAACCTGGGAGTCGTCCGCTTTGAATTTCTCGGTCACTGCTGGCAATACCACTGGCACAGCTTCAGCCAGCCAGTAGCGGAAGAAATGGCCACAGGTTGCTGATTTTTCTTGTTTGCGGCGGACCATGCCGGCTTTGTTCATCTCCAGTAGTGCGATGGAAATCTTCTCGATCTTCAGCGAATTACCAGTCAGTTTGGCGTAGGTGTTACGGATGTCGGTCGACGAAATGCCGCCGCCATGTGCTTTGATGATTTCCAGAATGACCTGCTTGCGCTGGCCGATAGTCGTTGTCGTCATGTCGTTGTAGCGCCCGAAGAGCGCCCAGTAAATTAATCGGAGCCGGAAAACCCAGCCATCACAGCCCGCTAGCCGCCTACATCATCAGCCCCGCGATCTGTTGATTGA
>JAIZVZ010000131.1 GCA_021768485.1 Oxalobacteraceae bacterium | reverse complement strand
CGGCGCCGGAGCCGGCCTGCAGGCCGGCTCCGGCGCCGCTGTCGGAACCGGCAATGCTCCAGACGATGGGAAGGGTAATGTCGGGGGAGGTGTTCATGTTCTGCTCGCAAAAAAAAGTGGGGCGCAACGGGCAGGCCGCAGCACTCGCCGCCGCTTGTCGGCAGCGGACGAAGGGCACCGGACCATTGTGCGGAAAATGCAGGTGGATGGCGCTCCGGCGGCCTCAGCTCAGTACCGTATGGGACTGCGGCTTGACGATGCGATCGAGGCCGATGTCGGATAGCGCCTGCTCGACCAGTGCCGGTGCAATCAGCCAGCCGTGCCGGAACAGGCCGTTGATGCGGTTGAGGCCATTGCTCGAATCGATGCGCGGCAGGTTGTCCGGACGGGCCGGACGCAAATTGGTTTCGGTATGCACGATGCGCGCCTCGGCCAGATCGGGCAACACGCTGTGGGCCGAACTGAGCAGGCCGAGCAGGGTGCGCACCGAAATCGGCGAACGGTCTTCCGATTCGATTTCACTGGCGCCGACCACCACCAGGTCGCCCGGGCGCGGCACCACATAGACGCGCCAACGCGGATGCAGCAGGCGGATCGGTCGCGTCAGGCCGAGGCCCGGCGCTTGCAGCCACAGAATTTCGCCGCGCACGCCGCGCACCGACTGGTTGGGAGCGCCGACGCCGCGGACGTCAAAGACGGTGTCGAATTTATGGCCATCGATGCGGCCGGGAGAGACGCTTTGCACGGCCTTGCCCCAATGCCATCTGGTGCCTTGCTGGGTGGCGCCTTCGGCCAGCGCCGCCATCGCCTGCACCGTGTGGATCTGGCCTTCGCCCTCGAGCAGCCATGAATGCGACGGGCCATGGATGGACGGCTCGAGATCCTTCAGCTGCCCGCTGTCGAGCGCGCGCGGCGACTGGCCGGGCAAGGCCTTGTCTGCCAATAGTTTGACCAGGCGCTGCGCCATCGGCGCATCGCTGTCGTGCGCCAGCAGCAGGCTGCCTTCGCGCCGGAAATGCACCGGCTGCGGCAGATTTTCCACCATGCCGGCCCACAGGTCGAGCGAGCGCATGCCCAGCACGGCCACCTCGCGGTCCGCGTGTTCGAGTTCGGCGCAAGGACTGAGCATGCCGGCTGCCGACCAGGCCGCTGCATGGCCGTGTTCGAGAGGCCCGCTGGCCGGATCGAACACGGTCACGGCATGGCCGAGTCCCGATAGACGCCAAGCCAGCAGGCGCCCAAGCAAACCAGCGCCGGCGATGCCTATTTGCAGCGCTGCCATTGTGTTACCCCTTTTCGTTAGTTACTCTTCAGTTACTCTTTAGTTACTGCCTGTATTGGTATATAAATCTCGCCGCCTGCGCGCCGGAATTCCTCCGATTTGGAATCCATCGCCTGTTGCAGCGCCGCGTCTTCGCTCAGGCCCTGGGCCGCGGCGTAGTCGCGCACTTCCTGCGTAATCTTCATCGAACAAAACTTCGGCCCGCACATCGAACAGAAATGCGCCTCCTTGCTCGAATCCTTGGGCAGCGTCTCATCGTGGAAATCGCGTGCGGTATCGGGGTCGAGCGACAGATTGAACTGGTCATTCCAGCGGAATTCGAAGCGCGCTTTCGACAATGCGTCGTCGCGCGCCCTGGCCGTCGGATGACCTTTGGCGACATCGGCCGCATGCGCCGCAATTTTGTAGGCGACGATGCCGGCTTTGACGTCGTTCCGGTCTGGCAGGCCAAGATGTTCTTTCGGCGTCACGTAGCATAACATAGCTGTGCCGAACCAGCCGATCATGGCTGCGCCGATCGCGCTGGAGATATGGTCGTAGCCCGGCGAGATGTCGAGCGTCAGCGGTCCGAGCGTGTAGAACGGCGCTTCGTCGCAGTGCTTGAGCTGTTCGTCCATATTCGCCTGGATCATGTGCATCGGCACATGGCCCGGGCCTTCGATCATGGTTTGCACGTCGTGTTTCCATGCCACCTTGGTCAATTCGCCGAGCGTGCGCAATTCGGCGAACTGGGCTTCATCGTTGGCATCGGCGCCGGAGCCCGGACGCAGGCCGTCGCCGAGCGAGAAGGCGACGTCGTAGGATTTCATGATGTCGCAGATATCTTCGAAATGCGTGTAGAGGAAGCTTTCCTTGTGATGCGAGATGCACCATTTGGCCATGATCGAGCCGCCGCGCGAGACGATGCCGGTGCGGCGCTTGGTGGTCAGGTGAACATAGGCCAGGCGCAGACCGGCGTGGATCGTGAAGTAATCGACGCCTTGTTCGGCCTGTTCGATCAGGGTGTCGCGGAAAATGCTCCAGGTCAGATCTTCGGCGATGCCGCCGACTTTTTCGAGCGCCTGGTAGATCGGCACGGTACCGATGGGAACCGGCGAATTGCGCATGATCCAGTCGCGTGTGGTGTGGATGTTGCGGCCGGTCGACAGGTCCATGACATTGTCGGCGCCCCAGCGGGTGGCCCAGACCAGTTTTTCGACTTCTTCCTCGACGCTCGAGGTGACCGCCGAATTGCCGATGTTGGCGTTGATCTTGACCAGGAAATTGCGGCCGATGGCCATCGGTTCGACTTCCGGATGGTTGATGTTGGCCGGGATGATGGCGCGTCCGCGCGCCACTTCGTCGCGCACGAATTCGGGCGTGATGATGCGCGGGATGGTGGCGCCGCGCGGATCGCCGCGCAGACGCTGTTCGCGCTCAGGGTCGGACAGGTATTCTTCGGCCCACTCGCGCTTGCCGTTCTCGCGGATGGCGACATATTCCATTTCGGGCGTGACGATGCCTTTGCGGGCGTAATGCATCTGCGTGACATTGGCGCCGGACTTGGCGCGGCGCGGCGTGCGTTGCAGGGCGGCCGCTTCCAGGCGCAGCGCGGCCAGGCGCTCGTTTTCGCTCTTGGTGCCGTCGTCGAGCGCATGCATGCTGCGGCCCTGATAGCTTTCGGTGTCGCCGCGGCCTTCGATCCAGCTGGCACGCAGCGGCGCCAGGCCTTTGCGCACGTCGATCTCGGCAGTCGGGTCGGAGTAGGGGCCGGAGGTATCGTAGAGCGCGATTTTTTCGCCGTTGGTCAGCGTCACCTCGCGCATCGGCACCGCGATATTGGTATGGGTGGTGCCGCCGGTGTAGATTTTTTTGGAAGCGGGAAAAGGCTCGCGGGTCAGGGCCAGCAGGTCGGCAAACTTCGCCGTGTCGAACATATCGGGGGCATTCATAAGGGCTTCCTTTCAGGTGGCAGGTTTAAGTGCTCCGGAAAGTGCCCCTTGGGTCGGCGTGCATAGTTTTTGGATGCGTCAGCTACCGTCAGGGAACAAGTCGGCTCTACTTACGCCGGTACTAACCGGATCAAGTTCGTCGGGTTCGGCTTTTCGCCATCTCAGCACTGTGTGCACCCCGGAGCAGCGAGAAAGATAGCAGTTCGCCCGTATAGCGTCAAGCGCGGTTTTTATTTCGGCGAGGTTTGAATGTAAAAACAACATGATCGCCACTGCCGGCCCTGCGCGGAATTTCCGGGCTTTTTCGCGGCTGTCTTTGCTGGCTTTGCATTGACCTTTCATGGACCTTGCAACAGCCTCTCATTTGCGGACTGGTAGACTTGCCGCTAGGGCAAAGTGCGTGCCGAATCAGGGCGCGGCATTTTTTCTTGAAGAAGATTCATAAATTTCTGGCTGATGCCACGATGTTGCGGCGATGCTTCCGCCAGCTTGATCTTGTCCCACGCCTGCGCGTAGTCGCCGATCGAATAGAGAAGAATTGCCCAGTACTGCAGATTCAGTATATTTTCCGGCGCCTTTTCATAATTTTTTGCATACAGCGATAACGCCTCCTGCAACAGCCCCGATCTTTTTTCCGCCAGAAGCCGTGCGCCGCCCTGTCCGGTGCGTGTCACCGGCATGGCGCCGCCGACGGTTCTTCTCTGGAGTGCGGCATTTCCCAGCGTGCGGGCATAGTCGATGCTGAAATCGAGCTTGTCGCTTTGAGTGCGCTTGGCCTGATCATAGAGCGCCAGGGCCTGGCCCCAGAGCCTGGCCCTTTGCGAGACCGCGCCCATGCCCCACAGCGCGCGGCCGTTGTCATTGTCAAGCAGCCAGGCCTCGTTGAAGCGGCGCATGGCTTGCGGCGAATTTCCTTGTTTGAATAACTGCCAGCCGATTTCGGCGAGCTGCTCTGCGGCGAGCGTGCGATTGCCATCGAAGCGTGCAGCCGCGCTGGCGATGAATTCCTGGTCGGCGGCCTTTTGCTCCTCCGTTTTCGGCCAGTGGCCATATTGGGGTTGCAAAGAGATGTCTTCGGCATGCGCGAGCTGGCAAGTACCGGCGGCAATGAATAATAGGGCGAAGAGAAATTGGCGAATCATGTGTTCGGCGCTCCATGCAAATTCGGGCTATTCGACTCTGTGTGCCAGGGATGTGTAGACAACTTGTAAAGTGTAAATGTTCTGATGCGCGCCGTCCATCAAAACCGATATAAAAAAACATACGATGGCACGCCGCTGCGCATTTACCTGAGCCGATGCCGGTCCAATAAGGCGACCTTACCCCGCAAGCGTTCGATTTTTTAACCATTGAATCGCGGCCCACCGTCACGCATTTTTTTGCGGGCGACTTCGCTGATTTCTTTGTGACATCACGACACGGTTTTTATAAAAAAAGTCATTTGATTTTTTATGAAAGCCGAGCCGAGACTCGCCAATTTTTCGCCGATTAAATTTCAGTTTGTTGGCATTTTCAAAATTGGCGCGGCATTTGAATATGCAATTGATAAGGCATTTGAACAATATTGCTGATTGTCATCGGAAGCCTAGCCAGAAGGCATCCGACGATGTGTGCAAAAAAATATTTTTTTAAAAAATAAAAAATTTTTTCGAAAAAAATCGCGCTTTTTTTTAAAATGTTGTGCCACAATGCATTCCAGTTTCCGCAGGCCAATAACAAATTTCAATAACGTGCTATTCCCGATTGAGGCATATCTGGAATACCGCCGGTCACTGATGTCGCAGTCATAACGCAGCAACATCGCAGCAACATCGCAGCAACATCGCAGCAACATCGCAGCAACAACGTAGCCACAACGTAGCAACAGCGCAGTCACAATCCACCCACGGATCTTGGAGTCCACAAATGAATCTGACACATATGAAAGTCGCTAACCGGCTTGCTATCGGCTTTGGATTGGTTGCCTGCTTGCTGGCGCTTCTTATTTTTCTTGGCTTGTCGCGCATGGCGCAAATCAAGGAGAGAATGGATGAAATCACCATGGTCAATACCGTGCAGAGCAAGCTTGCTGCCGCCATGGATAGCTCGATTGCCGAGCGTTCGCTGGCGCTGCGCAATATGATCTTGCTAAAGGATGCCGATGAACTGCAGATCGAGGTCAAGCGTCTGGCGGTGCAAGAAAAAAAATATGCCGATGCCGAGCAAAAACTGAGCGCGATGTTTGCCTCGCTGGCCGGCACGGCGCCTGAAGAAAAGGAATTGATCGAAAAAATCCGGCAATCGTCGATTGTCGGCACGCCTTATTTTGCGCGGGCCCAGGCCTTGGCAGTCGACAAAAAGCCCGATGAAGCCTATCAGTTGCTGCGTTTTGAATTCCGGCCTATTCAAAAGAAATGGTGGGATTTATTGCGCGAATTAAATGCGCTGGAAGAGACGCAAAATACACAGGCAATGCAAGATGCCGAAAAAGCCTATGCCAGCGCGCGCGTGCTGATGCTGGTCTTCGGCAGCCTGGCCCTGCTGGTCAGCGCGATTGCCGCTGTTGCAATTACGCGCAGCGTGGTCGGCCAGCTCGGTTGCGAACCGGACGAGGCGGCCGAGATCGCAGCGCAAATTGCGGCCGGCAACCTCACTTGTACGATCGAACCGAAGCACAACGATTGTTCCAGCCTCTTGTTTGCCATGCGCAGCATGCGCGACAGCCTGGCGGCGATCGTCAGCCAGGTCCATGTCAGTACCGAGACCATGGCCACTGCCTCGGGCCAGATTGCGGCCGGCAACCTTGATTTGTCGTCGCGCACCGAACAGCAAGCCAGTTCGCTTGAAGAGACCGCTTCTTCGATGGAAGAGCTGACCTCGACGGTCAGGCAGAATGCCGACCATGCGAGTCAGGCCAACGGCCTGGCGCAGTCGGCTTCCGAAGTGGCAGGCCAGGGCGGGGCCGTCGTCTCGCAGGTGGTGCAGACCATGGCTTCGATTAATGCCTCTTCAAACAAAATCGTCGACATCATTGCCGTCATCGACGGCAT
>JAIZVZ010000184.1 GCA_021768485.1 Oxalobacteraceae bacterium | reverse complement strand
ATACCTACGTGGTCGGTGCCGGCGACAATGTGGTGGAGGCCGCCAATGCCGGCAACGATTCCGTCGAGACCGCGCTGGCCAGTTACACGCTGGGCGCTAATGTCGAAAACCTCAGCTACACCGGCACGGCGGCCTTCACCGGCAGCGGCAACGAGCTGGCCAACGTATTGCGCGGCGGCAGCGGCGCCGACGTTCTCAGTGGTGGCAGCGGCAATGACACCCTGATCGGTGGTGATGGCGCCGACAAGTTGACCGGCGGTGACGGCATCGACAGTTTCGTCTTCAGTAGCGCGGTGGGCAGCGATACCGTGACCGACTTTGTGTCCGGCACCGACCGTGTGCAGATCAGCATGGCGACACTGGGCACAGGCGACGGCAGCTTCTCGGTCGATGGCGCCGTCGTGCGCAGCGCGCCGGGCGGCTTCGACTCCAGTTCCGAACTGGTGCTGTTCACCCAGCATATGACCACGGCGTCGACCGCCAACGCCGCCGCCATCATCGGCGCGGCGGACAGCTTCTATGGCCAGGGCCAGAGCGCGCTGTTCGTGCTGTCTACCAGTACCGCGACCGTGCTGTACCGCTTTGTTTCTGGCGACTACGACGCCACCGTCTCGGCCGGCGAACTGACCCAGATCGCGGTGCTGACCGGCACCCCGACGACCAACCTCAACGACTACCAGTTTGTGAACTAAGCAAGATGAGCAATACGATTAACGGCACCATTGGCAACGATACTCTGATTGGTACGATGGCCAGCGAAACCCTGTTGGGCGGCGACGGCAACGACTTGCTGTGGGGCGGCGGCGGTGGCGGCGATCTGCTGGACGGTGGTGATGGCGATGATTATCTGCAAGGTGCGCATGACGATACGCTGATCGGTGGCGCTGGCAACGATACGCTGGAAGCCGGCAGCACTAATCAGTCACTGAACGGTGGCAGTGGTGATGACAAGGTGTTCGAGCGCGCGTTCAGCGGTAGCAATACAATCGAAAGCGGGGACGGCAATGATGTGTTGGACATCCGCTACGATTACAATGCCACCGGTCTAGCGACCGTAAACGCCGGTGCCGGCAACGATCTCTTCTTAATACAGGGGGGCGGGAGCAAACGCGCGCTGAGCATCGCCGGTGGCGCTGGCAGCGACAATTATCGCTTGCTCGACAACGATGGCTACGCGAACTATACCGTGGCCGACTTTACCGCTGGTGAGGGCGCCGATGCCGATCGCATCGACCTGACCGGGATGCAGTTTTCGCGGAACGGCAATCCCTTCGATGCCGCGCAAGGCTATTTCAAGCTGGTTCAGGACGGTACCGATACCCTGCTGCTGTATGACCGAGACGGCACCGACGGCGCCGTCTTTAAACCGTTGACCATCATGCGGCTCGCCAATGTCAGCGTGGACACGCTGACCGTCAACAATTTCGTCGGCGGCCTCCGGCCGGACGGTGGGACGCTATCCGGTTGGGCGGCCGTCGGCAATGATGATGCCGACAGCATGCAAGGTTGGCGCTACAATGACACGCTCGACGGCGGCGCTGGCAACGACACGCTCAATGGCGGCGCGGGCGACGATTTATTGTTCGGTGGTGCCGGCAA
>JAIZVZ010000130.1 GCA_021768485.1 Oxalobacteraceae bacterium | reverse complement strand
GCGATTGTGCCAGTCGTCCATCGTTCACCTGGTGTCGTATTTTCCCGCCAAGTGACTCTGACCCAACGCGGGAAGGACATGTTCGTGCCGCCGCCGAAAAAGCTTGTGCCTCCTCCACTAATTATCAATAATGCCTTTCGAAAAATCTCATTTCCTGCATCTGTTGTCGCGCTCACACCCTGCTTTTGAGACGCGCCAAGCGCCAATTTATACTCGACAACCATCCCCATGCCTTTGAGTTCGCGATCCGTTTGCGGTTTTCCGGTCTGGGCGCAGGCGGCCAGACAAATACTGACCAACGTTAGAATGAGGACCAGTCGTGTCGTTATCGTCGGGTTCATCGTATTTTCCTTTATTGGGCTGTCATGTTCAGGTCGTAACCGTTATCCTTGAGCCATTGCAAATATGCCTTGGCATCGACGGTGCCGGAGATATTGTCTATTGAATTCGGATCCGGTTTATAGGTGATGAACGGCAGTGTGTCGGCATAGGTCATCAGTTCGTAGGTCGTCTGGCGCTGGCGCACGACGGTGCCGTCGGCATAGCGGACATCGCGGTCTTCGCTGGTGGCCGTCGGGCCGCCGTCAGGCGCGCCTGTCAACAGATTGCTGCTTTTGTCGTGCAATACCGGATTGGCGATGATGGTGCGACTTGGTTCATCCATCTGCACACCAGCCGCTATCGCCTGATCGACCATCCATGTCAGCGCCACCGTGGACAAATCCTGCTCGGCAAAGCCGCCGCCGATGTCGGAATGGGCCCCGAGAAAGCCGCGCTCGATGCGGGTGTTTGTGTTCGACGGCGATCCATTCAATATCGATTCGAGGGAAAAGGTGTAAGGCGCATTGCCCCGGTATTCATTGAGGGCGACGGCCTGCGCGACATAGGCAAACGCGTTGGGGATGCTCAGCTGATAGCCGCCGTCGGCCGGGCCGATGACAGTGTCGAACAAACCCATGAAGCGGAAATTGACCTTTTGGCAGTGGGTGGTGCCATTGTCATCCTGGTAGCGGTAATAGCCATCCTGGACCTTGGCCACGATCTGGTTGGCGAAATCGCGCCCCTCGGCGCCGCCCCGGCTGAAACCGACAATGTCGATATCGAAGGCGGTATTGTCGTCGACCGTATCGGCATAGCGGTCAAGATATTCGACCATCGCGGCAATGCGCGCTTGGGCTGTATAGGCGCGTATCAGGTCGACTGCGCTACCGCCATAAAGCAAGGTGGGCCCGATGCCGGTCGGCGGATCCAGCGTGCCCACGCCGGTGATGTAATATTTTTCATCAACATACAATTTCCCAAAGCCGACAACATTGGTCAACGCCGCCGGATCGCTTTCATCATTACCGGACCCATCGAATGCAAACAAAATCAACCCGCTCGGATCGACATAGCGCAGTGGGTTGCCGTTGACATAGGCATAGCTGTTGACACCGCCGCGCATGCCCAGCGGATCGGGCGTCAGATAGCGCCCGCGTTGCGGATCGTAATAGCGATGGTCGTTGTAATACAGCCCGGTTTCCTGATCGGCGTACTGGCCCGGCAGGCGCAGGTTGAACGAGAACGGGGCGCCATTGGCCGCGCTAGGCTGGCGGCCAGCGGCCGGGCGCAGCGCGCCGAACGGGCTGTAGGCGGCCCGCCACAGCACGGCACCAGCGGCGTCGCTGATCGCTTCGGTCGCGCCCAGATGGTTATTGTGCAGCCATGCGAGCGTGCCGCGCGGCCCGAACCAGGCACGCCACAGCGTGGCGAGGTCGCTCTTCAATTGCGTCCATCCCGAGCCGGATGAGCCGTCCGCTGGCAGCGCGCCGCCGTCCGGGGTGTCGATGAGCGCGATTGCTTGTCCGCCCAGGTAAAGATATTGCCGGGTCAATTGCCCTTTGTCGTTCAGTTCCGCTGCCAGCTGCCGATGCGCATACAGGTAAAGCGTGTCCTGGCCGGCGACGCTCTTGGCGACGCGCTCGCCGCGATGATTGTAGCGGTAGCGCGCCAGCGCCTGCCCACCTTGCCGCACCTCGCGCAATTTGCCCAGTGCATCCCACTGATACATGCGCTCGCTGATCGCGCGTGGCTGGCCGTTGGCGTCGTAGCCTGTGGTCGCGATGCCATCAAAACCGGTCTGGCGTGCACGGGCGCCGTCGAATGTGGTCTTGTCTGTGGCGGTGGGGGCGGTCTGATCGGCGATGTCCTCTTGCGCAAGCAGGCGATTTCCGGCCCCGTCATAATGGTAACGCTGGTAACGTATATCGCTTGCGGATGCACCCGGACTGTCGGCGACGACGCTTGCCACGATCAGCCGATCCTGGGCGTCGTAGGCGTAATTGCCTGCGCCGCTTTGATTGCGGTCGTGCAGCAGGTTGCCCTGCGCGTCCCACAAATAACGATGATCGATCAGGGCGGCCGGATCGGGCGCCAGGCCGAGCGCGCCGGGCGCCATCGCCGCCGGTGCAGCCTGGGCAGAGCCGATACCAGACACAAAATCGAGTGCGACATCGAGCCTTTCCCATCCGTTCTGCTGACGTGGATAGCGGTAGGCGATGCGGGCCAGCGCGCCGCTCTGGCTGCGTTGAAACAGCGCCTCGATATGATTGCCGTAACTGAAACGCTTAAGGCCGATGGCGTCGCGCTCCAGATGCGCGACGATGGTTTGTTGTGGCGCCAGCCAGCGCAACCATGCAGTGCCGATTGCCGCCTTGCGCACAATGGCCGTCACCTGTTGTTGGCCGTCGCGTTGGTATTCAAGCAGGCTGCCGTCGGGCAGGCTACTGCTGATCAATCGACCGAAGCCGTCATAGGCATAGCGGCATGTCGCGCTGACCGGCGCGCCGTTCGGCAGCGTCAAAGTGACGGCTTTGTCGGTCATGCGGCCCCGTTCGTCGTAGCGGTAGCGCTCGCTCTGGTCGGGATGGTCGATTGCGATCAGGTGCCGTCCAGCGTAACGCCAGGTGGTCACTGTGGACGGCTTCTCCGGACCTGAGGCGTGGGCGTCGATTACGGTCTGGCGCACAATGCGCCCTGCAACGTCGTAGGCATAGATGGCGCGATTGCCGTTGGCATCGATGGCGCCGGTCAGCCGGTCCGCGAGGTCGAAGTCGCGCGTCACGGCGCCGCTGTCGTCGCTGATGGTGGCGACCGTTCGGCCGAAGTCGTCGTGTCGATAGCGCGTCAGGGTGCCGTCAGGCGCGCGTACGGACTGAATTCGGCTGAGGGCATCGCGGTCGATATGCCGCGCTGTATTGTGCAGGCGCGCCTGCATGCTGTTGGCGGCGTCGATGATGTCGGTCACTTTGCCCGAGGCGTCGTAGCGGTAGCGGGTTTCGCGCCCCAGTGTGTCGGTCGCGGTCGCCGGCAAACCCTGCGCATTCCAGGCAATCCGTCGGATCGCACCGTTAGGGTCCGTCACTGCCAGCAAGCGATTGAATGGGTCATACTCATAGTGCCATGCCTGCCGGATCGCATTCGATTGCGTGGCCGTATCGAGCAATTTGCCTTCGGTGTCGTAGCGCCATGTCGACACGATGCCGATGGCCGACGTGGTCCACATCGCGCGTCCCGCCGCATCGTAGCCAAAACGTTGCAAAGGGTGGGTGCCTGCGTCATCACCAAAAGCGGTCTCAACCGGGTGGTCGAAGGCATCGTAGGATGTGGTCAGGGTAATACCGTCGCGGCTTGTTGCAATAATTCGATTGCGCGGGTCATAGCGCAATGCAGTCTGATGGCCTTCGGCATCGCTGACGCTGGCAATGCGCCCGGCATCGTCATATTGCAGCGAGGTCTTGAAATTGCCTGGGGTAATAATCGCAGTCAGGATACCGGGCCGGTCGTCATAGAGGGCCAGTTGGCCGTCTCTGGTCGGGCCGGAGATGCGGGGCGTGCCCTCAGGCCGGTGATCGTATTCGAACACGGTAATGTCGGAGTCGACTGGCGAATTGCTCGGCCCGTTGGGTAATGGGCCGTCGATCTGGGTCAGCAGACTGCGGCCGTTGAAGTCGCCGTAGCGATAGCTGGTTGCGCGCACCAGTGCAGTCGCCCCCTTGCCACGCACATCCGGCGCCCAGCCGCGCTCGAGCACCTGCAGCGGCTGGCCTTGCCGGTTGTAGCGGATATCGGTGCGCATTTCCTTGCCCGGCACCACGCTCGGACGTATCACCGCGCTCGGGGCGAATTGATTTCCCGTGTATGCGTAGCGCGTGCGCCATTGACTCGCTTGCGCCTTGCCGCCTTGCCAGACGAGGTCGCTGACCTCGACTGTGCGTCCGAGGCGGTCGAGCGCAAAGTGGGTTTTTGACATCGGCTGACCGTCCCGATTCAACTCGATGGTATCGGTCAGCCGACCAAGAATGTCGTATTGGTAGCGCACATTGACGGGTCCGCACAGCGCGCAGCCAGCACCGCGCACCTCCAGCAAGCGGTGTTCGCCGCCGATGATCGCATGCCGGTAGACGGTTTGCTGGCCCAGGCTGTTGGTTAATATAGTCTGACCGCCGATGGGCGTGGCCAGCGTGATTTTATCGGCATCGCCTGCATGCGTGGACAGATTGGCGCGGCCATTCTGGTCGTAGCCGAAGCTGGCGTAACGCGACAGGACCGGCTTGCCATCGACGCCGACGGTTTCGACGCTGATGCCGGTCAGCAGCGTCGGAAAACGCCCATCCTCGTAATGATAGAGGCGGCTGACGCGGCTGACCGTGGTGCCGCGATTGGCGTACGCATGGGTCTTCATGGTGGCGTCGTAACTGGTCGGCAGGCGCACCCGCGCCAGGTTGGCGCGCCGCACATGCAGGTTGAGCAGTTCGGTGCCTGAGGCCGGTGCGGCGCCGTATTCATAACTGAAGCGCCCGACCGGGCTGTCGATATGGGCCACACCGCCATAACCGTGGGCGGCGGTGCGCCTGTCGGGATAGATCAGGCTCAAGCTGCGATTGAAGGGATCGATGACGCGCACCAGCAAGTTGCGGCTGTCGTAGAGCAGGTGGACAGTCTCGCCGCTCGGCGCGCGAATCGTCTCCAGTCGGCCGGCGGCATTGAAGTGCAAGCGGCGGCCGTCAGTCCAGGTCCAGTCGTATTCGGTGCGCCCGTCGGTCTGGCGATGCAAGACCATGCTGCCGTTGGCCGGATTGCGGCTGGCGCACAGATTGGGGCGCAACGGATCGTGGTCGAACAGGATGCGGCTGCCGTCGGCCTGCACCACTTGCACCTTGCCGGCGACATCGAACAGTTCGGTTTCATACGAGAGTTTCCAGCCGCGTCCGAATGCGCCGGCGCGCAGCGTCGGGCCGCTGTAGGCGCTGTTGTAGTGGCGCACGATCTCCAGGCCGAGCACCCCGGGCAGTGCCGGCAGGTCCACTTCGCGCTGGTATTTGTTGCCGGTCATGACGTTGATCGGATTGCCGGCGCCATTATTCGTGCCGCTGGTATTGCCCAGGCTGGCAACATTGTCGCCATTGCCACCATTGCAGCTGGTGGCGCCGCCGTCCACCGCGCCGCAGGCGTGGACTAGCGGCGAAGACAGGCAAATGAACGCCAATAAGAGGGTGCAAACCAGAGATCGCGGGCCGACAAGGCGATGGGTTGACATCAAAAACTCCTCTATCAGCGGGGCATGAAATCGTCCAAATTATCGATTTCATACAATGCACCGCTTACATAGAGCAATATTTGATGACTCGCAAGCAACCTTCACTTGAGCAGAAATCGGAGAACTATCCTGACACAGCGGGGCGCAAGCAATCTCGGCGCATGTCGGGCCCGTCTTGTCCTGGAATTAATGCTTGGCTTCAAGCTGATGTCCATGGCGTTTTGCTGGACGTTTGCGATCATGATCTCGCCGATCGGATTAATCTATTTGTATTTTCATCACAGCAAAGTACAGCGTTGACATTGCGTTGTCGGGCGTGGGCATTGTGGCTGGGGCGCCGACATGGAATTTTCGATGGCGATGCAAACCGGCAGCGATCGCACGTTATTCAACGCGATCAGCGCGCAGAAAGCAAAAAGCAAAAAGCCCACGAACCGAAATTCGTGGGCTTCCTGGTGAATATTGGTAGGCCGTGCGGGGATCGAACCTGCGACAAACGGATTAAGAGTCCGCTGCTCTACCAGCTGAGCTAACGACCCAAAGTACTAACTGTAATTGTACCAAACTACGGTACAAAACTATAGTAGCAACTACAAAAACTCGATCCATATTGTCCGCTCGCATATGCAAGCGAACAATGTAAAAGGGCTAAATTACCGCACCTTTATGTTACTACTTTATTCGTGGTAGGCCGTGCGGGATTCGAACCTGCGACCAACGGATTAAAAGTCCGCTGCTCTACCAGCTGAGCTAACGACCCGAAAGAACG
>JAIZVZ010000007.1 GCA_021768485.1 Oxalobacteraceae bacterium | reverse complement strand
CGCTCGGCGTGGCCGAAGCCGGCAAAGCGCGTCCGGCCGGTCCGCTGGCTTCGGCCACGCCGAGCGACTATACCGTCAAAAATGGCGACAGCCTTGGGCGTGTCGCCACGCAAACCCGCCCCAGCGAAGTGTCGCTCGACCAAATGCTGGTGGCCCTGTTCCGCGCCAATCCCGATGCCTTCATTGGCAAGAACATGAACCGCCTGCGTTCCGGGCAGGTGTTGACGGTGCCTGACGCCGCCAACGTGCGTAGCGTCGGCGAAGGCGAGGCCAGAAGCATCGTGGTGGCCCAGGCGACCGATTTCAATAATTATCGCAACAAGCTGGCCGGCCAGGTGCAGCAGGCAGGCGGCAAGAAGACGCCTGAAGCCAAACAAAGCGGCTCGGGCAAAATCACCACCAAGGTCGAGGAAAAAGCCGCCAGTTCGGCCCAGCCGCAAGACAAGCTCAAACTCTCGCGCACCATCGGCGGTAGCACGGCGGCCGACGGCAAGGCCGGTCCGGCCCCTGAAGACAAGCTGGCGCAGGCCGGGGCCGCCAGCGACGCCGCCAGTCGCGTGCGCGAACTGGAAAAGAATGTCAGCGAATTGCAGCGTCTGACGGAAATCAAGAACAAAATGCTGGCCGAGCAAAAAGCCAAGGCGGCCAGCGCCAGCACGGCCGCCAGCGCCAGCACGACCGTCAGCGCCAGCACGACCGCCAGCGCCGGCACGACCGCCAGCGCCGGCACGACCGTCAGCGCCAGCACGGCCGCCAGCACTGGCACAACTGCCAGCGCCAGCGCCAGTGCCGACAAGGCCAAGTCGGCGCTGAGCAAGGTGTCGGCGAACGATGATTTGTTCAACAGCATTTTGGCCTCGCCGAATTTCCTGCCTGCGATGGGCGGCGGCGTGGTGGCCTTGTTGCTCGGTTTGCTCGGCATAAATGCCTATCGCCGGCGCAAGGCTGCGGCCTCGAAGCCCGATAGCGAGCCGAGCGACTCGGCCGACGACAGCAATTCGATGTTTGCCGGCAGCGGCGGGGAAAATGTCGATACGGGCAGCAGCGTATTCAATTCCAATTTTGCGCCATCGGCCAGCCAGCTCGACACCAATGAGGTCGATCCGGTCGCCGAAGCCGATGTGTATATTGCCTATGGCCGCGATGTCCAGGCCGAGGAAATTCTCAAGGAAGCGCTGCGCGCGCAGCCGGACCGGATTGCGGTCCGTTTGAAATTGCTGGAAATTTATGCCGCCCGCAAGGATACGCGCCTGTTCGAGGCGCAGGCCCGCGAGTTGCATGCCCTGGTCAACGGCGAAGGCGACGATTGGGGCCAGGCGGCGGCCATGGGTTTGAGCATCGATCCGTCCAATCCTTTGTATGCCGATGCGCCGGTCAGCCCGGCCAGGACGCCGCAAGTGCTTGATGCCAGCAGTGCCGCAGCCCGGGAGCAGGCTGAGCAAAGCGCCGATTTGAACGATGACGGCGTCGATGACGGCGCCGATGCCGAAGCGCCGGCCGACGAGGCGCCGGCCGCGCCGGTGGCCGATGATAATGCGCTCGATTTCGACCTTGGCGGGCTGTCGTTTGAACCGGCGGCTGCCGCCGACAGCGATGAGGCGGCAGCGCCTGAGTTGCGCGCCGCCGGCGCGCTTGACATCGATGAAGCGCTCGATTCGATGGACAGCAATGCCGCAGCCGAGCTGGAAACTGAGCTGGAAACTGAGCAGGACGCTGAACGGGAAGCTGAGCTTCAAACCGAGGCCGATGCGGTGCCCGAGCTGAGCCTCGAGATGCAGCCTGAAGCGGCGCCGCTTGTCGCCAGTGAAGGCGCCGCCGCGACGCCGGCCGACGATTTTGCGCGCGACATGGGCGCCATCGACTTCGACATTCCCGGCGTCGCGGCCATGCCGGCGGCCCCGGCTGCCAGCGTGCCCGAGCTCGACCTGACCGATGAAGAAGCGCCGGCGCCGGAGATGCAGCCGGCGCCGGCCTATGCCTTGCCCGACATCGATCTCGACTTGCATCCGGCCGAGGCGGCCTCGCCCGAACAAGTCGCGCAAGACGAGATCGTGTCGCTGGCCCAGGTCGAGATGGATACCAAGCTTGATCTGGCGCTCGCATACCAGGAAATCGGCGACAAGGACGGCGCCCGCGAACTGATCGATGAAGTGCTGGCCGGCGGCTCGCCTGCGCAGATCGAAAAAGCCAAGACCATGCGTGCCAAGCTGGCCTGAGCCGATGCGTGGCGGGCGCCTACCAAGCAGATTGGATAGCATTTGAAACGCATTGCCCTGGGAATTCAATACGACGGTGCGCCATGGCATGGCTGGCAAACCCAGGCCAATGGCGACACGGTGCAAGATGCGCTGGAAACGGCGCTGGAAAAATTTACGCTGGCGCGCATCAAGACCACCTGCGCCGGGCGCACCGATGCCGGTGTGCACGCGATCGAGCAGGTGGTGCACTTCGATACGACGCTGGCGCGCGACGCCTATTCCTGGGTGCGCGGCGTGAATACTTTTTTGCCGGCCTCGATCGCAGTGCGCTGGGCGGTTGAAATTCCGCTCGACGCCAGCGATCCCGATAACGGTTTTCACGCGCGTTTCAGCGCAGTGGCGCGCCGCTACCATTATGTTTTGTACAATCATCCGGTGCGCTCGCCGGTATTGGCCGGCAAGGTCGGCTGGTTTCACCGGCCGTTGGCACTTGAGGCGATGCGCGAGGCGGCGCAATTATTGCTCGGACAGCATGATTTTTCTGCATTCCGGGCTTCCGGTTGCCAGGCCAAGTCGCCGGTCAAGCTTATGCATCAAGCCGATATTGCGCAAAAAGGCGATATCTTTGTTTTTACGTTGCGCGCCAATGCTTTTTTGCATCATATGGTGCGCAATATCGTCGGTTCGCTGATCTATGTCGGCAACGGCAGCCAGAATCCGGCCTGGTTCGGCGAGGTGCTGGCCGCCGGCAACCGCAAGCTGGCGGCGCCGACCTTCATGCCCGACGGGCTGTATCTGGCCAAGATAGACTATCCGGAAAAGTGGATATTGCCGCAAGAACCTTATACCTTGCCATGGATCTGAACCGATGAACGATACCAATACCGAAGTAAGCAATGACGAGATGGCGGAGGCGAGCGGCGAAGCGGCAAGCCGGCTGGTGCCGCGCACCCGGATCAAGATGTGCGGCCTGACGCGGGCGCGCGATGTCGCCGATGCGGTGGCGGCCGGCGCCGACGCGCTCGGCTTCGTGTTTTACCGGGCCAGCCCGCGCTATGTGACGCCGGCGCAGGCGGGGCGCCTGATGGCGCTGGTGCCGCCTTTCGTCTCGACCGTGGCGCTGTTCGTCAATGCCAGCGTGGCCGAGGTGCGGGCGGTACTGGCCGAGGCGCCGGCCAATCTGCTGCAATTTCATGGCGACGAAAGTGCCGCCCAGTGCTGGGAGATCGCGCGCGCGGTCAGCCGGCCTTTTATTCGCACTCTGCACGTCGGCGCCACCACACATCCGATGGATTTGCTAAAATACGAACATGATTATCGCGCTGCCGGCAGCGGCCCCTGGTTCCAGGGTTTGCTGCTCGATGCTCATACCGAAGCATATGGCGGCGCAGGAAAGGTTTTCGATTGGTCTGTCATTCCAGAAGAACTCGCGCCTCGGGTCGTTTTAAGTGGTGGCTTGAGCGCTCAAAACGCCACTGAGGCGGTGCTATCCGTACGCCCGTTTGCCGTCGATGTCAGCAGTGGCATCGAGCAAGCCAAGGGCATCAAGGACAGCACCCGCATGCGCGACTTCGTCGCCGCCGTGCGCGATGCCGACAATTAATTGATTGCAAACTGATAGAGAAATTATGGCGTTAAATTTCAGCCGCTAATCGACAGCAGCCGATCGACAGCAGCCGATCGATAGCAGCCGATCGATAGCAGCCGATCGATAGCAGCCGATCGATAGCAGCCGATCGATAGCAGCCGATCGATAGTTGCGAATTCATCGCTGCCATTTGATCGCCAAGTTGCCACCAATTTGTCGTCAATTTGTCGCCAATTTATCGACCCGGACCGGTGCTGCAGGCATTGCCTCTTTTCACCGGTCAAGAATGCGAGAACACGAATGAACTCATTGCCCGTCTCCGGCGCCAGCGCCGCCACCAGTGCGACCCTGGGCGCGTCCCCGGAGCAATCGCCTGTGGACCAAGCCCCTCTATATCAATCCTCGACCTATCACTTTCCCGATGCGCAAGGCCATTTCGGCCGTTACGGCGGCACTTTTGTTTCCGAGACGCTGACCCATGCGCTGACCGAGCTGACCGCCGCTTATGCGCATTACCGCGACGACCCGGAATTTCTGGCCGAATACCGCTATGAGCTGGCGCATTTCGTCGGCCGGCCGTCGCCGATCTATCACGCCCGGCGCTGGTCCGAAATCGCCGGCGGCGCCCAGATTTATTTCAAGCGCGAAGACCTGAACCATACGGGCGCCCACAAGATCAACAACGTCATCGGCCAGGCCTTGCTGGCGCGGCGCATGGGCAAGCCGCGCGTGATCGCCGAAACCGGCGCCGGCCAGCACGGCGTGGCAACCGCTACCATCTGCGCCCGCTTCGGCCTCGAATGCGTGGTCTACATGGGCAGCGAAGACGTGCGGCGCCAGGCCCAGAACGTCTATCGCATGAAGTTGCTGGGAGCCACCGTGGTGCCGGTCGAATCGGGTTCCAAGACGCTCAAGGATGCGCTCAACGAAGCGATGCGCGACTGGGTGACCAATGTCGGCAACACCTTTTACATCATCGGCACCGTGGCCGGCCCGCATCCGTATCCGATGATGGTGCGCGATTTCCAATCGGTGATCGGGGCCGAGTGCGTGCAGCAGATGCCGCAGATGGCCGGGCGCCAGCCCGATGTCGTCACCGCCTGCGTCGGCGGCGGCTCGAACGCGATCGGCATTTTTTATCCCTATCTCGATTTTCCGCAGACCCGGCTGGTCGGGGTCGAGGCGGCCGGCGAGGGCATGGCCACCGGCCGCCATTCGGCCTCGCTGACGGCCGGTTCGCCCGGTGTCCTGCACGGCAACCGCACCTATCTGCTGCAGGATGAAAATGGGCAGGTCATCGAAACCCATTCGGTCTCGGCCGGCCTCGATTATCCGGGCGTCGGCCCCGAGCACGCGTGGTTGAAAGACAGCGGGCGTGCCGAGTATGTGACGATTACCGATGAAGAGGCACTGAAGGCTTTCCACGATTGCTGCCGCATCGAAGGCATCATCCCGGCGCTCGAGTCTTCGCATGCGCTGGCCTATGCGGCCAAGCTGGCCGCCACCATGGGCCCCGATAAAATCGTATTGGCCAATCTGTCCGGACGCGGCGACAAGGACATGCATACGGTGGCCGAGCGCATGGGTTTGCACTTCGGTTAAGCGATGGCCGTGCCGCGCACCAGAGGCGCGCGGCACGGCTGTCGGCGATATCGAGGTCTCATTTCATGCTCGGCCCGATGTTCCGGTCCGATCTCTCTGTTGGTGTTTCGATTCTATTTTGATAGGCATTTCCATGTCCCGAATTCAAAAAACGCTGTCCTCCCTGGCAGCCAAGCATAAAAAAGGTTTGATTCCCTTCATTACCGCCGGCGATCCGACGCCGCAGCTGACGGTGCCGCTGATGCAGGCGCTGGTGGCCGGCGGTGCCGACATCATCGAGCTGGGGGTGCCGTTTTCAGATCCGATGGCCGACGGTCCGGTGATTCAGCGCGCCTCCGAGCGGGCCCTGGCGCAAGGCGTCGGCCTGCACGACGTGCTGCAGATGGTGGCGCAATTTCGTGGTAGCAACCAGCATACGCCGGTGGTCTTGATGGGCTATGCCAACCCGATCGAGCGCATGGGTGTCGCGCGTTTCGTGCAGGAGGCGGCCGAGGCCGGTGTCGATGGCGTGCTGGTGGTCGATTATCCACCGGAAGAATGCACCGAATTTGCGGCCCTGATGAAGGCCGCCGGACTCGATGTGATTTTCCTGCTGGCGCCGACCTCGACCGCGGAACGCATCGAACAGGTCGGCAAGATTGCCAGCGGCTATGTTTATTATGTGTCGTTGAAGGGCGTGACCGGCTCCGGCAGCCTGGACCTCGAGGCGGTGGCGGCCATGATTCCAAAGATCAGGCAGCACGTCAAAGTGCCGGTCGGTGTCGGTTTCGGCATCCGCGATGGTGTCACGGCACGCAAAATCGGCGCGCTGGCCGACGCCGTGGTGATCGGCAGCCGTATCATTGAAGAGATCGAACGCAGTCCGCAGGCGCAGGCGCCGGCCGCGGTCGAAAGCTTTACGGCGTCGATCCGGCTTGCACTGGATCAATGATAATATCGTTAATTGTTCTTAAGTTTGCCTTAAATCCGCCGTAATAACCGTTAATTAAGGCAAAATTGTTTGTGTTGTCTCGAAAAGGCCGATATCTGTTTGCTTCCGGAATCGACAAGATCACGGCAAAGCGCTACACTCTCGGCCATTGTAGCCACAAGCTGCGACAGGAGAATGAATGAGCTGGTTAGAAAAATTACTGCCGCCGCGCATACAGCGGTCCGATGCGGCCACACGCAAGTCGGTGCCCGAAGGTTTGTGGGTCAAATGTCCTTCATGCGAAGCGGTCTTGTATCGCACCGACCTTGAATCGAATCTGCATGTGTGTCCGAAGTGCGACCACCACATGCGCATCCGCGCGCGCGAACGCCTCGACTCGCTGCTCGACGCCGGCGGTCGCTACGATATCGGCCAGGAAACGCTGCCGGTCGATACGCTGAAATTTAAGGACAGCAAGAAATACCCTGACCGCCTGAAGGCGGCCATGGAAAGCACCGGCGAGACCGACGCGCTGATCGTGGTTGGCGGCGCCATCATGTCGCTGCCGGTGGTGGTCGCTTGTTTCGAATTCGAATTCATGGGTGGTTCGATGGGTTCGGTGGTCGGCGAACGGTTTGTGCGCGGTGCCCAGGTGGCGCTCGAGCAGAAAGTGCCGTTCATCTGCATTACCGCTTCCGGCGGTGCCCGCATGCAGGAAGGCTTGTTGTCGTTGATGCAAATGACCAAGACGACCGCCATGCTGACCAAGTTATCGGAAAAAAAGCTGCCCTTCATTAGCATTCTGACCGATCCGACCATGGGCGGCGTGTCGGCTTCTTTTGCCTTCCTCGGCGATGTCGTGATTGCCGAACCGAAAGCGCTGATTGGCTTTGCCGGTCCGCGCGTGATCGAAAACATCGTCCGCGAAAAACTGCCCGAAGGCTTTCAGCGCGCCGAGTTCCTGCAACAAAAAGGCGCGGTGGACATGATTGTCGATCGTCGCAAGATGCGCGAAGAAGTCGCGCACCTGTTGGCTTTATTGCAAAATCAAGCGGTCGACGTTCTGGCTTGATACGCTGTTGATGGATCCAAGGACGGCTGCCGGCGGCATCAGCGGCGGCCGTCCTTATTTGTTGTATTGACGTATGGTTCAGACGATGACCGCTTCCAGCCCCACTTCCTCCAGCTTGCCTGGCAATTTGCCCGATTGGCTGGCGCTGCTCGAGAGCCGCCATGCCGAAATCGAAATCGACCTCGGCCTGGCGCGCGTGGCTGCCGTCAAGCAAGCCCTGGCGCTCAGTTTCAGCTGCCCCGTCATCATGGTGGCCGGCACCAACGGCAAGGGCAGTACCTGCGCCATGGCCGAATCGGTCTTGCTGCGCGCCGGCTACCGCGTCGGCCTGTATATCAAGCCGCATTTCCTCGACTTTAACGAGCGTGCCCGCATCAATGGCGCCTCGGTGGCTGACGACTTGCTGATTGCCAGCTTTAACGCGGTCGAGGCGGCGCGCGGCGAGATCGACCTCACGTATTTCGAATTTACCACGCTGGCCATCCTGCATTTGCTGGCCCATGCCGGGCTCGATGTCGCCATTCTCGAAGTCGGCCTCGGCGGCCGCCTCGATGCGGTCAATGTGATCGATGCCGATGTTGCCATTGTGACCAGCATCGATATCGACCATACCGCTTATCTGGGCGACACGCGGGAACAGATCGGTTTCGAGAAGGCCGGCATTTTCCGCGCCGGCAAGGCGGCCATCTGCAGCGATCCGGTGCCGCCGGCCTCGCTGATCGCGCACGCCGAGGCGATCGGCGCCGATCTGTGGCTGCTCGGGCGCGATTTCAATTATTCGGGCGACAAGCAGCAATGGAATTACGGCGGCCGCGGCCAGCGCCGCAACAGCCTGGCCTATCCGAGCCTGCGCGGTGCCAACCAATTGCTCAATGCCTCGGCGGTACTGGCGGCACTCGAAGTGCTGCGTCTGGAGTTGCCGGTCGGCGCCCAGGAAGTGCGCACCGGACTGGCGACCGTCGATCTGGCGGGCCGTTTCCAGGTCTTGCCGGGCCAGCCTGTGATCGTGCTCGATGTCGCCCACAATCCGCATGCGGCGGCGGCGCTGGCGCAAAACCTCGGCAATATGGGTTTTTTCCGCTATACCTATGCGGTCTTCGGCTGCATGCAGGACAAGGACATCGCCGGCATCGTGCGCGCGATGAAGGGGCAGATCGACCACTGGTGCCTGAGCACCCTGGCGTCGCCGCGCGCAGCCGATACCGAACAATTGCGGCAAATTGTCGAACAAGCCGGTACAATGCCGGGCGCGGCCGCCGATTCCTCCGTGACGACATTTGAAACGGTCGCCGACGCGTACGCAAATGCGGTCAAGCGGGCCACAGACAGTGATAGAATCGTGGTTTTCGGCTCGTTCCTGACGGTGGCGGCGGTAATGGCGGCCCGGGCGGGTAAATAAGTGAGCGAAAAAACAAGCGCCGCATAAATACGTGCGCATAAATACGTGCGCATAAATACGTGCGCATAAATACGTGATAAATATGTGAATAAATACGCGAAATGCGCGAAGCAGGTGAGCGCGTCGCTTCGCATTCTGTAATCAATACTGACAGTTAAATCGGCATGGGTCTTTTGTCTATCCTAAGTAAAAGCAAGCAAGAGCCAAAGCAGGACGAAGGCCAGTTTTCGTCCCGTGCCGCCGACGATTCCAGCGCCGCCCGCAACCGCAGCAAGCGGGCCAAGCCCGGTAGTGGCGGCGACGGCGATGAGGCCGGGCTGACGGAAAAAAAGCGCGCGCGGCGCCGCCTGGTCGGCGCTCTGGCTTTGGTGTTGGCCGTCATCATCGGCTTGCCGATGATTTTCGACTCCGAACCGAAACCGATTGCCGCCGATATCGCGATCCAGATTCCATCCAAGGACAAGCCAGCCGCCGCCAGCGACAAGCCGGCTGTTTCTGCGTCTGCCAGCGCTGCTGTGGCGGCGCCGGAAACGGCAGCCGCAGCCAAGCCGGGCGCGGCGCAAGCCGACAGCCGGCCCGTATCCGAACTGCTTGCCGCGCAATCGCCCGCGGGCGGCGCAGCGGTCTTGCCGGCAGTGCCGCCCTCGCCGCCAAAGGCCGAGAGCAAGCCAGTGGCCGAGAGCAAGCCAGTGGCCAAGGCCGGCGCCGACGATAAAGCCGCCGCCGCTTCGGCAAAGAACGCGGTGAAGGCCGAATCCAGGAACGACAGCAAGAATGAGGCGAAAGCCGAGTCCAGGCCGGGCAAGGCCGACGCCAAGACTGAATTGAAGGCCGAGCTCAAGCCGTCTGCCAAGACGAAAGCCGGCGCGGCCGACAGCGTCAGGCAGCAGGAAAAAGAGAAGGCCGCCGCCGATGCGGCGCGCGCCACGGCTTTGCTGGAAGGGCGGACCGACGCTGGCAGCGACAGCAAAACGGCCGCCAAGCCTGGTGACAAGACGGCTGACAAGGCCGCTGAAAAGAGCAGCGGAAAATTCCTGGTCCATGTAGCGGCGCTGGCGACACCGGAAGCCATCAATGAGTTGCGGGCCAAGCTCAGCGCGGCCGGCCTGAAGTCATCGACGCAAACGGTGGCCACGCAGTCGGGGCCGCGGACCCGTATTCGCATCGGTCCGTTTGGCAGTCGCGCCGAGGCCGACAAGGCGATCGGAAAATTGAAACAGATCAACCTGAGCGGCACCCTGGTGCCGATCTGATGCAGCGTGACGGGTTCGATGCATGACCATTTTCGATTATGTTGTGCTGTTCGTGCTGGTGTGTTCGGCCGTCATCGGCACCATGCGCGGCCTGGTGCGCGAAGTGGTGTCGCTGCTGTCCTGGATTGCCGCCTTTATGGTCGCCAACCATTATGGCGAACAGATGGGACAATTATTGCCGCATGCGATACCGGGAAGTACCGTGCGCCTGATCGCCGGATTTTTAATCCTGTTCATCGGCGTGCGTTTGTTGATGGCTTTGCTGGCCATGGCGCTGGGCAGCATGATCGAGGCCGGCGGCCTGACGGGCATCGATCGCGGTCTCGGCAGTCTGTTCGGCCTGGTGCGCGGCGCGGTCTTCGTGGTGGCGCTGGTTTTAATCTGCGGTATGACAGCGCTGCCCAAGCAAGAGTTTTGGCGGCATGCGAAATTGAGCGCTCTGGCCGAGTCCGGGGCGCGCATCGTATATCCTTTCTTGCCGGGCGAAATGGCCCGGCTGATCAAATTTTGAAATCTAAAGTAGGAGTCCACCATGTGTGGCATTGTTGGCGTCTATTCTCATTCCCCTGTTAATCAACTGCTGTACGATGCTCTGCTGCTGCTGCAGCATCGCGGCCAGGATGCTGCCGGCATCGCGACCAATCACAGCAATATGTTTTCCATGCACAAGGCAAATGGCCTCGTGCGCGACGTTTTCCGTACCCGTAACATGCGTACGCTGCAAGGCACGTCCGGCATCGGCCATGTGCGCTATCCGACCGCCGGCTCGTCCAGCGAAGAAGAGGCGCAACCGTTTTACGTCAATGCGCCGTTCGGCATCACGCTGGCGCACAACGGCAATCTGACCAATTGGGAACAGCTCAAGATCGAGATGTTCAAGAACGACCGGCGCCACATCAACACCGATTCCGATTCCGAAGTGCTGCTCAATGTGCTGGCCCACGAAATCCAGGAAGCGACGAGCGGTTATGCGCCGGACCCGGCCGCGGTATTCAAGGCCGTCTCGGTCTTGCACAAGCGCGTGCGCGGCGCCTATGCGGCGGTGGCGCAGATCGCCGGCCATGGTTTGCTGGCGTTTCGCGATCCGTTCGGCATTCGTCCGCTGTGTATCGGCATCAATGAAAGCGAACAGGGCGTCGAATATCTGGTGGCCAGCGAATCGGTGGCGCTCGAAGGTCTGGGCTTCCGTTTCATGCGCGATATCGCGCCGGGCGAAGCGATTTTCATCGACCAGAGCGGCGTTTTGCATCAACAGCAATGCGCAGAAAATCCGGTGCTCAATCCCTGCGCTTTCGAATATGTCTATCTGGCGCGGCCCGATTCGATTCTCGACGGCGCTTCCGTCTATCAGACCCGCCTGAAGATGGGCGAGTACCTGGCCGACAAGATCCGCCGCGAATTTTCGAGCGGCGATATCGACGTCGTCATGCCGATTCCCGATTCGTCGCGTCCGGCGGCCATGGAACTGGCGCTCAAGCTCAATATCGAATATCGCGAAGGCTTCATCAAGAACCGCTATATCGGCCGCACCTTCCTGATGCCGGGGCAGGCCATCCGCCAGAAATCGGTGCGCCAGAAACTCAATGCGATCGGTTCCGAATTCAAGGGCAAGAACGTGCTGCTGGTCGACGATTCCATCGTGCGCGGCACCACCAGCCGCGAAATCGTGCAGATGGCACGCGAAGGCGGCGCCAACCGCGTCATTTTTGCTTCGGCCGCGCCACCGGTCAAATTCCCGAACGTGTACGGGATCGACATGCCGACGCGCGAAGAATTGATCGCCTACGGTCGCAGCGACGAGGAAATCTGCCGCGAAATCACGGCCGATGCGCTCGTCTATCAAGATATCGAAGCCTTGAAGCGCGCCATCTCGGATGTCAATCCGGCCCTGCAGAAATTCGATGCCGCATGCTTCGACGGCAATTACGTGACCGGCGACGTCACCCGCGAATATCTCGACCGTATCGAGTACGCGCGTCAGCATCCGAAACCGCAGTTTGAAGACGCTGGCCGCTCGCAGCTCAATTTGAATCTGGCGCAGGCGGAAACCGAATAAGCCGCACCCTTGTCGTCACCGGCGCGCATGCTGGCCGGTGACGATGGGCGGCCGCCAAAAGTCTTTCATTTATAGCAATTTTGTGCAATAGTTTCGCCTTTGCGGGCTCCTGCTGCTTGACGCCTACCCAAAAGGTGGCGCAAGGCATTGCTTGAAACAATAGCTTAATGAGGGTGTACTAATGCCACACGATTCCAAATCTCCAGCCGTCCAGCCGTATATTCCGGCCACTGCCGTCTTGCCTGAACTGTCGTTCCGCGCGCTCGTCATGGGCGTCATTCTCGGCATGGTATTTGGCGCATCGTCGCTGTATCTGGTCTTAAAAGTCGGCATTACCGTCAGCGCCTCGATTCCGGTCGCGGTCATCGCCATTACCCTGTTCCGGCTGGCGCACAAGGCTGGCGCCACCGATTCCTCCATCCTCGAAAATAATATCGCGCAAACGGCCGGCTCGGCCGGCGAGTCGATCGCTTTCGGTCTCGGCGTGACGATGCCGGCGATCCTGATCCTCGGCTTCGACCTCGAAGCCTCGCGCGTGATGCTGGTCGGCGTGCTCGGCGGTCTGCTCGGCATCTTGCTGATGATTCCGATGCGGCGCACCATGATCGTCGAGCAGCACCTTGAGCTGAAATACCCGGAAGGCACGGCCTGCGCCCAGGTGCTGAAGGCGGCGGCCAGCGACAGTTCGCGCGAAGCGGCCGGCGAAGTGATCGCCTCCGACGGCAAGGGCCAGAGCGATGCCAGCCGCCGCGCGGCCGTCATTTTCAGCGGTTTCGGTATCGGCTTGCTATATAAGATCGCCAATATCTCGCTCAAACTATGGAAAGACACGCCCGAAGTCATCTTCGGCGCGCCGCTCAAGGCCGGCTCGGTCGGCGCCGAGATTTCTCCCGAGCTGCTCGGTGTCGGCTACATCATCGGCCCGCGCATCGCCGCCATCATGGCCGCCGGCGGTGTGCTGTCCTATCTGCTGCTGATCCCGATGATCAAATTTTTCGGCGACCAGTTGCAAGTGCCGCTGGCGCCCGGAACCAAGCTGATCAGCGAAATGACGCCGAATAATATCCGCAGCGCCTATGTGCTCTACATCGGCGCCGGCGCGGTCGCCTCGGGCGGCATCGTCAGCCTGCTGCGGGCCTTGCCGATGATTGTGCGCGGCCTGGTCAAGGGCTTGTCCGGCATCGGCAAGACAGTCACCGGCGGCAAGCTGCGCACCGAGCAGGACATTCCGATGAAATGGGTCGTCATCGGTTCGCTGGCCGTGATCGCCATCATCACGCTGTCGACCCCATTGCACATGAATATCCTGGGCGCCTTGCTGATCCTGGTGTTCGGCTTCCTGTTTGCGACGGTGTCCTCGCGCCTGACCGGCGAAGTCGGTTCGACTTCCAATCCGATTTCCGGCATGACGGTCGCCACGCTGCTTTTGACCTGCCTGATCTTTCTGGTCATGGGCTGGACCGGCGGTCAATACTACGTCACCGCGCTGTCGGTCGGCGCCATCGTCTGTATCGCCGCCAGCAATGCCGGCACCACCTCGCAGGATTTGAAGACCGGCTTTCTGGTCGGCGCCACGCCGCGCCTGCAGCAATATGCGATTCTGGCCGGCGCCCTGTGCTCGGCCCTGATTCTCGGCCCTATCCTGCTGCAATTGAACGAGGCGGCCACCGTCTATGTCCCGGCGGCCCAGGTGGCGCCGAACCTGACGGTCGATGCCAGCAAACTGAGCGACAGCATGCAGTTGCAGGGGCCGCAGGCGGCGCAGGACCACGCCACCTATCTGGTGTACCGGAAAACCGATACCGTCAATGGTCCGGCCGGCAAATACCTGGTCGACAAGGCCGGCAAGGCCGCTTATCTGGTCGATCCGGGCATTAACGGCGCTTACACCAAGCGTCCCGACGGCACCGAGGTGAAAAAATTCGACGCCCCGAAAGCGGTGCTGATGTCCTACATTATCAAGGGTATTTTCGATCGCCAGCTGCCATGGTCGCTGGTGCTGTTCGGCGCCATGATTGCGCTGGTGCTGGAAATGTCGGGCATCCCCTCGCTGGTGTTTTCGGTGGGCGTCTATCTGCCGCTGTCCTCGACCGCGCCGATTTTCGTCGGCGGCCTGGTGCGCTGGCTGGTTGACCGCCGCAACAACAAGCTCGCGCATAACAAGAATCTGAGCGAGGAAGAAAAGCAGGTCGCCGGCGACAGCAGCGCCGGGGTCTTGCTCTCATCCGGCTATATCGCCGGCGGCGCGCTGGCCGGTATTGTCATTGCGATCACGGCCGGTGTCCTGACCAACTTCGATCACATGCTCAATACCTGGGCCGAAGCCTCGAACCCGTTCTTCGAAGGCCCGCAATCGGACCTGCTGTCGATGCTGCCATACGCCGCTTTGATCATCTTGTTATACTGGATGGGCCGCGAGCGCGCGGCGAAATAATCCGTCCGTCGCCGGCATCTGCCCGATCAGCCATCCGCGACCCGGATGGCTTTTTTTTCGTCCGCAGTGCATATGGTTCGCGCCGTGTGGGCCGCCGGCCGCGTGCGAAATATGCGTGACTTTTATTCGGCTGCGGGTGTACGCTCAACATAACGCCAGACAGGCATCAAGGAAAGAAAATGATGGAATACGATGTAGTCGATACCCAGATTTCCCCTGAAGGCAGGCTCGATGTGTTGTCCCAGGCCGAGGTCGGCAAATTGCTCGATACCAGCCAGGGCGGCTTGTACAAGGTGTTTCGCAACTGTTCGCTGGCGGTGCTCAATTGCGGCAGCCTGATCGACGATGGCAAGGAGCTGCTCGAGCGTTACAAGTCTTTCGACATCAGCATCATCCAGCGCGAGCGCGGCATCAAGCTCGATATTCGCGGTGCGCCGGCCATCGCTTTCGTCGATGGCAAAATGATCAAGGGGATTCACGAACATCTGTTCGCCGTGCTGCGCGATATCCTGTATGTCAATGAACAGGTGACCAACAATCCACGCTTCGACCTCGGCTCGTCGGGCGGACTGACCGAAGCGGTATTCCATATCTTGCGCAATGCCGATGTGCTGCGGCCGATGATCAGCCCGAACATCGTGGTCTGCTGGGGCGGCCATTCGATCAGCCGCGAAGAATACGACTATTCCAAGAGCGTCGGCTACGAGATGGGCTTGCGCGGCCTCGATATCTGCACCGGCTGCGGACCCGGCGCCATGAAAGGGCCGATGAAGGGGGCGGCGATCGGCCATACCAAGCAGCGGATCACGAGCGGGCGCTATCTCGGCATTTCCGAGCCCGGCATCATCGCCGCCGAATCGCCGAACCCGATCGTCAATGATCTGGTGATCCTGCCCGATATCGAAAAACGCCTGGAAGCCTTTGTCCGCCTCGGTCACGGCATCGTCGTATTCCCCGGCGGCGCCGGTACGGCCGAAGAGATTTTATACATACTCGGCATCTTGCTGCATCCCGATAATGCCGAGATTCCCTTCCCATTGATCTTTTCGGGGCCGAGCGGCGCGCACGAGTATTTTGAGCAGATCCACCATTTCATCGGTCTGACGCTCGGTGAAAAAGCGCAGCAGCGTTATAAGATCATCATCGAAGATCCGGAAGCGGTCGCCCGCGAAATGCAGGAAAATATCAAGCGCGTGCGCGAGTTCCGCAAGGCGCGCGGCGACGCCTATTATTTCAACTGGTTGTTGAAGATCGATAAGGAATTCCAAAAGCCATTTGCGCCCACACATGAAAATGTGCGCAATCTGAAACTGCACCGCAATCAGGCCAGCCATTTGCTGGCAGCCGACTTGCGCCGCGCATTTTCGGCCGTGGTCGCCGGAAATGTGAAGGATGAAGGGATTCGTGCGATCGAGCAATTCGGTCACTTCGAAATTCATGGCGACCGCGAAATCATGGAGCCGATGGATGCGCTACTGGCTTCCTTCGTCGAGCAGAGCCGGATGAAATTGGGCGGCAAAGCGTATCTGCCATGTTATCGCGTGGTCAAGTAAGGGGGCGGCCGACACCGGCCGGCGGCGTCTGGCGCCTGCCGGTGCGCATCGAAAACCCGTCGTCCTTGGCTTCCTGATTTGTCAGGAAATTTTGTCAGGAAATTAAGTACCCATGAAATGGCAGCGCCTTTTTTGCCGCCAAGCGGCAAGGAGGGCGCTTTTTCTTTTTACGCTGTATTTCATTTTCTCTCGCCGCACGGCGTTTCCATCACGCGGACTTTGTCTGTGTCGTCAAGCATCGCTTGCCTCGCCAACCGGCATGCAAGCATCGGTTGATGCTCCTCAATCCTGCATTTCGGCGTTTCTCTATAGTCGTACCTGCACCCCTTGCCACGTAGATATGTTGATCGCGCCGTCAGCGCCAAGCCGCTTGGCAAGCTGCTTGGCGAGCTGCTTGGTGAACCGCTTGATGAGCCGCTTGGCAGTTTGATCGACAAATCTTATTTGCAACTTGAATCACACGATGCGGCGCAGGCGTGCCGGCTTTCTTTTGGCTGTCCTTTTACTTTGAATCCCAAAAAATGAGCGCACGTTTCAAAAAAAAAAATACCCTGCTTGGCATGTCCATACTGCTTGCTAACGCAATCCTGCCCGGGCCGACGCTGGCGGCGCCCGATTACGGCATCCATCCCTACCTCGGCGCCAGCTACGGCTATGACGACAATCTGCTGCGTTTTTCGGATGGAAGCAGCGCCCGCGCCGCCACCGGCAGCGACAAGCTGTCCGACAGTTTTTGGCGCGCCGATGGCGGTTTCGATATCGCCGGCAAACTCAGCGAGCAAGTCTTCAGCGTCAAGCTCGATGTCAATCACACGCGCTATGACCGTTTCGATACGCTCGATTATGACGGACGCGTTATGCAGGCACTGTGGAATTGGCATGTCGCTTCGCTTTTCGCGGGCAATCTCGGACTCGACTATGAGCGCACGCTGACGCCGTTCTCCGATTATCACGGTCTGGAGCGCAATCTGCGTACCACGCGCCATGCCTTTGTCGACGGCCAGTGGCGGTTTCATCCGAGCTGGAGTGCGCGCCTCGGCTATTCGCAAGATACCTTGCGTTACGAGCAGGCCACGCAAGTCGTCGGTAACCGCAACGATGCCATCACGCAGGCCGGATTGAGTTACGAGGCGGCCGACTATAGCAATATCGGTGTGCAATACCTGCACACGCGCGGCGCATATCCCGATGCGCAGCAGTTGTCCATATTCTCCATCAATAACGATTATCGCCAGGATGCCGTGCTGGCAAAAATCGACTGGCATGCCACGCCGGTCAGCCGTCTGTTCGTCGATGCCGGCTGGCTGCGGCGGCGTCTGCAAAGCGTCGACGAACGCACTTTCTACGGCCCGGTGGCCCGCGTGGCCTTCCATACCGAACCGAGCGGCAAGACCGAACTGACTGTCGGCGCCTGGCGCGAAGTGTCCGCTTCCGGCGATGTCAGCGCCATCTATACCGTCAATCGCGGCGTCAGTCTCAATCCTGTATGGAATATGACGAGCAAGCTCAAACTCGAGGCGACGCTGATGAATGAAACCCTCGCTTATTCAGGCAGTCCGCAATCGATCAGCGTGACGACCGTCGAGCAGCGCCGCGACCGTTTGCAAAACGCGAAGCTGACGCTGTCTTATGCCGAACGCACGGGACTGGCGCTGAGCCTGGCACTGTATCGCGACCGCCGTCATTCCAATCTGGCCCAGGTGCCGTATCAGTCGAATGGTTTGCTGTTGAATGCGCGTTATCAATTTTAGTTTGCCTCGCAAAAGGTATGGCCATGAAAAGTGCTATCGCAAGCGTGTCGCAGATGTGCCTGACTTTCGCCAGAATGCCGACCAGAACGCTCGGCCGTGCGCTCTGCCTGACGTTGATGTTGTCGCTGGCGCCAGCCATGTCGCAGGCCGCCGACACCGTGCTCGGCGCCGGCGATGTCATCAAGGTATCGGTCTTCGGCAGTCCCGACCTGAATGTCGAGGTCAAGGTGACCAATGCCGGTACGATCAATTTCCCGCTGCTCGGCGAAGTCGAGGTGGCCGGTCTGGCCAGTGCCGAGGCCGAGAAGAAAATTGCGCACCTGCTCGATAGCGGTGGCTTTGTCCGCAATCCGCAAGTCAATATCATGGTTCAGGTCTTACAAAGCCAGCAAGTGTCGGTGCTGGGCCAGGTCAGTCGCCCGGGCCGCTATCCGCTGGGGGCAATGCAAACGCTGACCGACATGATCGCCACTGCCGGCGGGCCGACCGCGGACGGTGCCGAGAGCGTGACCTTGACGCGCACCGAAAATGGCAAGACGACATCGTATACCGTCAACCTGCTCGACATGGTGCGGGCCGGCGACGGCGTCCAGAATCCGGTCCTGAAAAACAATGACATCGTCTTTGTCGAGAAGGCCCCGCGGCTTTATGTTTTCGGCGAAGTCCAGCACCCCGGCATCTATCGCCTTGAACGCAATATGACGGTATTGCAGGCCTTGTCGGCAGGCGGCGGCCTCAGTCCGCGCGGCACCGTGCGCGGCCTGGCCATCCGACGCCGGATGCAGGACGGCAGCCTGCGGATGCTGCCGGCCAAGCTCGACGATCTGGTGCAGATGGATGATGTGGTTTATGTGAAGGAAAGTCTGTTTTAAGACGGCGGCGCGACATGCCCGGTATCTATCGAGGGGTGAAAAATGAATTTCCCGCAAATTCTGGATTTGTTGAGAGTGCATTACAAAATCATTTTGACGACCTTGATCGCGACCGTCCTGAGCACTTTACTGATCAGTATCCTGCTACCGAAAAGCTATAAGGCGACCGCGACGCTGGTTTTAAATTACAAGGGTACGGACCCGGTGACGGGTTTTACGCTACCGGCGCAATTGATGCCGGGCTATATGGCCACGCAAGTCGACATCATCAAAAGCCAGAGCGTGGCGCAACGCGTCGCGGACGAATTGAAGCTGGCCGATAATCCGAAAATTAAGGAAGATTTTGCGAACGCGGGGCAGGGCCAGGGCACGCTGCGGGTTTGGTTGGGCAATATCTTATCCAAGCAAGTCGATGTCGTGCCTTCTCACGAAAGCAGCGTGGTTGAAGTATCGGTAGTCGATTCCGATGCCAAGCTGGCCGCCGACCTCGCCAATTCCTTTGTCAAGGCTTACCAGCAGACGAGTGTGCAGTTGAAGGTCGAGCCGCTGCGCCAGGCCTCGTCGTATTTCAATGATCAAATCAAGGTACTTAAAGAAAACTTTGAGACGGCGCAGGCGCGCCTGTCGAAATATCAGCACGAAAAAGGCATTATCAACAGCGATAGCCATGTCGACAACGAAACCACGCGTCTGAACGATCTGGCGACGCAACTGGGGCAAGTCGGCGGTCAGCTCAGAGACGCTTCGTTGCGTCTGCAAAAAATGCAGGAAAGCGGGGCCGACTCCACGCAAGAGATCATCGCCAGTCCCCTGATCCACAGCCTGTCGACGGCGCTGGCTGCCGCCGAGGGGCACTTTGCCGAGATCGCGGCCCGTTTCGGGAGCGCGCATCCGGCTTATCGCAGTGCCAAGGCGGAAGTGGACCGCTTGCGCGCCAATCTCGAAGCGAGCAAGAGTTCGATTGCCACCGGCTTGCAGAATAATGTTGCTGTGCTTAATCAGCGCGAGGCGCAATTGCAGAGCGCGCTGGAGCAGCAAAAGGCGCGGATACTCGATCTTAACTATGCCCGCGGCGAAATGGCGGTGCTCGAGCGCGAATTGCAGAACGCCCAGCGCGCCTACGAGACCACGGCCCAGCGTTTTACGCAACTCAATCTCGAAGGGCAGTCGAATCAATCCGATATTGCCGTTCTCACGCCAGCCGTAGCGCCGATGATGGCGGCCAGTCCCAAGATCGTGCGCAATACCCTGTTTTCGGTCCTGGTCGGCAGTTTGCTGGGCATTGGCTTTGCCGTGCTGGCCGAGATGATAGATCGCCGTGTGCGCTCGGCAGGCGACTTGGTCAATGCATTGCGGGTGCCGGTGCTTGGCGTGATCGAGTGGCAATTGCCGACCCGTCGTCGCCGCCTGCTGGGGCGGCTGATGGCGCCGCAGCGCCTGGCGCTTCAGACGCCATAAAGTCATAAAAAGCGGCCATACAAAGCGGCCACAAAATGCGTCCATGAAAGTGCGGTGCCGACTGAAAAAGGACTGTCCATGAAGACTTCGAAGCTACAGACGCCGCCGGCGCTGGCTGCAAGCGGTGCCGAGGCGAATATTGGCGGCATGTTGCTGGAGCAGGGGAAGATTACGCCGGAAGATGCCGAGCGCATCTTGCGCCTGCAAAAAGATGAAGGCATCCGCTTTGGCGAAGCGGCAAAATTGCTAGGATTAATTAGCGATGCCGATATCGAACAGGTGCTGGCGCGCCAGTTCGAGTATCCATATTTATTGCCGGGACAGGCCGCATATCCGCGCGAACTGGTGGCCGCCTATCAACCGTTCAGCGCCGAGGTCGAGACACTGCGCGCCGTCCGCAGCCAGTTGATGCTGCGCTGGTTTGCCAAGGGAAATCGCGCCTTGATGATCGCAAGCATCAATGCCGGAGAAGGCGTCAGCCTCGGGGCGGCCAATCTGGCGGTCGTCTTTTCCCAGCTGGGTGAACGCACTTTGCTGATCGATGCCAATTTGCGCCATCCGCGCCAGCATCAGATTTTCAACCTCAGCGGCCGGCTCGGCCTGTCCGACATTCTGGCCGACCGCGCCGGCAGCGAAGCGATTGCCAGGATTGAATCATTTGTCGACTTGTCGGTACTGCCGGCCGGCACCCCGCCGCCCAATCCGCAAGAGTTACTGAGCCGGACTTCGTTCGGCGCCTTCAACGACAGCCTGGCCAGCAAATATGACGTCGTGCTGATCGATGTCTGTGCGTTTTCCACGGCGGCCGATGCCCTGGCCATTGCAGCGCGCGTCGGCGGCGTGTTGCTGGTCGTGCGCAAGGGGGCGACGTGCATCGCCGACCTGAATGCCGTTTCGGCCTTGCTTGGCAGCGCCGGCAGCGAAGTCGTCGGTTCGGTGCTGTTCGATTTTTAAGCACGTCATCGACCGTGTTCAGGCGCTCAATCAGGAGCTCAATCATGGGACCATATTATGCACGCTAGAAAAATTTCTGTAGTAGGCCTTGGCTATGTCGGCTTGCCGGTGGCCGTCGCTTTCGGCATGCATGGAAAAACCATTGGTTTCGACATCAATGAATCGCGTCTGGCTGAATTACGCAAGGGATATGACCGCACCAATGAAATCGATGTCAATCGTTTGATGGATGCGGAAATCATTTTCACCAGCGATGTGCGGGTTCTGGCGCAAGCCGATTTTCATATCGTGGCGGTGCCGACGCCAGTTGATAGCGCGCATCAACCCGATCTGACAGCGGTCAAGCGCGCGTCCGAGACTGTCGGCATGGTTCTCAAAACTGGCGATATCGTGGTCTACGAATCGACCGTCTACCCCGGAGCGACCGAAGAGGTTTGCGCGCCCATTCTCGAGGCGATGTCGGGTTTGAAGTGCGGTATTGATTTTACCGTCGGCTACAGCCCCGAGCGTATCAATCCGGGCGACCACGAACATACTTTTACCAAAATCACCAAAGTCGTCTCTGGCCAGGATACGGCGACGCTCGATATCGTCGCCGATGTCTATGGTTCGGTCGTGACGGCAGGAATTTTCAAGGCAACAACGATTCGTGTCGCCGAAGCCGCCAAGGTGATTGAAAATACGCAGCGCGACTTGAATATCGCTTTAATGAATGAGCTGGCGCTGATCTTCGAACGAATGGGCATTGACACCCACAGTGTGCTCGAGGCGGCGGGTACGAAATGGAATTTTTTGAAATTCAAACCGGGCCTGGTCGGCGGCCATTGCATTGGCGTCGATCCTTATTATTTGACGCATAAGGCCGAAACCCTCGGTTATCACTGTGAAGTCATTCTTGCCGGCCGGCGTATCAATGATGGCATGGGGGCGCATATCGCACGCCAGACAATTCGCCAGCTGATCAAGGGCGGCCACGACGTACGCGACTGTATCGTCACCGTGCTCGGTCTGACCTTTAAGGAAAACTGTCCCGATTTGCGCAACTCGAAGGTGATCGATGTGATCCACGAATTGCAATCGTTCGGGGTTTCTGTGCAAGTCCACGATCCTTGCGCCGATCAGCATGAGGCAGCTTGTGAATATGGGGTCGGCCTGATCGACTTGCCCGACTTGCAGCCGGCACACGCAGTCTTGCTGGCCGTGGCGCACGATGGCTTCGGTTCGTGGAAGCCGGCCGATTTCATTCGCTTGTTGTCGGACCGGCCTGTTGTCGTCGACGTCAAGGGTGTGTGCGATCCTCAGTTGTTCGAGGCTGCCGGCATTCGCTTGTGGCGTCTCTGAGACCGGTGCGCCAGCGGTGGAGCTGTGGGCTGGCGGTATGCAGCGCGCAGGGAGTGTATAGCCTTAGTTTTGGTGAGCAAAAATTACTGATGACTACCTGTCAAATTGGCTTCTTGAGTGATTGGCGATGCGCCGCTGGGAGGAGTGTATGAGCTTGCACCGCATCGTTGAGACAGCGACCGCGAATATGAACAGTGCTATGAGCAGCGCTGCGGCGGCTGATGTCGTGTTGCCTTCCTGTCGGCAGCCAGCCATGAATGGGATCGAAGAGCGGGGGGCCGAAGAGCAGGGTGCCGGAAAACATGGCAAGCAAGCCATTCATCTTTTGTTTATTGTAAATTCTCTGACTTTTGGCGGCGCGGAAAAACATGTGGTGAGCTTGCTCAATCATCTCGATACCACGCGATTTCGAATGTCGCTGGCCTATCTGAAAAATGATGGCAGTTTGTTGCCGCAATTAAAGCAGACGCAGCTCGATGGACGCATTTATTGCTGCGACGTGAAGCGCAAGCTCGATTTTTCGGTCGCCAAAAAATTAGCCAAAATCATTGAAGATGAGCAAATCGATAGTGTGATTGCAATCAATGGCTATGCATTATTGTATGCGGTTCTGGCATGCAAGCTGTCGGCTGCGGCGCCCAAACTGGTCGACTTGTTTCACTCTTCGCCATTTCATATGCGTAGCCTGAAAGCACGCCTGCAAATGTGGTGTTACCGCCCCTTGTTTGCCCGTTGCGACATGCTCGTGTATGTCTGTGAAAATCAGCGCCGGTATTGGCGTAACAGGTCGTTGAAAGCCAGGGATGATGCCGTCATTTATAACGGCATCGAATTGAGCCGGTTTACAGATAAGGCCAGCGATACCGAAAAAATACGGCTGCGCCAAAGCTACGGTTGGTCAGGTGACGATTTTGTCATCGGCGTGTGCGCCGTCATGCGTCCCGAAAAAGCCCATGCCGATTTGCTGGCCGCGCTGGCCGGCCTGCCGCCATCCTTGCTGCATGTGCGTTGCCTGTTCATCGGCGACGGCCCCGAACGGCAAAAAATCGAAAAAGCCATCATCGCGCTGGGCCTGGCGCACAGGGTAGGCATCACCGGTTATCTGGCCGATGTGCGGCTTGCGGTGTCGGCTTGCGATGTGATGGCGCTGGTGTCGCATGCCGAGACATTTTCGCTGGCCGCGCTCGAGGCGATGGCGCTCGGCAAGCCCGTCATCATGAGCGAGGTCGGCGGCGCATCGGAACAAATCGAACATGGCGTCCACGGCTATCTGGTTGAGCGCGGAAATATCAAGCAGATGACGCGCTGTATTGCCGATCTGGTGAGGTCGGGAATGGCGAAGCAGATGGGCCTGGCCGCGCGGCGCAAAGTCAGCGAAAATTTTTCGCATTTGCAAATGGCGACGGCTTATCAGTCCTTATTCAGTGATTTGAATAACAAGGTGGCCGGGAAAGAGCCCGATTAGCGGCGGCGAATCGATGGGCGAGGCAAATTGCGTGTTGGAATGATGACGTGCTTTTTAAGGTCAGCGTTTTGGCTAATGTTTGTAGGGTAATGTTATCGGGCAATGCTGTCGAGCAATGCTGTCGAGCAATGCTTGAGGCCGCTATGGCCGATGCGGCGCTTACAGCATTTCCTGGAAGGCCACCGCCGGTAAGGCATCTTGAAGAACGAGTGCGAGACGGCGACGCTATTGCTTGCATGAAGGGCGGCATAAGCGCAGCGGCATAAGTCAGCCAATATCTTGCATAAAAGTGTAATGGATAAAGACAGATAAAAACGGGTAGGCGCGGATAAAAATGGATAGATGGGAAATAGTGTTTATCTGGGGATCCGATTGTGATGAAAATGCAAAAACCGCACATCTGCTTTGTGGCGCCGGCGATTTTTCCGGTATTTTCAGGCGACCGCTCTATCGAGCTTGTCGGCGGCGCTGAAGTACAGCAAAGCGTATTGGCGCGCACATTTGCCCGCGCCGGTTATCGGGTTTCGATTGTCACGCGCGATTTCGGGCAACCGGACGGTATCGAGATCGATGGCGTCAGAATTTATCGCGCGCATTCGGAGAAAGGCGGCATTCCCGGCCTGCGCTTTTTCTATCCGCGCGCGACACGCTTGTGGAAGGCCATGCAACGGGCCGATGCCGATATATATTATCAATCTTGCAGCGGAATGCTGACCGGTCTGGTGGGACAGTTCTGCCGTAGCAATCGTCGGCATTTTGTCTTTGTCGCGGCGTCGGATGCCGACTTTTATCGAGATTTGCCGCTGGTCCGGTACCGGCGCGATCAGTGGCTGTACCGGCGCGGCATCCGCATGGCCGATATCTTGATTTTGCAAAATGAGGCTCAAATGAAAGACTGCCAGGCACTTTTTGCGCGCTCGGGCACAATTGTCCCGAGCTGCCATGAATGCCTGCCCGGTTCGAGGCGCGACCCCAAGGGTTATGTATTGTGGGTTGCCAATATGCGCCGCCTGAAGCGCCCTGAACTATTTATCGAGATTGCCAGGCGTTTGCCATATCTCAAATTTCGAATGGTGGGCGGCCCCAGCGACCGCGAACTGTACCAAGAGATGGCCAAGCTGGCGGCTACATTGCCCAATATTGAATTTTGCGGTTATGTGCCATTTTCTGAAATGCACGAACAATTCAATGGCGCGCGGGTGCTGGTCAATACTTCCGAATTTGAAGGTTTTCCAGTGACTTTTATGCAGGCATGGGCATGCGGCATACCGGTGGTCAGCTTCTTTGATACCGGCGATCGCTTCGATGCTCATCCTGTGCTGCAGATTGCATCCGATATCGAATCGATGACGGAGCAGGTGGCGGCACTGATGTGCGACGAAGTGCTATGGCGCTGGTGCGGCGACCGCAGCCGCGCCTGCTACCGTGCCCGCTATACGCCCGAGGCCGCCCTACTCGCTTATGAAGCGTGCTTTAGCAGCCATGGCATTGGCGAGAAGCTTGCCGATGTGGCGCCGCTGCATACGGGACTGGCATGAACGCGAGGCCGCAGCGCATGGAAGAGGGCAGCCTATTTCCTGATGCGTGGCCTCATCCATGCAGGCCGCCTGCCTGTCCGCCTCTGGAATGCAGGCCATGGCACTGAAGGATGCGCTGCGCTGGTCGATCGCCCAAACCGCGGTGCGCATGGCATGCAGTTTTATCAGCATTAAAGTGACGGCCGTGTATCTTGGACCGGCCGGCCTGGCGCTGGTCGGGCAACTCGGAAATTTCATGTCCCTGATTCAGGGCGTGATCAGCAATGCGATTCAGACCGGCGTTGTCAAGATCACCGCGCAATCGAGCGGCGATCGCGAGCGCTTGCTGGCTTTGTGGGGAACCGCCATGAAGATGACGGTGGGCCTCGGTCTGGCCGCTGCCTTGCCGATTGCCTGCTTGGCCTGGCCTATCGCCGGGTGGTTATTCAAAGATGTCCATTATTGGCCCATTGTTGTGCTGGCTGCGCTGGCCCTGCCATTGGTTGCCGCCGGAACAATTGTCATCGGCGTCGTCAATGGCATCCAGCGCGTTGGCATGCTCGGTGCGATCGGCATTGCGGCGGCCGTCAGCGGGGCTGTCATGGTGATCCCGCTCAGCTACTTTTTTGGCATCGGGGGCGGTCTGGTCGGGACCGCGCTCGCATATTGCGCAAGCCTGTTTTTTGGCCTGCTGGTGATTTACCGCCGTCGTGGGAAAGCCGATATGCCGGTAAAAATCGGCGATTTTTGGGGGCGCTGGGACCGGCCGCTGGCGCGCAGTCTGATCGCCTTTTATCCGATGTTGCTCGTGCATGTGATTGCCGAACCGCTGGCCCCGCTATTGATGCGCGGCGCCCTCACGGCCGGTGCGGGCCTGGCGGCGGCCGGCTTTTGGCAGGCCACGGTGCGTCTGTCCGACACCTATACCTTGCTGCTGACGGCCGCTTTGTCGATGTATTTGATGCCGCGCCTGTCGAGGATCGGCGACGAGAGCGGGTTTGGCCGCGAACTGTCCAATACCGTATTGACGGTGGCAGCGCTGACGGCGCTGGCTGGCCTGTTGCTATGGCTGTTGCGCGACGTGGTCATTGCCATCATCTTTACGCCGCAATTTCATCCGGTGCGCGATCTGCTGCCGTTTCAGATTGTCGGCGATGTCTGCAAGCTTGCGTGCTGGCCTTTGCAAATGGCACTGGTCGTCAAATTGCGCTCCTATGCCTATATGGCGATCGATATCGTTCTCACTTGCCTGCAGGTCAGCCTGACCTATCTGTGCCTGCCCGCGATGGGCGTGCAGGCGGCACCGATTGCCTATGCGAGCGCGTATATGCTTGCCTTGCTGGCGCTGATTTATCTATTCAGGGGATATTGGCATGATGCACTACGCAGACAGACCGTATAAAATCGCGGGCGAACTCGGCGCCAGGCAATCGGCTTATTTGCCGGTGATTGCCTTATTGCTGGCCGCTGCGCTCGGCAGCGTGTCCGCTTTTTTCGGCGGGGAATTGGCTCTGATATTATTTCTTCCCGTATTGCCCGTAATGTTTGTCTTGCGCGACATGCGTGTCGGGGCGCTGCTGCTGATATTTCTATTGCCATTTCAGCATACGCCATTCCTGCCGCAGTTTACAGGATTTAATCTGGTGAATTACCTGATGCTGGCCAGCCTGTTGTCTTTGCTCACGGGATATTATTTCCGGCGGCTTCCGCTGGCGCCATTTCCACCGATTTTTTTATGGGCTTATTTTTTGCCGATCGGCTTCGCCACGCTCAATGGCCTCGGTCATCTTCATCAAGTGCCGCGGGTCTTGATCGAGCTTCAAAGCATTTATTATTCAAGTCCCCGATACTATCTGATCGGCATGGTCATCAAGCCGATGCTGATGGTTTTGGGGGCGTGGATGTATGGCTGCGCCGCATTGCAATGCAAAAAGCCGGAACGCCTTATCGGCGCTTTGCTGGCGACCCCCATCTTGCCCGCGTTCGCCATTTTCATTTTTGTATCGATCAATGGCTTCAATCTGAAATTGCTGGCCGATGAACGCTCGCGCGAAGTTTTGGGCAAGCTCGGTCTGCATGCCAATGAATTCGGTCTCTTGCTCAGCACCAGTTTTGCCTTGATGCTTTTCATGATGCCGACGATACGCAGTTATCTGTGGCGGTTCTTGAATTTGGCCGGCATGGCTGTTGTCTTGCTGGCCTTGTTACTGACGTTTTCGCGCGGCGGCTATGTGGTGGCCGTCGTCGCAATTTTGTATTTTGCAATGATTTACCGGCAAATGAATTATATTTTCTTGATCGCCTTATTGCTATGTGCAACGGTGGCCATTGCGCCCGATGCCTTGTGGTTGCGTATTTCAAACGGGATTAATCATGTTCCGGTTCGCGGACTGATAGGCACCAGCAACGATGGCTTGACTGCCGGTCGGGTCTGGATGTGGAATTTGCTATTGCCCGATGTCTGGAGGCATCCTTTTGTCGGGACTGGCGTCGGCGCGACGGCCTGGGCCCAGGCGGTATTGCGCGGCGAGGTCAGCCATGTCCATCCCCACAATTTATATTTGCGTATCGTACTCGACATGGGTTTGATCGGGCTGTTTTTGCTGGCGTGTTTTGTCACCTATTTGCTGCGCAATTTCAAACGCATCGCCAGGATGCCGACGACGCCCGTGTATTTTGTCGGCCTGGCCAACGGCACGCGGGCGGCTCTGCTTGGTCTTTTGATTGCCGGCTGGTCAAATGGCGATTACATTCCCACGGCCGAGTTGACGGTGCTGTGGATGGCGATTGGTTTGCTGCTGCCATTCATGAAGCAACAGGTTTTGGTGTCAGAGCCAAAAGCCGAGCCCGTACATGGTCCGGAATTTACTGTGGAACCGGGGTCTGCATGCCGTTCACCATCGGCTGCGCAGCACAGTGCAATTACGGCAACGCACGGCGCCGCGGAAACGCCAAGCGCCAGCGATGACGATACATTAGCTAAAAATGCCGTACCGTGAGCGTGGCGGAACGGCGTCCGGCAAGACTTGTTGCACACCCACATCGCCGCAGCTATGGAAAATGGTAACGCTAATATCGACGGCAACATCGGCAGTAAGCTCAGCGCCGACCTCAGCGCCGACCTCAACGCCGACCTCAACGCAAACATCAGCGGAAGCGGCAGAGGATAAAGCGGCGAAAGGCTCAGGCTGCCGTGGCCCGCTGCACCGGCGGTGAATTCGGGGCCAATTCCCGCGACAGGATATCGATGATGCGTTCGGCGGCGTGGCCGTCCCACATTGGGGGACAGCGGCCTTTTTTACCTTTCCCGTGAAGGATGTGCAGGGCTTCTTCCTTGATCCGGATTGGATCGGTGCCGACCAGTATATTGCTGCCGGCATCGATGGTGATCGGCCGTTCGGTATTGTTGCGCAAGGTCAGGCATGGAATGCCCAGCGCGGTTGTTTCTTCCTGTAAGCCACCACTATCCGTCAGCACCATGGCCGCTTCACGCCACAGGTCGAGAAACTCCATATAGGCCAGGGGGCCGGTCAGGATCACATTGGCGCCTAGCGTAGTTTGGGTTTGCATCAACATGGCGCGCGTGCGTGGGTGCACGGGGAAGACCAGTGGAATGTGTTCGGACACATTGCGTAGCGCCCGCGCCAGCGACTGCAAGACAAGCGGGGTATCCACGTTGCCTGGACGGTGCAGGGTGACGACGCCGTAAGGTCCGTTGGCCTGCAGGCGCGCTTTCAATTTGGTCGAGGCCATGGCCGAGCGCTCGCTGGCGAGCAATTTTTTAAGTTGATATAAAACATTGTCCACCATGACGTGACCGACGTAATGGATTTTTGTCGATGATTTCCCCTCCCGCAACAGATGCTCGACTGCGGCCGTCTCGGTGGCAAAAAGCCAGTCGCTGATGGCATCGGTGACCAGTCTGTTGATTTCTTCGGGCATGCTCATATCGCCGCTGCGCAAGCCAGCCTCGACATGGGCGACCGGCAGATTGAGTTTTTTTGCGACAATTGCGCAAGCCATGGTCGAATTGACGTCGCCCACCACCAACACGCAATCGGGGCGTTCTTGCAGGCATAGCGATTCGAAGCCGATCATGACTTTTGCCGTCTGGCTGGCGTGGGAGCCACCGCCGGCCTCCAGGCAGAGGTCGGGTTTGGGAATGCCCAGTTCTTCGAAAAATACTTCATTCATGTCGCGATCATAATGTTGGCCGGTATGGACGATTTTGAATGCGAGCGTTGCCTGGCGCTGCAATGCGCGCACAATGGGCGCAATTTTCATGAAATTCGGGCGTGCACCGGCGATCAGGTAAATGGTTTTCATGATGTCAGGTCGGGTTTAGCAAGCACGTTCGGGCAAAAGCCGGCTATCGCTTAATTCATCGATCAGCCGTTTGGTCTCGGCGATATTGTGGCGGCTTGAGGCGCCAAAGACGATGGAGCCGATATTTTTTTGGGCGCAGACGTAGCGCAGTGCTTCCCGCGGTGCCAGCGCGCCGGAAGCGAAAACCGACATGGCGACTGGCCGGCAGCGTCGCGTGGCAATCGCTTCTTCATAAAGGGCGGTGCCGCCGCTCATGCGGAAGCCGATCTTGTTGATATTGGCGCAGACAATCGGATTGTTGATGCCGAGCTGCTCGAGCGCATCGAGCAGGCGCGGCAGGTTCATGGTGATGAAGCCAGGCTCGGCGTGATAGCGCGCCTTTATATGTTCGGCAAACATGCGCAGCGCATCGTGCATGCCCATACCGAGCAGTAAATCGGTGACGACATTTTGCAAAAAAATCACTGGCGTGCGCAATTCGTGAAACATTTTCATTTCCGCATCGATCAATAATTGAGCCAGACCCTCGACGTCTTTTTTTGCGATCGACATGCCGCCCTTGAAGATGGCACTCACGCGCCCGCTATCCGGCAAAAACTGGCGCAGCGCCTCGAGCATGCCATGCTCGGTCACGGCATTGGCATATTTATGGGCATAGGGCATGCATGGGTAGAATTGAAAATGCCGGTAGTGCTCCGGGCTGGCGCGTACGCGGTCGCAGATGGCGGCGACACGCTCGTGGGTGGTGCACATAAAGGTGTGGATACCTTCGTCGTAGGCGGCGTCGAGTACGGCCATGATGGCATCGTCATCTTGAAATTTGATCGATTGCGCGCGCGCTTTTTCTTCGGACATGTGATTGATTCCGAAAAATTGATTGTCGCCAAATAGAATTCTATCCATGGTCTGCTCTTTCATGTGGAGGACAAGAGGCTGGCGCGATGTTAACGGCCGGGAAAGCCGGCCAGCATCTGCCACCAGCGTGGCGTTCTTTTATCGTCGATCGCGTGCGCGGCCGCCTCGGTTGCGCGGCCGCCGATGGCATCGGCTTGCAGCATCGCCAGGACGCGATCGGTTTCGAGCGCACTTTGAAAAGTGCTGCGGGTCGGAACGCTGGCCTGACCGGCCTGCCGGGTGCGGACCGCGTCGATGAAATGGGCGATTTGCAAGGAGTATTCTTCGCCACGCAAATAAAACCAGACCGGATCGGGGAAGTCGGTGATGTAGCGCGTATTCCAGCCCTGCCTGAGACCGAGCGCAAGATTGTCGTTGTTACGTAGATAGATTTGCAATTCCTGGCGGTCTGCGCAAATTTTTCCATTTTTTCCCCATGCCGTCACTTTGGTCGTCATCTTGCGTACGCTGTCGTCGCTCCAGTTGGCCGCGATCTGCGCGGTTTTTCCATTTGCATAAAACAGGTTTGCATAGACTTCATCATCCACTTCGCGCGAAAAAATCTTGTTCAGCACGCTGCCGCCGACGGCTGCCGGTGGCCCGCCCAGATAGTTGATCAGGTCGATGGCATGGCAGGCATAGTCGTAGAGGCAGCCTCCGCCTTCATTTTTGCTGGCGCGCCAGCTCATCCCTTGCGGCTTGAGAACGACCGGGCCGTAGGCCTCGGCGCGCAAGTGGTGGACCTGGCCTATGGCGCCGGCCTCGATCAGTTTTTTCATCTCGGTGAACGTGGCGACAAAGCGATAGTGATAGCCAACCTGGTTGACCAGGTCTTTGTGCCGGGCGAGCTGCGCCAGGTTTTCGCCTTCTGCGAGATCGAGGCAGAATGGCTTTTCACAAAAGACATTGATGTCATGTTCGAGCGCCTCGGCGATCATGTTGCCGTGCAGGCGCGATGGAGTGGCAATGATGACAGCGTCCGGCCGTTCCTGTTTCAAAAGATCGCCATAATCAGTATAACAATGCACGCCAGTATATTTGCCAAGTATGTCTAGCATGTAGGCAGTGCTGTCGCATATGGCGACCAGTTCGATCTCGGGATGGGCTCTGAGGATGGCAAAATGCGACAGTCCCATCTTTCCCAGACCGATTAACGCAACACGTAGCATGGCGCTCTCCAATGAACATGCAATGAATCAAATGTGCAAAGAATCAAATATGCAAAGAATCAAATATGCAAAGAATCAAATGTGCAATGAGCAAAATCTTCATTCAATTCGATCTGTGGTGCATGCAACAAGCTTGTCGACAGGCAGCGATTGAGGCGTCAATCGATGGCCGGAGGTGGCGCCAGGATGGTGTCTTTGATCATTTGATAGGCTTGCCGACCTTTGCGCAGCAATTCGTCGTTCGGTGCGCCGCGAGCGGTCTGTTCCAAATATGCCAGCGCTTGCGGCGCGCTCAGGGCAGGGCAGTGGATCATTGCCTGTTGCGACAGCAAATAGCGGTCGACTGCCAGCAAGTCGTCCTGGTAGACTGAAATGGTGGGAATTCCAAGTACCGCCATTTCGCGCGTCATGGTGCCGCCGGCACCGATGAACAAATCGCAGTCGGGGGCGATCTCGGCGATGTCGAGCGCCTTGTCGATGATGCGGATGCCATCGAATTTCGGATCTCGGTAGTGCGCCAGCTGGGCGTCACCGCGCGGCAGCAGCGTGATCGCGGCATGGTTTTTCAAGTCCAGCACCAGCTGATCGAGAAAGTTACGACTGCCCTTGTAATATTGGGCGCTCCATGGCTCTGGACGGATGTAAATGCTGGCGCGTATATTCGATGGCCGTGTCGCCAGGCCGTTTGCCAACTGTATGCCGAGATGCCAAAGGTAAATGCCTTCTTTTATTCCCGGAAAATGGTGCAACTTGCCGGGACGCGCACCTTGCCGGCGCAAGCGTTGTCCGCTCAAAAATTCTGGCACCATGATTTGATTGGCGCATAAAAAGGCAGGAATATTTCCCATCGCATGTTCATTATCGTTGAGATAGATGCAACGTACTCCGAGCAAGCGCGAGACGACCGGCGAGTGGAAAGAACTTTGAGAGATCGCGACATCGATTTTTTGCCGAGCCAGAAAGCGCTGCAGTTGCCAAACCCGTACGGCAAATCCCATGATTTTATTGGACAGCCTGGCGCCGTAATGGTGGCCGACCACCGTATAGTCGAATTGATGCAGGTCCAGCAGGGCAATCGTGTTGGCCAATGGCCGGCAAGTGATGATGATGTCGTGTTCGCGTTCAAGCTCACGGATCATGGGGCCAAACATATTGATGTGGGGCGAGTTGGATAAATCGAACCAGATCTTCATTGGATGCCTTGTCTGATGCCGGTGGCGCTGTGCAGCGCGCCGAAACGATCGGGCGTGGTCGTCCGCGAATAGGGGGGCCGCTGGCGGTGCTGGTGCGCCTGGTGCAATTGCATGGACGTGATGATGCTCTCGGCATTTCCCAACACGCCCTTCATGACGATTGTCGTGGCGCGGGTCTTTACATGGAAGCGCGGCGACACCCAGCCGACAGGGCTTTCATCGCGGACGCGCAGTTCCTGCACCGTCAAGCCCGGATGCGACCAGCGTAACACCAGCCGTGCGATGCCATGTTGCGCCTGCACCTGGTCTGAAAAAATCTGTACCGCGCAATCGGGATGGAAGTGCCAGTAAATGGCCACTTCATGGCTTGCTCTGCATTCAAGGCTATCTTGCACCTGCAATAGCATTGCTCCCTTGTCGAACGAGAGTTGGCGCACGTGCCGGACCGGATCGTTCAGGCGCAGATAGCCGTCGTGGCTGGCGCGGACGCGGTCCAGATATGGCGACAGCAGGCTGGCATCGACCCGGCTGTGGACATCCGTCAGCCACAGGAAGGAACCGCCATAGTCGGCCTGGTCGCGGCCGTCGACGGTCAAGGTATTGTGTGCCGAGGTACCGCGAAAATAGTGGCGCCAGGATGACGCCGTGTTATAGCAGTAAGTTCCCGAATCGATCAGCAAAGGCATGCCATGGTGCGACAGGCACAGCGACAGGGCATCGGCGTGGCCGTGGCCTGCCACCCGGTTCAGGCCCAGCGCGCCGGTATCGAACACGATGCGGGTTTCGACCGCAGTATGCAGGGCATCTCCCAAAATGAAGTAGCCGCCCTGGCGAAAGTCTTGTGCCAGTGCGACCGGGGCATACAGGTCGGCTTGCCGCCATATATGGGCAGCGTTCTGGCATAGCCATGGCGTTTGCAGATCGCATTGCAGGGCTTTGGCCAGCAGGTCGGTGCGCGACAACATGACTGCGCCCAGGCTCAGCATGGAGCGGTAAGGGCAGCTGTCGTCAAGGTCGAACAGGCCGAGAACGCGGCTGTCATCGCTGTCGCCGATGGCTGGCACGCTGCCATTGGCAGGTAGCATGGCAGCGACAAAAGTCAGGCTGACATCGAGTCGCCGCCAGTACTGGGATGAAAATTGCACGCCGTTGGCGCGCGCGCAAAGAGCTGCCGCTAACAAGAACTCCAGAGAAAATTTTTGATAGTTCAGCGATTGCTCGAGGTTGACGCCATCGGCGGAAAATTGGCGAACGATCTCATGCTCGAGAATCGCTTGCGCGCCTTGCGCCAGGTGCTCGCATTGCGGCCAGTAATTCCAGGTGTGGGCACCGACAAAGACGCCGGCGGCTTCGCCAATCAAATGGTTGTCGGCCGATGAATGGCGTGAGTAGTTGTCGCTGGCAAAGCGCAGGTGCTGATAAATGCTGCGCAGCCAATCGGTACGCAGGCATTCGCCATGGCTGCCTTCAAACAGCGCGCTTTCCCAGCCACCGACGAGTTGCCAGACCAGACTCCAATTGAGCAGGCGGACGCCATGCTCGACCGGTGACGACCAGTTCGGCCCCAGTGGATAAGGGCATTGATCGAGCCATGCGCGCAGCCAGGTGCGCAAGCGGTGCAAATAAGGCTGTTCGTGTGTGATGGCATAGGCTTGGGCCACGGGAACCCACCACAGGTGACGATTAAATTCCCACAGGAATTTGATATCGCCTTCGCCAGGCATATGGCGGAAGTCGAGGAACAAGCCGAAGCCGGCCGGCAGCGCGCTGCCCGACAGCGGGTCGTGCTGCCATTGCGGCCGATCGGGATCAAACTGTATCTTTTGCCCCAGGAGCAATAGCCGGCCGTGCATGAGGTCCTCGACGTATTGCCGGTGCGCGGTGCCAAGCCGTGCCGTTGTCGCCGGTACCCGCACCCAGTTCAGCGCGCCGGGGCGGCTATTGTCGGCGGCGTCGACCACGGCGGCGGTAAACGCGCCGGCATACTGCAGCATGGCACGCAGCAGCGACGCGAGCCGGTATGGCCACTCGCACAGCGAGATGCGGCTCAAGCGGCGCAACAGCCATTGCAGTTGTTTGAATCGCCTGCCCATGCAAGTCCTTTCAGTGTCCGATATCTGCGGGCCGGGCCTGCTCCGTCATTGTCTTGGCATGCCGTGAATGCCGGCTGTTGAGGAGCGGCCTATGTTCGCTGCATTAATGTGAGCTGACTGCTGCTGTCAATTCACCGTTAATCGATTGCCAGTCATTTTTGGTACAGTTTTAAATACAATTGTTCTATTTGGGGCATGACTTGTTGATATGAAAAAGTTGATTCAACTTTCTTTCGCGCCGCCAGCCCCATGCGCCGTCGTAAATCGGCGTCGCGCAGTAGCCGATCGATGGCTTCGATGAGGGCATTGACGTCGCCGGGTGCGACCAGTGAACCTTCGATGCCATCGGTGATCGCTTCGGGCAGTCCGCCGACGCTGGTCGCCACTACCGGCATGCCGGCCGCCATCGCTTCCAGTACGCTCATCGGCATGCCTTCGGCATAGGACGGCAGCGCATAGATGGCGGCGCGTTGCAGCAGTGCCGTCTTGGCATCGCCCGAAACCCATCCGAGAATTTCGACATGCTCGTTCAGATTCATGTCTTTGACGGCATCCTGAACGGCTTGATGGGCGCCATCGCCGCCAAGTAATAATTTGAGGTCGGGATGGCGCGTCAGTAGTTGCGACAAGGCCGTCAGCAAATCGTAAATTCCCTTGGCGGCACCGAGCTGTCCGAGAAAAAGGATATTGCCGGCCTCGCGCCCGCTGAAGTCGCTTGGCGACGGCACATCGACCGCATTGTAGATAATGTCGACATTGGCGTTGCTGGAAATGCTTTGAATCCATTTTTTGCGCGCTTCAGACAAGACGATAATGCTGTCGACGCGATCGAGGACCGTGCGAATCAAAAATTTTTTGAAGCGGTTATTATTGCGTTCATAAAAGATGTCGAAGGCGCCACCGTGCAGATGCAAAATGGAGGGGACCCGCAATAAAAAAGCCGGAAAAAGAAAAAAGGTCTTGCGCCAGAAGCTGGCGTTCGACGACATGTGAACATGGAGCGCGGAAATTTTATTACGTAACAATAGCGATAGAAAGCGCAGCCAGGCGAGCAGGAAAACCCTGAATTTTTTCATTCTGCTGCCATCGCTATGCGTGGCAATGTAAAGGACCGGGAAGCGGCGAAACAGGCCGGCTTCGCGGTAACCGTTGATGACTGTCGATACGCCTCCCATGCTGTCGAAGCTGGTACCGAGCATTACAATCATTTTTTTTGCGCTCATTGCGCAACCGTCGCCCCAAGATAAGGACTGATATCGATATGTTGTACCAGTAGTTGATGTTTTCCGCGCAGGGTACGCGCGATCGTCTCGACTTCAATGACTTCCGCCGTGCATCCCCCCTGCGTTTTCGCTTCCATCGCGCCGATAATGCGTTGCTTGGTTTCCAGGGACAAGGGGCGCGGCGTGACGACTTTCAAAATCAGGTGGCCAGGTGTCTTTTGTTCGTATTGCATGGAATCGACTTCCATCAAGTCGCGAGAATGGGCCGCTCCCATGCCGCAGACGCCGATCAGGCGATGATCGCGGCAGACGATGAATTCCTGACGCCGGCCCTCGATCCGTGTCATCACGGGATAGCCTGGCAATTTTGTGCTGGCAGTATCGTCGAGGATGGCCATGTCGCCGGTGCGATAGCGAATGAAGGACATCACATGATTATCGAACCCGGTGCCGACCAGTTCGCCCAGTTCGCCGGGGCGGGTGACGGCATTGCCCATTGCATCGACAAGTTCAGTATGACCATATTGCGGCCAAAAAAAATAGCGTTCATCATCAGCCAGCGAGGCGGCCATCAAGACTTTTTCGGTATGGCCATATTGCTTAAATATCGGACACTGAAAGACGTCTTTCAGCAAGCTCATGTGATGGTCGAGGACGTTTTCTGAAAACAGCATGACGCCTTTGATGCGGCCGGCAATGTCGGGAATGGAATTTTCCTTGATCCAGCGCGCCAGTGGATAGATGGCCGAAGGATAGGCATGGATGAAGCTTGGCTTCCATGCGCGGATGGTCCGTATGTAGTCATCCATATAACGGCGTTCGAGATGGTCTGAACTGAGCATCAGCTGGCGATTGATCGGTTCATACATCCAGAGCTTGCCGCCGGCCTGTTTTGCGGTCGGTACGGTCCGTCCGCGCAAGGCCAGGATGATGTCTTGTTCGCCGACCCCGACCCGCCGGTAGAAGTTGTTCATGAAGGCATATTCCTTGGTTCGTGATATGCCTTTATGCAGATACGACATCATCGGCGTCGCTGTCGAGCCACCGCTATAGGTCTTCAGGCCGAAGCGGCGCGCGGCCGACTTTTCAAGATAATTATTCAAATCGCGGCGGATGTCTTCTTTTGAAACCAGCGGGAATTCACGCAGGATTTGGCGCTGCGCCTTTGGATCGGCAAGATCGATGTGGCGCAGCAAATTCTTGAATTGCTTGTAGGCGGGTACGCTGCGAATGGCCCACGACAAGGTCGTGGCCAGCTTCTGGTTTGCCAATTGCGCGATCTCGCACTCGTTGTCGAGATTGGCTTCGTGCGAAAACTGTTGATAATGGCGCCCCTTGCGCAAGCCGAGCGGCAGCGCCGAGTAGGCGCGGCCGAGCGAATTTTTGAACCATTGCGGCGAGGCGGTATACATTCCTAACCATGGGTGCAACATGTCTTCAAAGGCCATTTTCCTCTCCGGTAGATGTGATTTACCTTGCACACCATGGACGCATGAAGAGCGTACCTTTTGGCTGAGTTATAGCGTTGAGTGCGATCAATTGATAGCTGCGTTTTTTCAGCGATTTCACCTTCTTGGACATTATAAAAAACGATTTATTTTCTGATAGCGCTAAGTTGTTTCTTTGAGAAATTTATGGAACCGTCGATATTGATCTGTCTCAAACCTGTAATTTTTGCCTGGAAAAATATGGGGGAGATGGTGTCTAATTTGATTTTAATTTTGACGGTCCGACACACGATGCTTTGTACAATGCTATTTGCATTTCTGGTCTCGTGCGGTGGCGGCGGCGCGGACATTGCCGCTTCATCAGCGGCGATAGTGCCGGCATTGCCGACCTCAAATGCGGGGCTGGGCGCCGCTTCCGGGGCTAAGGTGACGGCCGATGGCATGTCGCCGGTAAGCTATACCGAAAGCGCCGAGATGTTCCCCAACCCGGAGCGCGGTTTTTATAATGGCGTTCGGCATTGCGACAGCGATGCATTCAATCTGGCGACCTTGACCGGCTATCGTGTCAATGATGCCAACACCTTGCTCATTTGCGTGTTTTATTTAAGTAATTTCAAGACCTCGCCGATCAGTGCCGCGGCCCTCGATTTTTTTCAACGTCAAATGGATGTAGTGCGGGCCGCCGGCTTGAAAGTCATACTGCGCTTTGCGTATACCGAAAATGAAGTCGGTGACGATACCGACTTAAAACATGTTTTGCAACATCTCGATCAGTTGGCCCCCTATCTGGCCAAGAACGATGATGTAATCGCTTTTTTTCAACAAGGCTTTATTGGCGCGTGGGGCGAGGGGGCATACAGCATTCATTTTGGCCGCGGCGAAAAATTGAACGCCCAAAATATCGCCGACCGCAAGGCCGTGTTGGAAAAGACACTGGCGGTGGTGCCGGCCAATCGCACGGTCCAGCTGCGGACACCGTCAAAGAAGATATCTCTGCTGGGAGGCACGCCTTTGCAGCCGTCGGAAGCCTTCAGCGGTTCGGCGCGGGCGCGTGTCGGCCAGCACAACGATTGCTTCTTGAAAGGCGATTTCGATACCGGGACATATAACAACGTGGCCACCGAATATCCTTATTTGGCGGCCGAGACAAAATATGTGCCTATGGGTGGCGAAACCTGCGGATTATCTCCTCCCCGTACCGATTGTCCGACGGCCCTGTCTGAATTGAAAAAATTTCACTGGACGTATTTGAATTTGAAATACGATCCGGCGGTACTCGACAGATGGCGTGCGCAATCATGTTTCAATCAAATTAAACAAAAGCTTGGTTATCGTCTTGTTTTGCAGACAGGGCATTATTCAAGCAGGGCAAGGGCCGGCGGCCGGTTTGATATCCGTATCGACATCAAAAATGTTGGCTGGGCGGCACCGGTTAATGCCCGCGATGTCAATTTGGTTTTACGCAATGTTCAGGACGGCCGTGTATATCGCTTCCGGCTCGATGCCGACCCGCGGTCATGGCAGCCGGCGCAGGTGAGCGTGCTAAGCCAGAGCATCACGCTGCCGGCGACGATGCCATCCGGCCGTTATGCATTGTTGCTCGGCTTGCCCGATGCCGCTGCCAGTCTTGCCGCGCGCCCCGAGTATGCGATTGCGCTGGCCAACGACAAATTATGGGAGCCCGCAACAGGCTTGAATTCGCTCAATTATTTTGTTTCTGTCGGCGAGTGACTGACCTGCCTGTTCTTGCGCTTGCTGGCGCAAGAACAGGGCTTGCCACGGCGATTTGCCGCGCGTGCTCAATGACTTAGCCGGGGCTGTTGACGGTGCGCGGTGCGTCGGATGGCGGTTCGCTGGGCGTGTCCGATTTTCGATGTAACGATATCCAGGCCGGTCGCGCAAATAGAAAGCGCATCGGCGTATTTCGTACCCCCCAGAACAGCATGATCGCCCCGCCAACCGATGCCACGATAACCAGCAGAGTCGCCGTGCCGACATCGGAGATCAGCTGGCGCTCGAGTAATATCTTGCGCATCGCTGCCAGCGGAACCACAAAGGCGAGGTAGATGACGATTGAGTGGCGGCCAAGATAACGCAGCCATTGCATCCATGGCAGGGCGCTCAGCAAGCCGGACAGCATCATGACGGCTGCCGCGCCGGCGTAGCCGGTCAGCATTTGCATGCCGGGCAAATATGTCCAATGTAATAAGACCAGGCTCAGGTTGACGAAAAACCAGATGCCCAAAATTGCCAGTGCCGCCTTGACGTTATGGCGGGTCCAGTCGATCATTCGGAAAACATAGGGAGATAATGCATAGCCAGAATAAAAAAACAGGAAGTAGGTCGAGAAGCGGTCTATTATTTTCCAGCCTGTGTTGAGGTCAGCCAGTTTCAACGCTATTGCCAGCATTAATACAAAGCCTGCCGGAATGCTGTGTAACAGGCGTACCGCAATAAAAAACAAGGGTAAGAAATAGATGAACCATAATTGGCCGTGCGGCTGGATGTACAGTTCGAGGTAGGGGCCCAGCGCTTTCATCGGGTGCGGGCCGAACAGGGTCGCGCCGTCCTGCAACAGCATGCGCAGCGTAACCCATAAGACGTAAAAATACAGGAAATGTATGACCTTGCTATCGAGATAGGCGCGTATCGGGCGATTGATGACATGCGAGACGAACAGGCCCGATAGCAGGAAAAAATCAGGCATCCGGAATGGCTGCGCAAATGAGACGAGGGCATGCATCCAGCCGCGTGCATGCATGCTGCCCTCGACATGACTGGTTGCATAGAAAGTGACAACGGCGATAATGCAAATGCCTTTTGCAAAATCGACCCAGTCGATACGCTGCTTTTCCATTTGCCGGCCTCGCTGTTTCATCCCACTGCATGTTGCGGTGTGCCCATTTGATCTTGATGCAAATTTTGCCGCCTGTGAGTGCGGCATCGCCGATGTCGCCATTGCATAGTGCTTATTGAATATTCTTATTGAATATTCTTATTGGATACTGCTCTCGCATATGCCGATGCATGCCGTGCGCATACGTGTTTTATTTAACAGGCATTTTTCTTTAGTAGGCATTTTTTCCAGTCCAGCCCTTGCATGTGGTCCAGACGATGATGCGGAAATCCATCCAGAACGACCAGTGCTGAATGTAATACAAGTCGAATTGCACGCGCTTGGCCATCTTGTCGAGCGTATCGGTTTCGCCGCGATAACCATGAATCTGCGCCCAACCGGTAATGCCAGGCTTGACGCGGTGGCGCAGCATATAGCTGTCGAGTACCTGCTTATACATATCGTTATGCTGCAAGGCATGCGGGCGCGGCCCGACCACTGACATATCGCCCATTAATACATTGATAAACTGGGGCAATTCGTCGAGACTGGTACGGCGCAGGAACTGGCCGAAGCGCGTAATGCGGGGATCGCTTTGCGTTGCCTGTAATACTTGTCCGTGTTCTTCATGGAGGCGCATGCTGCGGAATTTGTAGACATCGAATTTTTTTCCATTCAAGCCATGCCGCGGTTGCTTGAACAGCACAGGCCCAGGCGACGAATATTTGATGCCGGCGGCAATCAATAGCAGCAAGGGCGACAGCAAGAGCAAGGCCAGCGCCGCAAACAGTCTGTCGAACACATCCTTGACCATACCGTGCGGTCCGCTTGAGATCGGACGATTGAGATCGACCGCCGGAAAACCGAGAAAATCGCCGATTTTGTGGCTTAGCATATGCATGCCTTGCAGATCGGGTACCCAGCGGATATCGACCAGTGCGTTACGTAACAGATATTGCAGACGTTCCAGTTGTGTCGATGCGCTGATCGGCAAGGCGATCCAGATTTCATGAATATCGTGTGCGAGTACATAATCGTGAACTTCTTCGAGTGCGGCAATGTGTTCGACCTTCGGCAATTGCATGTCAGCAGGCAGGGGGCAAGCGCTGTGAATGGCCTTGACTTCATAGCCGGCCCAGTCGTGCCGCAGTGCGCGCCGATGCATTTCCTGCCCCGTGCGGCCGTAGCCGATGATGACGACGCGCTTGGTATTGAGGCCGCGCTTGCGCAAAAAATGCAGCGACGAGAGCACGGTCCAGCGGAATAAAATCAGAAATAGCAGCCCGCTCAAATACCAGTAACTTAACCACAAGCGCGAGATGCTGCCGATGTGATTGATCAGGAAACTGAAAAACAAGCCGGCGAGCAAGACCGCGGCCCACGAGATGGCCAGGCGGCGACAGTTGGCCGCGACCGAGCGCCCGCGCAGCGATGAATACAGGTCTAGTTGCGAAAAGAGAAAAAACGCCAGCGTGGTGCAGACATATAGCAAGACCAGGTGGATCGGGGCGACTTCGTCGAGTTGCTTGCGAAAATGCAGCAGACCGGTGAGGTAGCCGGTGATGAACAAGCCGCCGGCATCGACCAGGCGCATCGTCAATTGCAGTTTTGAAGAATTTTCACTGATCAAATCATTCATTGCGATGACCTTTCATTGTTGTTCTGCGAAGGTCGAGCGGTTAATTTGTCTGGTTTTCCAAAGCGACGCGGTGCTCTTGCTGCCGAAGTGCTTAATTCCGCAATAATTAATTTGTGAAATTTTCCATTCTTAGGATGTTTCCAATTGTCAAAAAAATAACAGTATTTTTTATATAAGAATAGACGCTGAATTTATTAAAAAAGTTGTTTTTTTTGTATTTTTGAGGGCGCTCAATCAGATTGGAGCGCTCAGGCAAAAGCCGTTAGATTGGGAAATCTGCAACGAGCGATCAGATAAAAAAAGCCTGCCGCTTCGGTGCACCGAGACGGCGGGCTGTCGTTGCCGGCCGTGAGCCGCCGAAACCGCCACCGGATGGTGCCGAGCCGCCGCTGCGCGGTTTGGCCGTTTGCGCCGTCTTGACCTTTACTACGGTACCGCCGCCGCGCGAATGATTGCGATTGCCGCCGCCGTTACCGCTGCGCAGCTGAACCGGTTGTGCGCGGGCGCTTGGATCGGGCTCGAAGCCGGCGATGACCTGTTTCGGCAGCGATTGCTTGATCAGTTTTTCAATATCGCGCAGCATCTCATGTTCGTCGACACAGACCAGCGACACGGCTTCGCCGGTGGCGCCGGCACGGCCGGTACGGCCGATGCGATGCACATAATCTTCGGGAATGTTGGGCAGATCGTAATTGACGACGTGCGGCAATTGGTCGATGTCGATGCCGCGGGCAGCGATGTCGGTGGCGACCAGCACTTGCAGCGAACCATCCTTGAATTCGGCCAGCGCACGCGTGCGGGCCGATTGGCTCTTGTTGCCGTGAATCGCCAGCGCGCCGATGCCGTCGCCGCCAAGCTGTTCGACCAATTTATTGGCGCCATGCTTGGTACGCGTAAATACCAGCACTTGCGACCAGTCATTGGTCTTGATCAGGTGGGTCAGCATCGGATGCTTTTTATCGCGGTCGACCGGATGAATTTTCTGGGCAATGACTTCGACTGTGGAATTGCGGCGCGCCACTTCGATCATGGCCGGCGCATTGAGCAAGCCATCGGCCAGGGTCTTGATTTCTTCGGAAAAAGTGGCCGAGAACAGCAGATTTTGCCGTTTCTTTGGCAACACGGCCAGGATTTTGCGGATGTCGCGGATGAAACCCATGTCGAGCATGCGGTCGGCTTCGTCGAGGATCAGGATTTCCACCTTCGACAGATTGACCGTGCCTTGCTGCATATGGTCGAGCAAGCGGCCCGGCGTGGCGACCAGGATATCGACGCCTTGCTTGAGCTGTTTGATTTGCGGATTGATGCCGACGCCGCCGAAAATCACGGCCGAGTTGAGCTTGAGATACTTGCCGTAGATGCGCACGCTTTCTTCGACCTGCGCCGCCAGTTCGCGCGTCGGGGTCAGGATCAGGGCGCGAATCGGGCGCGCAGCAGTGTTGTTGAGCAGTGCCGCGCCATTGGCGTCGGTCGACAGGCGGTGCAGGATGGGCAAGGTGAAGCCGGCAGTCTTGCCGGTGCCGGTCTGTGCGCCGGCCAGCAAATCGCCACCGCCCAGCACGGCTGGAATCGCCTGTAACTGGATCGGGGTCGGAACGGTATAACCAAATTCGGTAACGGCGCGAACGATAGCATCGGACAAGCCGAGTTTAGAAAAGGACATGTTAGCTTTTGAAAAAGATCAGCCTGTCGTCAACATAAGACGCCAGTCGCAGGCAAGGGATCGGATTAGGGGTCGAAAGACAGCGGCAAGGGGACTGGTCAAAGTGCCGCATGCACAAAGTATACACTACAATTGCCGCCGGCTCGCATGCACGGGCCGGCGGCGCTTGCCAAGTGTGCTGCTTTGCAGATCGGGCAGCCGGTTTTTATGCGAACGGCGTCAGCGCCGCCAGCATCTGGGCGAATACCTTCGGGCTGCCGGCGATGATATCGCCCTTGTACAGGTAATCGGCTTCGCCGCTGAAATTGGCAACGATGCCGCCGGCTTCGGTCACCAGCAGCGCGCCGGCGGCGATATCCCACGGCTTCAAGCCTTTTTCGTAAAAGCCGTCCAGGCGCCCGCAAGCCAGGTTGGCCAGGTCGAGCGCGGCCGCGCCCTGCATGCGCAAGCCGTGGCATTTTTCGGTCATGACGCGCGCCATTTGCAGCGCCTGGTCCATGGCGCGGGTATCGCGTGCCGGCATGCCCATGCCGATCAGGCCATTGGCCAGGCGGTCGAGCTTGCCGACGCGGATGCGCTTGTCGTTGAGGTAGGCGCCGCTGCCCTTGGTGGCCGTGAACAAATCGTTGCGCACAGGGTCGTAGACGACCGCTTGCGTGATCACGCCGCGCTGCGACAGCGCGATCGAGACGCAATATTGCGGAAAGCCGTGAATGAAGTTGGTGGTACCGTCGAGCGGATCGATGATCCAGACGTTTTCGTTTTCGTCATGCAAATTAGCGGAAGCACCCGATTCTTCGGCCAGCACCGCGTGATCGGGGTAGGCCTTGGTCAGCACCTCGATGATGGCCTGTTCGGCGGCTTGATCGACTTCGGTGGCAAAATCGTTGTGCTGTTTTTCGGTGACCTTCAAGAGGTCGACATCGAACGACGCGCGGCTGATGATGGCGGCGCCGCGGCGGGCGGCTTTCACCGCCGTGTTGAGCATTGGGTGCATAGAACTTCCGTTAAATTGCGGCGCCATTGACCCCATGCATTGCGCGCAGCACAATGTCAGTCTCAGGCACCAGATAAAAAAAATTAAAGAGCGCTGCGCTTATTTGATAAAAAGGCATGGCGTTTTGCCAACTTGTCCCCATCTGTAATTTTCGATGTATTTACCGCGCAATGGCGCTATTCTAAATGATGCAGGAAAAAATCGACACTCCTCTTTTCCAAAGACTGCGCTTCGTGCTGGTCCAGTCCAGCCGCCCGGGCAATATCGGGGCCGTCGCGCGGGCCATGAAAACCATGGGTTTTAGTGATCTGGTGCTGGTCAATCCGCGCTTTCCGGACGCCCTGCAGCATGAAGAGGCCGTTGCGTTTGCCAGCGGCGCCCACGATGTGCTGGCCGGCGCCCGCATCGTCGCCAGCATCGACGAGGCCCTCGAAGGCTGCAATTACGCCGCTGCCGTATCGGCCCGGCTGCGCGAATTTTCGCCGCCGGTGGCTGCGCCGCGCGAGGTGGCGGCGCATCTGGCGGCGACTGGCGGCCTGCGCGCAGCCGTGGTCCTGGGCAATGAGCGCTTCGGCCTGCCCAACGACATCGTCGAGCAATGCAATGTCTTGATCAATATTCCGGCCAATCCCGACTATTCCTCGCTCAATCTGGCGCAGGCGGCGCAGGTGGTGGCTTACGAATGCCGGATTGCCGCCCTGGACGGCCAGGGGCCGCTAGCCTCGGCGGTCGGTTTTCAGGGGCAGGCAGCCGATCTGGCCCAGATCGAGGGCATGTACGAGCATTTGCAGCAAGCGCTGGTGGCCATCGATTTTCTCGATCCGCTGCAACCGAAAAAGCTGATGGCGCGCCTGAAACGCCTGTTTGCCCGCACCCAGCTTGAAACCGAAGAAGTCAATATCGTGCGCGGCATTGCGCGCCACATCCTGCAGTATCGCGAGACGGGCAAAAAATGATGGCGCGCATGCTCAAGATGCTGCTGCTGGCGCAGCTCTTGGCGGCGGGAGCGCTGTGGGTGCTGGCGGTCTCGCACTGGGGCGCCGGCCGTGCCGGTGCGGCCGCGGCGGCAGTGCTCGCGCTGGTATTGCTGCTCAGGCTTTGCTTTACGCTGCATAATTTCATCATGGCGCGGCGCTTTGCCGGAGCCGGAGCCGCCCGGCTCGGTTGGCCGCACCGCCTGCGGCTGTTTGCGCGCGAGTTTTACACCACGATGCTCAGTTCCAGCTGGACCATGGTGCGCCATCGCCGCATCGACCGCCACTTTGCCGACAGCCCGGCCTTGCCGGTCTTGCTAATTCACGGCTATGGCTGCAATGGCGGCTACTGGCAAGCGATGAGCGCCGCCCTGAGCGCGGCCCGCATCAATCACCGCGCCATCGATCTGGAACCGGTGTTGGCCGCGATCGACGATTATGTGCCGGCCATCGATGCCGCCGTGGCGGCGCTGGCGGCCGCGCATGGCGGCCAGCCAGTCATCTTGCTGGGCCATAGCATGGGCGGGCTAGCGATCCGGGCCTATCTGCGCCAGGCCGGCACGGCCGCGGTCGCCCGCGCCATCACGCTCGGCACGCCGCACCACGGCACCGGCCTGGCCAATCGCGGCGTGGGCCAGAATTGCCGCCAGATGCGCGGCCATTATGTCAATGGCGCCTGGCGCCCCAGCGCCTGGCTCAAGGCGCTCGATAGCGCGGAGACGCCGGCGGTGAGGTCTTTGCTGACCTCGATTTATTCCTTGCACGACAATATCGTATCGCCGGCCGCCTCGGCCTGCCTGTCCGGCGCCGAAAATATCGCCTTCGAAGGCGTCGGCCATGTGGCGCTGGCCTTCGATGCATCGGTGCAGCGGCAGGTGATTGCGCAGATCATGGCGGCTTCGGCGCGCAAGCGATAAGAGCGATTTCAGTGGCCGGGCGGGCGGCGGATTGCCGCGCCGATTAGTGGCCGATCTCTATTTTTGTTATTTACAATGAAAATTCGGGTCGGCCGGTCGGACCTTTGAAAAACGGGAGCCAAGCATGGTGAAAAAAGTGAAAATGCAAACCAGGGCCGAGGACAAGCAGTTGGCCGAGGCTGTGCGCGCGTCGGCGCAGCAAATCTGGCAAGCCGGTCTCGGCGCCTTTGCCAAGGCCCAGGAAGAGGGCGGCAAGGTTTTTGCCAAACTGGTCAAGGAGGGCGGCGAATTGCAAAAGCGGACCCGCAAGATCGCCGGCGAGAAGGCGGCCGATATCGGCGACAGTTTCCTGAAAATGAGCGATGGCGTCAGCAAGCAGGCGGCCGGCTCGTGGGACAAGCTCGAACAGGTTTTTGAAGACCGGGTCGGACGTGCGCTGACGCGTATCGGCGTGCCGCGGCAAAAGGAAATCGACCTGCTGAGTGCGCGCATCGAATTATTGAACAAGGCACTGGCCGCCATGTCCGGTTCCGGCATCGGCAAGACCGGCGCCGCATCCAAACGCAAAGCGTCGTCGCCCGAAGCGGCGCGGCAGGCAGGCAAGCCTGCCGCCAGGACTGTGCTCAAGGCCGCCGCCAAAGTCAGGCCGCTCAGCAAGCCGGCCGGCAAAATTGCGCGCAAGCCGGCGGCGCTTGGCGCGGCGCCGGCAAAGCCGTCAACGGCCAAGGCCGCGCCCGCCACGCGGGCGACTGCCAAAGGGACATCCGCCAAAGGGACATCCGCTAAAGGGACGACAGCTAAAGGGACGACAGCTAAAGGGACGACAGCTAAAGGGACGACAGCTAAAGGGACGAGCGCGGGGCGGGTATCGGCCAAGCGGGCGCCCGCATAGCGGACCGACGGCCGGCGGCCGGGCTTTTTCGGTGAGCTTGCCCGTCATGGGCCGCGGCACTGCGGCGGCCCATTTTCATATTGTCCGCAACGCCTGCAAAACCATGCGTGGGCAGTGCGGCATGCCTGGCGCCGATACGGCGCCTCATGCGGAAGCGCAGCTCTTTTGATGGTATGCTGGCGAAAAAACGAGACCGTCGCCATGCTACAGAAAGCACCACGCCGTACCCGCGAAAAAATACTGGATCTGTCGCTACGCCTGTTTAACGATTTCGGCGAACCGAATATCACGACCACCGTGATTGCCGATGAATTGAGTATTTCGCCCGGCAATCTGTATTACCATTTCCGTAACAAGGATGATATCGTCAACTCGATCTTTTCCCAGTTCGAGAGCGAGATCGAGCGGATGCTGGCCGTTCCCGATGGCCGCCGCTCGAATATCGAAGATGTCTGGCTGTATCTGCATCTGATGTTCGAACTGATCTGGCGCTACCGTTTTTTTTATCGAGACCTCAACGATTTATTGTCGCGCAACCGCAAGCTCGAACTGCAATTCAAGCTAATCCTCGGCCACAAGATCAAGGTTGCCCGGCAGCTGTGTCTGGACTTGCGGCGCGAGCAGGCGCTCGAAGCGTCCGATGCCCAGATCGATGCGATGGCGACCAATATGGTGGTCGTTGCCAGTTACTGGCTGTCTTATGAATATGTGCGCAACCCGCGCAAATATACCGAACAACAATCGATGTCCGATGCGCTGGCGCGCGGCTGTTACCAGGTCTTGTCCCTGATCGGGCCGTATCTGCGCAACGATACGCGGCTGTTGTTTGAAAAACTCAGTGAAGAATATCTTGAAAAATTATCTTGAAATGAATGGAAGTGCACGATGATCAAGGCTTTGTGTGTGTATTGCGGTGCCGCCAGCGGCAGCTCGCCACTGTACGCGGCCGCCGCCAGGCAATTGGCGAAGACGCTGGTCGAGGCCGATATCGCCCTCGTGTATGGCGGCGGCAATGTCGGCCTGATGGGCGTGATCGCCGATGAAGTGCTGCGTCTTGGCGGGCAGGTCACCGGCGTCATCCCGCAGGCATTGCTGGAAAAGGAAGTCGGCCACCGCGGCCTGACTGCGCTTCACGTGGTCAAGGATATGCACGAACGCAAGGCCATGATGGCCTCGCTGTCCGATGGCTTTATTGCGCTGCCGGGCGGTCTCGGTACGCTCGAGGAATTGTTTGAGATGCTGACCTGGTCGCAGTTGGGCATCCATGGCAAACCGGTCGGGCTGGTCAATGTCGGCGGCTTTTACGACGGTCTGCTGGCGTTTATCGGGCATGCGGTCGGACAGGGTTTCATCAAGCCGGAATTTGCCGCGATGCTGATGGCGGCCGGCGATGGCAACGCCTTGCTGGCGCAGCTGCGCGCTTACCGGCCGCCGGTCGCCGGCCGCTGGGGCGCCGCCAAGTCCTGATCGGGGCCATCCCATAAACGGTTGCCGCCGGCTTCGATGTGCGTCAGGTAGAGCCGCACGTCGAATTCATACTGATGGTAATGCGGCTCCATATAGGTGCACAGTTTGTAGAACGGCTTGTCGTGCTGCTTTTCCTTGATATGCGCCAGTTCATGCACTGCAATCATCTTGAGAAATTCGAGCGGCACGTTCTTGAATAGTGTGGCGACCTTGATTTCATGCTTGGCCTTGAGCTTGCCGCCCTGAACCCGGGAGAAAGCCGTGTGCATGCCGAGCGCCTGCGAAATCACATGGATCTTGTTGTCGAAAAAGACCTTGTTAATCGGTTCGGCATTGCGCAGGAATTCATTTTTCAATTCCTGCACATACTGGTACAGCGCCTTGTCGTTGCGGATTTCGTGTGCCTGGCCATAGCGCCCGGCCAGCAAGCTCCCCAGGCGATCTTCCCGCATCAGCTGGCGCACCTGGCGCAGCGTGTCTTCGCCATAGGCGCCCAGGTATTTGAGTTCTTGTGACGCGAGTTCTTGGGTGGCGATTGTCATGGCCCGATTCTAAATCAAAACGGGCCGCGTGGCGGCCCCTGCCTGCTTACGGTTTGCACTGGCGGCGCCGCGCTTTGCCATGCCGCCTCATTCGGCGCGGCTCTTGTTTGTGGCGCCGCTCAATTGATTGCTGACGGCTGTCACGTGGTCTTCGAGCGCCTTGGCGCCGTCCTTGGAGGCGCGCACCAGCTGTTCGGCGCCGGCATTGCCTTTGGCGATCACCGTCTTGAGCAGCGATGCCACCTGATCGCCGCCGAGCGGCGCATGCCTGGCCGTTTCTTCTATCATGGCGGTGATCCTGGCCTGGCTTGCCTTGAATTGCTCCTGCGCCGCTTCCAGATAATGGGCTTGCAAATCCGACGCAATGCCAGCGACATGGCGGCCGTAAGAGACAGCTTTTTCGGCGCCGGCGCCGGCTTGACTGCTGGTCTGGGCCAGCAGGCTCTGGCCGTTGCGGACTGCGCTCAGTTGCTGCAACTGTGCGAGCGATTCTTCGGTACAGGCACGGGCGGCGGCAAGATTGAGTGCAATCAATTGTTCGGCGCTGGCCAGGGTCTTGCTGCCAAGGTCTGAGAAAATGCCGAATTGTGCTTCGAGAAATCCTTTGGCGGCATTTGAAAATTGTTCTGAACTGGAAGTAGTGAACATGGCTTCTCCTCGGTGGGTAAGAGCATTGTCAACAAAGCAGTGAAAATGGTGCGGCGCAACATGCCGATTATAACGCATTTGCGGCTTTGTCCTGCCATTTATCGAAGGTCGCCGCGCTTGCGGTTACAATGGCTTCCCATATTTATTCGGGGTCTCGGGCCCCAGCCACCTCATGACAGAGTCGCACCGCCTGGCCAAACGGGTCGCAGAACAATTTCAATGCTCACGCCGCGAGGCCACGCTGTATATCGAAGGCGGCTGGATCCGGGTCGACGGCCAGATGGTCGACGAAGCCGGTGCGCGGGTCTTGCCCGGGCAGCAGGTCGAACGCTTGCCTGGCGCCAGTTTGCTGGAATCGGCGGCGCTGACCATCATGCTGCACCTGGAGCCCGGCCTGCTGGCAAACATGCCGGCCGCAGCCTCTGCCGATGGGGAATTGCTGTCTTTGCAGCCCTTGATCACGGAGGCGGCGCGCGCGCCCGGCGATCGTTCCGGCATTGCCTTGCTCAAGCGGCACCTGCGGGGCCTGACTTTGTGTACGCCGCTCGAAAGCGGGCTCAGCGGTTTGCTGGTATTGACGCAGGATTGGCATGTGGCGCGCAAACTGCTGACCGATGGCGGCGGCGTTGAGCAAGAGATCATCGTCGACGTCGACGGGACGCTGCTGCCGGGCGGGATGGAGCGCCTGAATGCCGCGCAGACCTTTGACGGCAAGCCGCAGCCGGCGGCCAAGGTCAGCTGGCAAAACGAAGGCCGCTTGCGCTTTGCGGTCAAAGGCCCGCAAAACGGGCAGATCGCGCATATGTGCGGGCAGTCCGGTTTGCAGGTGCGCTCGATGAAAAGGATCCGTCTCGGCCGCTTGCCCTTGGCCGGCCTGGCGCCGGGGCAGTGGCGCTTTTTGCTCGGCTACGAGCGCTTTTAAGGCTGCGGGAGGGCGCGGGCCAAGGCAGGCATGTGACTATTGCGGCGGCGCGGCCCCGGTCTGCTGTTTACGGCTTTTGGGCGGCAGCAGCAGCAATTGGGTGCCGGCCCAGCGGTCGTGCAGGAATTGGCGGTTTTTATCAAGATAGGCAAGTGCCGCCCATAGCAAGATGCCGGCGGCCAGCGCCGCGATGCTGGGCCAACCTTTCAGGCCGAACCAATAGATGCCGAAACAGGCCGGCAAAAACCACAGATAGGCCAGCAGATAGCGAGTCAATGCCTGGCCCCGGCCAAGAACACCGCCGTCGCGGCGTACGAGCCTGATGCGCCAGGTTTTCATTGCCAGCGTCTGGCCGCCATGCCGCCAAAACCAGATGAAATAGGCGCCAAAGACTGTAAATAGCCAGACTTGCCGCAGCAGGCGCAGCAGCAGGACGGGGCGGCCGCCCAGCAACAGCTCGAACAGCCAGTCGGCCGCAAATGCCACCGCCAGCAGCAGCAGCGCTTCGTAAAGCATGCAGAGCAGGCGACGGCTCAGCGGGGCTGGCGGCAGGGCGGAAAGAGGCGCAGTGGTGGGCATGATGGCATTGTATCGCGGCTAAATCGGTCGAGGTGGCCGCAGCCACCGGCTTGGGTCTTGCGTGTTCATCAATGCCGGCGATGTGGGATGCAGCCGGGCTTGCCGCAGCGGCCGCCTTACTTGACGGTCGGCGCGGCCGGCGGCGCACTGCCGGCCGCAGGTGCCGGCGCTGGCGTGGCATTGGCGGCCGGCGCCGGCGCACTGTTCGCCGCCGGCGCCATCGACGGCACCACGACCGGTACCAGGCCGGTCGCTGCCGGCAGCGGGCTTAGCGGGATGATATGCGGTTTGGTCGCCGCCATGCCTGTTTTCGGCTTGACGATGACGGGCGCCGATTTGCTTTTGGCGGCACTGCTGGGCAAGGCGCTGGGCAAGGTTGCCACCTGTTTCTTGGATGCGTTATCGGCGGCCAGTTTCTTTTTTTGGTCTTCCGGCAACTGCTGATATTGCTCCCATTGCGCCGATTTCTGATCTGGCGCCAGGGCTTTGGCGCGCCAGAAATTTTCGCGGACCTGGCGCCGTTGTTCCGGTGTCAAAGTCACCCAGTCGCGCATGCGCTCGTGGAAGCGCTCTTGCTGGGCGGGAGTCATCATGGCGAATTTTTCGCTCAGTTGCAGCCATTTGGCTTTATGCGCGCCGTCGAGCGAATTCCATTCTTGTACAAGAGGGCCGAGCGCGCGCTGCTGCAGTTGCGTCAGGTCGCTCCACAATGGCTTTTCGTAGACCCGCTTGCCGTTGCTGCTGCTGGCCGCCAGGCTGGCGCTCTTGCCGGAAGAGGCCGCCGTCAGCGCGTTCGCCTGGGAGGTCAATGCCGCGGCATTGTCGGCGGTATGGGTGGAGTAGAAATAGATGGCGAACGCTGCGAGTGCGACAATGCATGCCGCGCCGATCAGGGCGTAGTGCTTGATGGACGCAGACACCTCGCTGCGGCTCACTTATTGCCCGCGTTTAGCCAGATAGGCATTAAAGCCGTGATCGAGGTAAGCATTCAATGGCAATTCGTCGGACAATACCATGGCATCGATTTCGGCCATTTCGCGAACCCGCTGTTGCTGTTCGAATTGATAAATGCCGACCAGACCGGCGGCGACAAGCAGCAAGGGCAATACTACGCCCATCCGGCCGAGCCAGGGGAATGGCAGCTTGAAATAAGAGCCGGCAACACCGGCACCGGCCAAGGCGCGGCCATGGGCGCGTACGCGCAGCGGCGCGTGTTTCTTTTTGCGTGCGATTGCCTGCTTGCGTGCCAGAGCCAGGCGGTCGGTCGTCGACGCCGGTATATTGTCGAGGTTTTCGGTCAGCGCCTGCCGCACCTTGTAAGCATAATTGAGTTCATTGATCGTCATAGCGTTATCCCTTTGGCTTTTAGCGATTGGGCAAGGGCCTGTGTTGCACGAGAGCAATGTGTTTTCACACTGCCTTCCGAGCATCCCATTGCCGCGGCCGTTTCAGCCACATCCATATCTTCCCAGTAACGCATAAGGAAGGCTTCTCGTTGACGAGCGGGTAATTTTTTTACTTCTTCATCGATCAAGGACAGCACTTGCATGCGTTCCACTTTATCATAGCTCGATTCCGACGCTTCGCTGCCGTCTTCCGCTTCCAGAGTGTCTAATGGATCAAAGTCTTCTTCCTCGTCCTGCTGGTGCATGCCGGAAAACAGACTGACCCAGGTATTTCGAACCTTTTCTCGGCGAAAATAGTCGAGTATTGTATTTTGCAAAATTCGTTGGAACAGCATCGGCAATTCGGCTGCCGGCTTGTCGCCATATTTTTCGGCAAGCTTGACCATCGCATCCTGGACAATGTCGAGTGCGGATTCGTCCTTGCGTACGGCGTACACAGCTTGTTTAAAGGCGCGGCGCTCGGCGGTCTCGAGAAAATCTGAAAGTTCTTTGTCAGTTGCCATTCGATACAGCGTCTATGGTGCCTAAGGTAGCGGTGGACATTGCCGGATTTTACAAAATGATACAAACTAGCGCATGCTAGCAAAAAGCACAGGCTTCTGCACGGGTTTACATGAATTAGGTCAATTTTCTTCGCTTCTGACGAATTTGACTTGACATTAATTGGTGCAACGCATTACCGTGTAAGTGGACGCATCACCTTGCGGTCCATATGGTCTTACTGCAAGTTGCCTATCATGCAACAACGTAATAAGACGCGCTTTATCATTTAAGCAGTTTGCTCTGACCCGCGCCATAAGCGCGAGACATCGACCCCATCCCATAGAAAGTCTGGCTTGCGCGTAACAGGGCGCAGCGAGCGCCCTATTGGATCAGCCGAGATCGCCAGGAAAGAGCATCCGATCAATCACCCCATGGGCTTTGAAAGGAATGTTGTATGAATCAAGAAGCAAAGAATCAAATCAATGGTGCGGAAATCCTCGTCCGCGCCCTGGCTGAAGAAGGCGTTGAGCATGTCTTCGGCTATCCAGGTGGGGCGTTGCTGTATGTCTATGACGCCATCTTCAAGCAAGACAAATTCCAGCATATATTGGTACGCCATGAGCAAGCCGCCGTGCATGCGGCCGACGCCTATTCGCGCAGCTCGCACAAGATTGGCGTGGCGCTGGTCACTTCCGGCCCCGGCGTCACCAATGCCGTTACCGGCCTCTCGACCGCCTATATGGATTCGATTCCGATGGTGGTCATTTCAGGCCAGGTGTCGAGCAATGTGATCGGCCAGGATGCCTTCCAGGAATGCGATACGGTCGGCATCACGCGCCCTTGCGTCAAGCACAATTTCCTGGTCAAGGATGTGCGCGACCTGGCCTTGACGATCAAGAAGGCGTTTTACATTGCCAAGACCGGTCGTCCCGGGCCGGTGCTGGTCGATATTCCCAAAGATATCAGCATGCACAAATGCGTCTATGATTATCCGAAGGAAATCGAGATGCGTTCCTACAAGCCGGTCGACAAAGGCCATTCGGGACAAATCCGCAAGGCCGTGCAATTGCTGCTGCAAGCCGAACGGCCGATGATTTATGCCGGCGGCGGTGTGATCCTGGCCAATGCCGCGCCGGAATTGAACCGTTTCGTCGACAAGCTCGGCTTTCCGTGCACCACCACGCTGATGGGCCTGGGCGGCTATCGCGCTTCGAGCGAGCATTATGTCGGCATGCCCGGCATGCATGGCACATATGAAGCAAATATGGCGATGCAGCACTGCGACGTCCTGATCGCCATCGGCGCCCGCTTCGACGACCGCGTCATTGGCAACCCGCGCCATTTTTCGGCGCATCCGCGCAAGATCATCCATGTCGATATCGATCCCTCGTCCATTTCCAAACGGGTCAAGGTCGATATTCCGATTGTCGGCAACGTCAAGGATGTACTGATCGAATTTCTGGCGCAGCTCGATGCAGCCGAGGCCAAGGTCAACGCCAGGCCGCTGGCCGACTGGTGGCGTCAGGTCAACACCTGGCGCGAACGCGAATGCCTGAAATACCCAAGCTCGAGTCTGGTCATCAAGCCGCAATCGGTGGTTGAAAAAGTATGGGAGCTGACCAAGGGCGATGCCTTCATCACGTCCGACGTCGGCCAGCATCAGATGTGGGCGGCCCAATATTATCGCTTCGACAAACCGCGGCGCTGGCTCAATTCCGGCGGCCTCGGCACCATGGGGGTCGGCTTGCCGTATGCGATGGGGGTGCAGATGGCCAACCCGGGCGCCACGGTGGCCTGCATTACCGGCGAAGGCTCGATCCAGATGTGCATCCAGGAGCTGGCAACCTGCAAGCAATACAATCTGACGCCGAAAATCATTTTGCTCAACAACCGCTTCCTCGGCATGGTACGGCAGTGGCAGGAAATCGATTACGGCGGCCGTTATGCCGAATCGTATATGGATTCCTTGCCCGATTTCTCGCGCCTGGCCGAAGCCTATGGCCATGTCGGCATGAAAATCGAAAACCCGGCCGATGTCGATGGCGCCTTGAAAGACGCCTTCGGCATGAAAGACAAGCTGGTGTTCATGAATTTCATTACCGACCAATCCGAAAATGTCTGGCCTATGGTGAAGGCAGGCAAAGGGTTGACTGAAATGCTTTTGGGTGCGGAGGATCTGTAATGCGACATATCATTTCTATTTTGCTGGAAAATGAAGCGGGTGCCCTGTCGCGTGTCGTCGGCCTGTTTTCGGCCCGTGGCTACAATATCGAAACGCTGACCGTGGCGCCGACCGAAGACGCGACCTTGTCGCGGATGACCATCGTCACTTCCGGTTCCGATGACATCATCGAGCAGATCACCAAGCACCTGAACCGCCTGATCGAAGTGGTCAAGGTGGTCGATCTGACCGAAGGCGCGCATATCGAACGCGAGCTGATGTTGATCAAGGTAAGAGCCATCGGCAAGGAGCGTGAAGAAATGAAGCGCACTGCCGATATTTTCCGCGGCCGCATCATCGACGTCACCGAAAAAACTTATACGATTGAACTGACAGGCAACAAGCCCAAGCTCGATGCGTTTATCGATTCGATCGACCATGCCGCCATTCTCGAAACCGTGCGTACCGGCGGTTCGGGCATTGGCCGCGGCGAACGCATCCTCAAAGTGTAATGGCCGTGCCGGCCCTTATCTCTACTTAATATAATTTGAAATCAGGAATATAAAATGAAAGTTTTTTACGATAAAGATTGCGACCTCTCCCTGATCAAAGGCAAAAACGTGGCCATCATCGGCTACGGCTCGCAAGGGCACGCTCATGCACAAAACCTCAATGATTCCGGCTGCAAGGTCACGGTCGGCCTGCGCAAGGATGGCGCTTCATGGAACAAGGTCAAGAATGCCGGCCTGAACGTGGCCGAAGTCAATGAGGCGGTCAAGGCTGCCGATGTCATCATGGTCTTGCTGCCAGATGAAAATATCGCGCAAGTCTACGCAGAAAACATCGCGCCGTTCGCCAAGCAGGGCGCGGTGCTGGCATTTGCGCACGGCTTTAACGTCCACTACGGCCAGGTTGTGCCGCGCGCCGACCTTGATGTCATCATGATCGCGCCGAAAGCGCCGGGCCACACCGTGCGCAGTACTTATAGCCAGGGCGGCGGCGTGCCGCATCTGATCGCCGTCTATCAGGACAAATCGGGCAATGCGCGCAATATCGCCTTGTCGTACGCAATGGCCAATGGCGGCGGACGCGCCGGCATCATCGAAACGAGCTTCCGCGAAGAGACCGAAACCGATTTGTTCGGCGAACAGGCCGTCTTGTGCGGCGGCGCGGTCGAGTTGATCAAGGCCGGTTTCGAAACGCTGGTCGAGGGGGGGTATGCGCCGGAAATGGCGTACTTCGAGTGTCTGCACGAATTGAAGCTGATCGTCGACCTGATTTATGAAGGCGGCATCGCCAACATGAATTACTCGATCTCCAACAATGCCGAATACGGCGAATATGTCACGGGCCCGAAAGTGGTCACCGAAGACACCAAGAACGCGATGCGTCAATGCCTGAAAGATATCCAGACCGGTGAATATGCGAAGAGTTTCATTCTTGAAAACAAGGCCGGCGCACCGACCCTGATTTCACGCCGTCGCCTGACTGCCGAACATCAGATTGAAGAGGTGGGGGCGAAGTTGCGGGGGATGATGCCTTGGATCGCCAAGAACAAGCTCGTCGATCAATCGAAGAACTGATTCCAGCCTAAGGGTTGGCATCATCACGGCAAGCGCCTGCAGGCGCTCGCCGCGCTTGGACGAAAAGCTGTGCGAAGGCACAGCTTTTTTTTCGTCGTCGCGTGCCTTGGATCGCCAAAAATAAATTGGTCGATCAATCGAAGAACTGATTCCAGCCTAAGGGTTGGCATCATCACGGCAAGTGCCTGCAGGCACAGCTTTTTTTGTCCGTGCCGGGCCTGTCGTCGCCGTTTAAAACGCCAGGCCGATGCCTTTTCCGCTCAGGGCCAGCGGTTTGCCTTGCTGGCGCGAATTGCCGGCGTCGCCGCGGCCCGTGCCGTGCGCATTCGCTTCGCCGGCGGCGAGCTTGAATACGCTGACAGCCCTGGCCAGGCCTGCGGCGCGGTCTTGCAGCGATTCCGAGGCGGCCGCGGCCTGTTCGACCAAGGCCGCATTTTGTTGTGTAACCTGGTCCATTTGCGCGATTGCCTCATTGACCTGGCCGATGCCTGTTGCCTGTTCCCGGCTCGACTCCGTCATTTCTTCCATGATGTCGGTGACCCGCCGCACGCTTTCGACGATTTCGGTCATCGTCATGCCGGCCTGGTCGACCAGCTTGGTGCCGGCCGATACCTTGTCGACCGAGTCGGCGATCAGCGCCGTAATTTCCTTGGCGGCGCCGGCGCTGCGCTGCGCCAGGCCGCGCACTTCGGTGGCCACGACCGCGAAGCCGCGCCCGTGTTCGCCTGCCCGCGCCGCTTCCACCGCAGCATTCAAGGCCAGGATATTGGTTTGAAAGGCGATGCCCTCGATTACCGCGATAATATCGACGATTTTTTTCGACGATTGATTTATATTGCTCATCGTGCCGACGACTTGCGAGACGATGGCGCCGCCTTTGACGGCAATTTCGGAGGCCGAACCGGCCAACTGATTGGCTTGACGTGCATTGTCTGCATTGGTTTTGACGGTGCTGTTCAACTCTTCCATGGTGGAAGCGGTTTCTTCGAGCGAACCGGCCTGCTGTTCGGTGCGCGATGACAAATCGAGGTTGCCGGCCGCAATTTCACTGGAGGCGGTGGCAATCGAATCGGCGCCCAGGCGTACTTCGCCAACAATTGCGGCAATGCTGTCGCGCATTAATTTGATGGCATACAACATGCTGGCGCGGTCGCCGGCTTGCGTATCGATCGTCATGGTCAGGTCGCCGGCGGCAATCCGGTTGGCGATATCGACGGCTTCAGACGGTTCCCCGCCCAATTGCCTCATGATGCTGCGGGTGATGACTGTGGCGACAATGATGGCAAACAGGGCCCCGCAGGCGCCCATGGCAATTAATAGCCATTCGGAAATACGGGCTTGCGACATGACGCTTTCTGATGTGCTTGCAAGCAAGTCGTTCTGGTAGGCACCGAGTTTTTTGATGCTGGCGACATAGGCTTCGAGTGCCGGTTCCAGGGTGGAGGCAATCATCGCGCGCGCATTGCCTTCATTGCTAAGTTTTTCCTTGAAAACAGCATCACGCGCCGCAATATAGGTCTTGCGTTTTTCACCGACTTGGCTGAACAGGGTGGTTTCCGCCGAATCCTTTTTAAATGCTTCCAGCGATTTTTGAATAGCGCTGATTTTATCTGTGGTTTCCTTGATCTTGGCTTGGACTTGTTTTTGCCGCGCAGGATCATTTGATTCCGCCACAGCAATGGCGCGGGCACCGTTCAGATTCGTATAAGCGGCCCATTCGGCGAACATGCGTTCTTTTTGCATGACTTCTGTCACCATCGATGCAATGGCTGTGCGCGCCTGTTGCAGACGCCAAGAGCCGATTCCAGCGATCAAAATAAGCAGGAGCAACAAAAATGTGAAGCCGGTCGTCAGACGGGTGCCAACCTTGATCTTAGCGATATTCATACAGTGTCCACCTTCTCCATTTGGCGCTGATTGCAGTGATAATTGCTGGTGCAGTAACTTTTAGTATTTTTTTGAGATACACCTTTCATGGCAAATTATCGTCATAATGCGCTTTGTCATGTCGGATGCAACATTAATGTGGTGCATTACTTGTAAATAGCCATTTCAGCTATTTAATTATAACGAATATTTGATAAAATCGGTAAATTTGTTAAAATGAATCATTCGAACCAAAAGAGACAAGCCATGCCTTCTCCTGACGTATGTACGACCCAGCGAGCCGCTGAGATATTAGGCATTTCTGTCACATCTGTGCAACAGTTGGTGGAAGCCGGCATTATCGAAGCATGGAAGACCAAAGGTGGTCATCGCCGCATCCCCCTGGCTGCGGTTCATGCTTACAAGGCCTCGCCAGCGACGGTCTCGTCCAGTGAAGTGGCAATTCCTGCTGCGGACAAGAAAGTGGCGATCTTGATTATTGAGGACAATGAAATGCAGCGGCAGATTTATGCCAAGCAAATTGCGTCCTGGGACTTGCCAGCCAATGTGACATTTTGCGAAAATGGTTATCAAGCTTTGATTGAGATTGCCAGCCATCAACCAGATATATTATTGGCAGATATTGTCATGGATGGGATTGACGGTTATGAAGTGATCAGTACGATCCAGGCCTATCCGGATCTGGCTGATATGAATATCGCTATTTTGTCGAGTGTGAGCTTGCCTGAACTCGAGGCGCGCGGTGGTTTGCCGCCAGGCGTGATTTTTTTCGCCAAGCCCATGAATTATGATGAGTTGCGCGGGTATTTGCGTGCTTGCTGCGCTCAAAAAGAACGGCAGCGGCGATTTGTGGCCTGATTGCAAGCGCAATCCATATAAACGAATGAAAACAGGTATTTCTAATACCGAGAGGGTAGGTATGTCTTTTCCGCAATATCAATATATTGCTCCACAGGTGTTGCTGAATGCCGCTGGCGACGATCTCGATACATTTCGCATGTTGTCGCAGACATTTCTAAAGATTACGCCTCCCATGTTCGAGCGCTTGCAGCACGCCATGGTTGCCGGCGACGACAAGGAAATTGCTCAAGCCTGCCATGCTTTGCGAGGTTCGACTTCCCTGATCGGCGCGACCAGGCTTACCGCCGCCTTGCAGGCAATTGAAAGCGCGGCGCTGGCCGGCACCGCCAATGGTGCGCCGGCCGAGCGCGCCGGCTTGCCGCAATTGATGGAATCGGTCATGCAGGAAGTGCTGCAAAGTATTTTTGAAAGTCAAAATAATTTCTTGCCTGCGGGCACTACTGCGTAAGCGGAATCGGTGATGGATACCGCCGCCGCCCCTGCGAACAGCGCGGTCCTTCGTCCAGCGCCGGCGCCGGTATCGGACGCCGCGCCGCGCCGCTGGGATTTGATGGCGTGGGCCGGCCTGAGCGCCAGGCAGGCCACGGCCTTGATCGGCAGCGTGACCATCGTCGTGCTGGCGGTAACCACCATTGTATTCAGTTCGATTCTGTACGACAGGGCGATTGAGGACTGGCGCACGCAGCTGGCCAATCTGTCGCTGGTCCTGGCGGAAAATACGTCGCAAACAATGGCTTCGGCTTTTTTGGTGCTCGACAGTATTGCCGACGATGTGCACAACGCCGCCGTCAATGATCGCGACAGCATGGTGAAGGCTCTGCGCCAACAGCCGACCTATCAAATGATGCGCGACAAGATCAGCGGCTTGCCGCAGGTCGGGGTGGCCACGATTGTCGCCGCCAATGGCGATGTGGTGACGTTTACGCGCGCCTATCCAGCGCCATCGATCAATCTGGCTGACCGCGACTATTTCCAGCACCACCGCCGCAGCGTCGATCCGGCCATCTTCATCAGTCAGCCTGTGCGCAACAAGGGCGACGGCAAATGGACTTTTTATCTGAGCCGCCGCCTCAACAGCGCCAACGGCCATTTTCTTGGCATTGTTCTGGTTGGTATTTCATGTGACTTTTTTTCCGAATTTTTCAGGCGCGTCAATCTTGGCGAGAATGCCTCGATTTCGCTGTATCGCAATGACAATACGCTGCTGGCGCGTTGGCCGACCGCCGAACAACTGATCGGTAGCCGCAACCTGACCGGCGTCACGCAAAAAATACTGGCGCAAGGCAAAGATCACGGCGTCATGCTGTTCGGCGGGCCGCGCCAGGCCGACGGCGGCAGGGATGTCTACCGGATGGGCGCGGTGCAGTTGGTCAAGGGCTATCCGATGGTCGTCAATGTCACGGTCACCGAAGACTTTTTGCTGGCCGGCTGGCGTCGCACCACCAAATTGCTGGCGGCGATTGCCATCGGCAGTGTATTTGCCCTGATCGGCGCCTTCATGCTGATCGCCGTCATTTTGAAGCGGCGCGAACAGGATGCCGAGACAGCCCTGGCGCTCAAGGCGCAGGCCGATTTGGCCAATGAGGCGAAATCGCGCTTTCTGGCGATGATGAGTCATGAAATACGCACGCCGATGAATGGCATTATCGGCATGTCCGAATTGATGCTGGAAGCCGGACTCGATCCGGTGCAAAAGGTTTATGCGAGCAATGTGCATACGGGCGCGATGGACTTGATGCATATCATTAATGAAATCCTCGATTTTTCCAAGGTCGAAGCAGGCCATATGGAAGTTGAAACGACGTCCTTCAATCCATTGCAGCTGGCGCGCGACGTCATCGATTTGCATCAGGTCACGGCGCAAAAAAAATCCTTGCCGATTGAATTGAACGATATGGCGGCGATGCCGCCGTGGGTCAGCGCCGACCAGGCAAAAATCCGCCAGGTGCTTGGCAATCTGCTGAATAATGCCATCAAGTTCAGCTCCCGCGGCCAGATCGTCGTCAGCGTCAGCGTCCGCAGCGAAATCGCCGATCCCAGGGCCATACTTCTCAGCTATACCGTCAGCGACAGTGGCATCGGCATCAGTCCTGCCGATCAGGGCAATTTGTTCGAGCCGTTCCGCCAGGCCGATAATTCGATCAGCCGCAAATATGGCGGAACCGGGCTTGGCCTGGCGATTTGCAAGCGGCTGGTGGATTTAATGCATGGAAAAATCAGCTGTAGCAGCACGCTGGGCCTCGGCTCCAGTTTTACCATCGAGATTCCTTGCCTGACAGCCGAGGCGCCGGCGGCCGTCGATAGCGCCGCCGTGCCCGCGCAGTTGCCCTTGCTGCTGCCGCCCGCGCGCGCCTGGCGCATCCTGGTTGCCGAAGACACGGAAATGAATGGCCAACTGGTGCGCATCCTGCTCGGCAAAAAAGGCTGTATTGTCGATGTGGTGGAAAACGGCCAGTTGGCAGTCGAGGCCGCCAGCCAGCAGCACTACGATTTGGTATTGATGGACTGCATGATGCCAATTATGGATGGCTACGATGCCAGCCGGCTGTTGCGTGCCAATGAGGCGAACAGCGGTGCGGTCCGGGTGCCCATTATTGCGTTGACCGCCAGCGCCATCGATGGCGAACGCGAACGCTGTCTGGCGGTCGGCATGGACGATTATCTGACCAAGCCGTTTACGGCGCAGGAACTGAGTGCGGCGGTCGGACGCTGGATTCCGCTGTAGTACCTTTGCCCGGCGCGCCGCCGCTCTCTGCCGGCGGCACTGATTGCCATCATCCATTTGGAGGAGATACCGATGCCACGTTCACCTGTTTTATGCGCCATCCTGCTTTGCGCACTTGGCGCCAGTCCCCTTGTGTTCGCCGAAGCGGCGGCGCCGCTGATCAGTCCTGCCGGCACGCTGGTGACGGTTCCGGCTTTTGGCAGCGTCAAGCAAGTCAACGATCAGGCCACCGTGTTTTTTTCGGTGGAAGAACAAGACAAGGATAAATCGGCGGCGGCCTCGCTGGTCAACCGCAAGATGAAAGAGGGGATCGCCTTGATTCGCCGCGCCGATCCGCAAGCGGTGCTGCGCACGCGCGGCTATCATACGTATCCGGTCTACCCCGAGGAGCGCGTGCTGCCGGCCGGCATGCCGTCCAAGCCGCGGGTGGCGACGGCCTGGCGTGTCGGCCAGACGCTGGAAGTGACGACTGTCAACGTGCGCGATCTGGCCGCGATGGCGGCGGCGGCGCAAAAAGTGCTGGCGCTGACTGGTGTGCAATTTTCGCTGACCGAGGCCGCCGTCCGCAAGCTCGATGAGCAGCGCATCGCGGCGACTTATCAAAACCTGACCGAGCGCATTGCCGCGATCGCGCGCGCCATGGGGCGCCATCCTGCCGACGCGCATCTCGAAAGCATCGACTTTGACGGCACTTACAATGCTCCGGTCGTCAGGGTGGCCTCGATGGCCATGGCGCGCGAGATGAAAAGCGCCGAAGTCGAGGAAAACAGTTTCGAGCCCGGTGAGACGACGCTGCAAATGCAGCTGGTCGGAAAAGTCCGTTTCAAATAGAAGTGGCAAGGCGGGCGCTGGGCACTCATTGCTGCAAATATCGCATCGGGGGTTACATTTGCGCGGCGCTCGTCTAAAATGGGGAACTTGTTTCTTGCATATTGCCTGATGGGCAAGCCGGTCGCCGGTTTTTTGCAAGGCAAGACAGAATAATAGGATGGTCATGGCAATCTTTCATCGCCGTAAAGCAAAAGGCGGCGCGACGTCGCAATCGAAATTGAAATTCAAGGGTTTGAAAATCAGGGCAGGGCATGCGCGGGGCCGTCAGGTGCCGCCAGCCGATGCGCCGCCAGCGCGTCCCAGCCTGCGCCGGCGCGGCATTTATTTATTGCCGAATGCTTTCACGACCGCTGCCCTTTTTTGCGGGTTTTATGCAATCGTGATGGCGATGAACCTCAAATTCGATCTGGCGGCGATTGCCATCTTTATTGCAATGGTGCTCGATGGACTCGATGGCCGGGTGGCGCGCCTGACCCATACCCAAAGCGAATTCGGAGCCCAGTACGATAGTTTGTCCGACATGGTGTCCTTCGGCGCCGCCCCGGCGCTGGTAGTCTACGAGTGGGCCCTGCATGGCCTCGGCAAGATGGGCTGGCTGGCGGCTTTTGTCTATTGCGCCGGCGGCGCCTTGCGCCTGGCGCGTTTCAATACCAATATCGAAGTGGTCGACAAGCGCTTTTTCCAGGGTTTGCCCAGCCCTGCCGCGGCGGCCATGGTGGCCGGTTTCATCTGGGTGATGGATGATTTGCATTTTCAGGGCGGCGATTTGCAATGGATTGCCTGGGCCATTACCCTGTATGCGGGCCTGACCATGGTCAGCAATGTGCCGTTTTATAGCTTTAAAGAGATCAATTTCCGCAAGCCCGTGCCTTTTATTGCCGTTTTCTTGATTGTCTTGATATATGTCACGGTCTCGTTTGACCCGTCGAAGACCTTGTTTGCCGTATTTACCGTCTATGGCCTGTCCGGTTACATCGTCTATTTCTGGCGTTTGTACAAAGGCACGCCGGTCAACCTGATCCAGACCAAGGCCGAGCACCGGGAGGAAGGGCACTAACGAGGGGCGCTAACGAGGGGGCACCAAGCCGTACCGGCATATTTCCCATGTGGAAATAGCCATGTATGGGCGCCGAAACCGGCTGCCGTGCCGGACACGGGAAGCCGGCGCTAAAATCGCGCACTAAAATATTTGTGCGCGTCAGGCAGATCGGCTATACTGCCGGACTGGTCATTTGATCAGTTATTAATTGTTAGCACGGTGTTTGGGGTTCGTACTCCGGCCACCGCATGTGAAAGGTTTATCATGACAGTAGAAAAATCCAGCAAAGCCGCCATTATTGCGGACAATGCCCGTGGTCAGAACGACACCGGCTCCCCGGAAGTCCAAGTTGCGTTGCTTACTGCACGCATCAATGACTTGAACGGTCACTTTAAAGCTCACGCGAAAGATCATCACTCGCGTCGTGGTTTGATCATGATGGTTAACCGTCGTAAAAGCCTGCTGTCTTACCTCAAGGGTAAAGATGCAGTGCGTTACCGTGACCTGATTGCCAAGCTCGGCCTGCGTAAGTAATTTTTGCGACGCCCGGTTTCATTATTGTGATGATGCCCACGCCAGTTCGCTGACGTGGGCATTTTGTCATTCGCTTGGGCATAAGCTGCACTATAGAATTTGTTGTAAAAAGTAATCGATAAAAGGTAATACATCCGTTGCGATGGGCTGCCTGTGGTGAGGTGAACGACAGCGCCTGAAAATCTGTTGGCAAAATAGAAAGGGTACCCCCAATGTTTAATAAAGTTAGCAAGACCTTCCAGTACGGCGCTCACCAGGTGACGCTTGAAACCGGCGAAATCGGCCGTCAAGCCTCGGGCGCCGTCATGGTGTCGATCGATGACACCGTTGTTTTGGCTACCGTGGTTGCCCGTAAGGATGCCAAGCCAGGTCAGGATTTCTTCCCTCTGACAGTGGACTATATTGAAAAGACGTATGCTGCCGGTAAAATTCCAGGCGGCTTTTTCAAGCGCGAAGGTCGTCCTTCGGAAAAGGAAACATTGACTTCGCGTTTGATCGACCGTCCGATCCGCCCTCTGTTTCCAGAAGGTTATTTGAATGAAGTGCAAGTAATCATTCACGTGTTGTCGGTCAACCCTGAAATCGACCCTGATATTGCGGCCATGATTGGTGCCTCGGCCGCTTTGTGCGTTTCCGGTGTGCCGTTCAACGGCCCCGTCGGTGCCGCGCGCGTCGGCTATCTCGACGGCCAATACATCTTGAATCCAAGCCCGACCCAGTTGAAGACCTCGCAAATGGACCTGGTTGTGGCCGGTACGGAGACAGCGGTCCTGATGGTCGAATCGGAAGCGCAGCAACTGTCGGAAGCGGTCATGCTCGGCGCCGTCATGTTCGGCCACGAGCAAATGAAGGCCGTTATCGATGCGATCCATGAATTGGTGCGCGACGGCGGCAAGCCCGAAGTCGAATGGGCGCCAGCACCAAAGAATGACGCACTGATCGCGCGTGTCGTGCATTTTGCCGATGCCAAGATCCGCGATGCGTATCAAACCAAGGACAAGCAGGCGCGGACCGCCAAACTGAAGGCCGCCACCTCCGAAGTGATGGCTGATCTGGCGCAGGAAGCGCAAGCTGCCGGCCTGCCGGCGCCTGACGCGGCCGACGTCAACAATATTTTGTTCGACATCGAAGCCAAGATCGTCCGTTCGCAAATTCTCGACGGCGAGCCGCGCATCGATGGCCGCGACACCAAGACCGTGCGGCCGATCGCGATCCGCACCAGTGTCTTGCCGCGCACTCACGGTTCGGCATTGTTTACCCGCGGCGAAACGCAAGCGCTGGTCGTGGCCACGCTCGGTACCGCCCGCGACAGTCAAAAAATCGATGCGCTGATGGGTGAGTTTACCGATAGCTTCATGCTGCACTACAACATGCCACCGTTTGCAACGGGCGAAACCGGTCGCGTCGGCACGCCTAAGCGCCGCGAAATCGGTCACGGCCGCCTGGCCAAGCGCGCCTTGCTGGCTGCCTTGCCCGACTCGGAGGATTTCAGCTATTCGGTGCGTCTGGTCTCTGAAATTACCGAGTCGAATGGCTCGTCGTCGATGGCGTCGGTCTGCGGCGGTTGTCTGGCCTTGATGGATGCCGGTGTGCCGATGAAGGCGCACGTCGCCGGTATCGCCATGGGCTTGATCAAGGAAGGCGGCAAGTTCGCCGTCCTCTCCGATATTCTCGGCGATGAAGATCACCTCGGCGATATGGATTTCAAGGTTGCCGGCACTGCCGCCGGGATTACTGCCTTGCAAATGGATATCAAGATCATGGGTATTACCAAGGAAATCATGCAAGTGGCGCTGGCGCAAGCCAAGGAAGGCCGTCTGCATATCCTTGAAAAAATGCAAACCGCGATGCCGCAAGTTAAGACGGAATTGTCTGACTTCGCTCCGCGTCTGATCACGATCAAGATCAATCCTGAAAAAATTCGCGATGTGATCGGCAAGGGCGGCGCCGTCATCCGTGCGCTGACCGAAGAAACCGGTACCCAGATCGATATTTCCGACGAAGGCGTGGTTACCATCGCGTCGGTCGATGCTGCCGCCGGCCAGGAAGCCAAGCGCCGCATCGAAGAATTGACGGCCTCGGTCGAGGTTGGCAAGATTTACGAGGGCACGGTCTTGAAGTTGCTCGACTTCGGTGCGATCGTACAAGTCATGCCAGGCAAGGATGGTTTGCTGCACATCAGCCAGATCGCCAATGAGCGCGTGAATGCCGTTGCCGACTTCTTGAAAGAAGGTCAGCAAGTGCGCGTCAAGGTATTGGAAACCGATGATCGCGGCCGCCTGAAGCTGTCGATGAAGGCTGCAGCGTCTGAAGAGGCGACTGAAGCTGCGCCACAGTAATTTTTAAATGGTGTCGAAAAGCCGTGCCGGGCTTTGCCCGCACGGCTTTTTTTTGCCTGAAAATGGGCGAGGCATGGCTTTTTGCTGGTCGTAAAGGCGGAGGTGTCGGCACCGGAAAATAAAGCTTGCGTAAAACGATGTCTGTGGTTAGTATTGGTTTCAGAATCAATTTCAGAATCAATTTCAGCATCAATACAAGAGATGATTCGTTGTTACCGATGGCACCACGCAGATAAGCATGGGTCATTCGGGAATCTACTCTTGTATTGGTGTTGATGAACTTTTCGATTGATACGATTCAGAGGCTAATGCGGGATTATTTCTCCATAGCGAGGTGTGCATAATTTTCTGGATTGCACCGTATGCCTTACGAAACAGGCCCGGAATTCCTTGCAGTGCTTGGTTTTACTTGGCAAAAAGCCCTCACGCCCTTGGTGGTTGAGGGCTTTTTGCTTTTTATTCTTTGTGTTTTGCCGCTCTTTGGCGATCACTTGTTTGACCGTGAGTGGCGCTACACGATAGAATTACGGGTTAATTATTTTTTGGGCTACTATGCGCCGCAAACTCGTCGTCGGTAACTGGAAAATGAATGGCACGCGAACCGAAAATGCCTCTTTGTTGTCGGAGGTGCTGCGTGCATGTGAGGCGGTGACGGCGTTGCCGGCCGATATTGCCGTATGCGCGCCGGCGCCCTATCTGGCGCAGTGTCAGCAGCTGTTGGCGGCCAGTCCCGTGGCATGGGGCGCGCAAGATGTGTCTGCGCATGCCAGCGGTGCTTATACTGGCGAGGTGTCGGCGGCGATGCTCAGCGATTTTGCTTGTCGCTATGTCATCGTCGGGCATTCGGAGCGGCGCGCCTATCATGGTGAAAGCAATGAATTGGTTGCGCAAAAGGTGCAGCATGCCTTGGGTGCCGGTCTGACCCCGATTGTGTGCGTGGGAGAGACTCTGGCGCAATTCGAGGCCGGGCAGGCGCAGGCCGTGATCGGGGCGCAGCTTGAAGTCGTGCTGCAGGCTGCGCTGGAAGCCGGGCGCCGCCTTGGCGGTCTGGCCGCCCTGGTGCTTGCCTACGAGCCTGTATGGGCCATCGGCACCGGCAAGACGGCCACGCCGCAGATTGCGCAGGATGTCCATGCTTTTTTGCGCGGCAAGCTTGCCGAGCGCGATACGCTGGCGGCGGACAAGGTGCAGATTTTATATGGCGGCAGCGTCAAGCCCGATAATGCCCGCGAGTTGTTTGCGATGCCCGATATCGACGGCGCCCTGGTCGGCGGTGCCGCTTTGAAGGCCGCTGATTTCATGGCGATTGTCGGTGCGGCCGGCTAGGTGCGGCCGGCGAGGTGCGGCCGGCGAGGTGCGTGGTGCCGAGCGCCTCGTGGTGCGAATACAACATTGTGGTGGCAGTATCGCGATGATGGCGGTGCGGCCGCATAAATATGGCATGGGCCGGCATAGGCGGGCGCAAGCCGGCAAAGCAGTTTGAATTTTACAAAAAACGTATTTATTACATTAGCAAATCTCAAGCAGATCTCACTTAGAATGGAATTACGCAATGAATGCATTGTTTACCGTTGTTGTTGTTATACAAGTATTGACTGCTCTGGTCATTATCGGCCTGGTGCTATTGCAGCACGGTAAAGGCGCCGATATGGGTGCCGCTTTCGGTTCGGGTGCTTCGGGCAGCCTGTTTGGCGCCAGCGGTTCGTCGAATTTCCTGTCGAAGTCGACCGGTGTTGCTGCCGCAGTCTTTTTTGCTGCGACGCTGGCGCTTTCTTACATGGTCAGCAAGCGCAATGTCGTCAATACCGGCAGCGTGATGGATAATGCGCCGGTCAGCACGGTACCTGTCAGTGCTGCGCCAGCGCCGGCCGCTTCGGCGCCCGCCGCTTCGCTTGCGGCGTCTGCTGCCGTGCCAAATGGCGTTGCGCCAGCGGCGGCAGCCAAGGCGGGGTCGGCGGCAAATGTGGCTGCGAGTGCGGCTGCAAGTGCGGCCGCCAGCCACCCTGTGGGTGGTCAATCGGGCCAGATTCCGAAATAATTGAAAAAATCTGCTTTCCCTCGCATAATTTTTACGTTTTTGCATTGTTTTGGCACAATTGTCCATTGAACAAAAGAGGTGAAACAGAGTAGAATGATCGTCTTCAGCCGACGTGGTGAAATTGGTAGACACGCTATCTTGAGGGGGTAGTGGCGAAAGCTGTGCGAGTTCGAGTCTCGCCGTCGGCACCATAAATAAAAGTCAGCCCGCGCATGCCGGGCTTGCTTTCTAATAACAAGTTTTGCGTTTGTTTGGCGGAAGCTTTACCGCCGTTGTTGCAGAGTTTTACGCCGTATGTTTTCTCACGGTGGTATCGACTTTCAGTCGCCGGACCCATTGCTTGGTGAGTGCGCTTGTCGCATTACGCAAATCGCTGGGGTTGCCGTTTAACTTCAACTAACATGCCAGCGAACTATCGTGATTCTTGAAAATTATTTCCCCGTATTGTTATTTGTCTTGATCGGCCTGGCCGTCGGTGTCGTGTTTCCATTTTTGGGTCGCATCCTCGGCCCTGGCCGGCCGGACGCCGCCAAGAATTCGCCGTACGAATGCGGCTTCGGCGCCTTCGAAGACGCGCGCATGAAGTTCGACGTGCGCTACTATCTGATTGCCATCCTGTTTATCCTGTTTGATCTCGAAACCGCGTTTTTCTTTCCGTGGGGCGTAGCCATGCGCGACCTCGGTCTGGCTGGCTACGTGACCATGCTGGTGTTCATTGCCGAATTCGTGGTCGGATTCTGGTATATCTGGAAGAAAGGTGCCCTTGATTGGGAGTGAACCATGTCAATTGAAGGCATATTAAACGAAGGTTTTATCACCACCACAGCCGATAAACTGATCAACTGGGCGCGTACCGGGTCGATGTATCCGATGACCTTCGGCCTTGCCTGTTGCGCTGTGGAAATGATGCACGCAGGTGCCGCACGCTACGATCTCGAGCGCTTCGGTTTTCTGTTCCGCCCGTCGCCGCGTCAATCGGACGTGATGATCGTCGCCGGAACGCTGTGCAACAAGATGGCGCCGGCTTTGCGCAAAGTCTACGACCAGATGGCCGAGCCGCGCTGGGTCATTTCCATGGGCTCGTGCGCCAATGGCGGCGGCTATTACCATTATGCATATTCGGTTGTGCGCGGTTGCGACCGCATCGTGCCGGTCGACGTCTATGTGCCCGGTTGTCCGCCGACTGCTGAAGCTTTGTTGTATGGTATTTTGCAGCTGCATAACAAGATCAAGCGCACCAATACGATCGCGCGCTAACCGGGCAGCCTTTATAAAAATATGAGCACAAAACTCGAAATTCTTGATGCCGCCCTGCGTAATGCGCTGGGCAGTCAAGTGCAGGACCTGAGCACCGCCCTGGACGAAGTGACCTTGACCGTCGATGCCGCGCATTACCTGTCGGCCATGCGCGTTCTGCGCGACCATGCCGATCTGCGCTTCGAACAACTGATCGATCTGTGCGGCGTCGATTATTCGACTTATGGCGACGGCGCCTGGCAGGGCCGGCGCTTTGCCGTTGTCTCGCATCTGACCTCGATCGAGCATAACTGGCGTCTGCGGGTGCGCGTTTTCGCCCCCGACGACCAGATGCCGCAGGTCGCTTCGCTGACCGCCATCTGGCGCTCGGTCAACTGGTACGAACGCGAAGCCTTCGATCTGTTCGGCATCCTGTTTGTCGGCCATAACGATTTGCGCCGCATTCTGACCGACTACGGCTTCATCGGCCATCCGTTCCGCAAGGATTTCCCGGTCTCCGGCTATGTCGAGATGCGTTACGATCCCGAGCAGCGGCGCGTCATTTATCAGCCGGTCACGATCGAGCCGCGCGAAGTGGTGCCGCGCGTAATCCGCGAAGACACATACGGTCTGGCCGGGCACGAAACCGGTGCCGGCGCAAAGGGTTAATCATGGCTGACATCAAAAACTACACTCTCAATTTCGGTCCGCAACATCCGGCCGCGCACGGCGTGCTGCGCCTGGTGCTCGAGCTCGACGGCGAAGTGATCCAGCGCGCCGATCCGCATATCGGCCTTTTGCACCGCGCGACCGAAAAGCTGGCCGAGCAAAAAACCTATCTGCAGTCGGTGCCTTACATGGACCGCCTCGATTACGTCTCGATGATGTGCAACGAGCACGCCTACGTGATGGCGATTGAAAAACTGCTCGGCATCGAAGTGCCGATCCGCGCCCAGTACATCCGTGTGATGTTCGATGAAATGACGCGCCTGTTGAACCACTTGCTGTGGCTCGGCACGCATGCGCTCGACGTCGGCGCCATGGGGCCTTTCCTGTATGCCTTCCGCGACCGCGAAGACATCATGGACTGTTACGAAGCGGTGTCCGGCGCGCGCATGCACGCGGCTTACTATCGTCCGGGCGGCGTGTACCGCGACCTGCCGGACGCCATGCCCAAGCATAAGGCTTCGATCATCCGCAACAGCAAGGCGATCGACCGCCTCAACGAAAACCGCCAGGGTTCGTTGCTCGACTTTATCGACGACTTCACCAGCCGTTTCCCGACCTATGTCGACGAATACGAAACGCTGCTGACCGACAACCGGATCTGGAAACAGCGCCTGGTCGGGGTCGGCGTGGTCTCGCCCGAAGCGGCGATGGCGATGGGCTTTACCGGCGCCATGCTGCGCGGCTCGGGCGTTGAGTGGGATTTGCGCAAAAAGCAGCCGTACGAGGTCTATCATCTGCTCGATTTCGATATCCCGGTCGGCACCAACGGCGACTCTTACGATCGCTATCTGGTGCGGGTCGAGGAAATGCGCCAGTCCAATCGCATCATCAAGCAGTGCGCAGCCTGGCTGCACGCCAATCCGGGCCCGGTCATGATCGACAACCACAAGATCGCGCCGCCGTCGCGGGTCGGCATGAAGTCGAACATGGAAAACCTGATCCATCATTTCAAGCTGTTCACGGAAGGCATGCATGTGCCGCCCGGTGAGGCATATAGCGCGGTCGAGCATCCGAAGGGCGAGTTCGGCATTTATCTGTTGTCGGACGGCGCCAACAAGCCGTATCGCATGAAGATCCGGGCGCCCGGTTTCGCGCATCTGCAAAGCCTCGACGAGATGGCGAAAGGGCATATGATTGCCGACGCCGTGACCATCATCGGCACGCAAGATATCGTATTTGGTGAAATAGATCGCTAGAAGATCGCTAGATTGATCGTCCCCCAGGTTAGCACCTGCGGTTATTTGAGGCACATAATGTTGTTATCAGAGCTCGCATACAAAAAGATAGATCGCGAAATCGCGAAATTTCCAGCTGACCAAAAGCAATCCGCGGTCATGGCGGCGCTCGCTATCGCGCAGGATGAAACCAATTGGTTGTCGCCGGAAGTCATGCAGGAAGTGGCCGCCTATCTGGGCATGGCGCCGATCGCCGTGCAAGAGGTCGCCACTTTCTACAATATGTTTCACACGCAGCCGGTCGGCAAATACAAGCTGACCGTGTGCACCAATTTGCCGTGCGCCTTGTCGGGCGGTGAAACGACGGCCGAGTACGTCAAGGGCAAGCTCGGCATCGGTTTTCACGAAACCACGGCTGACGGCCTGTTTACGCTGGTCGAAGGCGAATGCATGGGCGCCTGCGGCGATGCGCCGGTGGTGCTGGTCAATAACAAGCGCATGTGCAGCCATATGTCGGCCGAAAAAATCGACGCCATGCTGGCGCAATTGCGGGCGGAGGGCGGACAATGACTTCCTTGCACACACGGCATATCAATCCCGTGATTCTGGCCGGTCTCGACGGCCAGAACTGGCGTCTGGCCGATTACGTCAAGCGCGGCGGCTATAGCGCCCTGACGCGCATCCTCAACGAAAAAATCGCGCCCGAACAAATCATCGCCGAGCTGAAAACCGGTTCGCTGCGCGGCCGCGGCGGCGCCGGTTTTCCGACCGGACTGAAATGGTCTTTCATGCCGCGCCAGCATGCGGGGCAAAAATACCTGATCTGTAATACCGATGAAGGCGAACCGGGCACTTTCAAGGACCGCGACCTGCTGCGCTACAACCCGCATGCGGTGATCGAAGGCATGGCCATCGGCGCCTATACGATGGGCATCACGGTCGGCTACAACTATATCCATGGCGAGATCTGGGCCGAATATCAGCGCTTTGAAGAGGCGCTCGATGAGGCGCGCGCCGCCGGTTTCCTCGGCGAGAAAATTCTCGGCAGCGAATTCTCCTTCCAGTTGCATGCGTTTCATGGTTTCGGCGCCTATATCTGCGGCGAAGAAACGGCATTGCTCGAATCGCTCGAGGGCAAAAAAGGCCAGCCGCGCTTCAAGCCGCCATTCCCGGCCAGCTTTGGCCTGTATGGCAAACCGACCACGATTAACAACACCGAGACCTTTGCGGCCGTGCCTTTCCTGCTCAATATGGGCGGCGAAAAGTATGCGGCGCTCGGCAAGCCGAATAACGGCGGCACCAAGATTTTTTCGATCTCGGGCGACGTCGCCATGCCGGGCAATTATGAAATTCCGCTGGGGACGCCGTTTGCGACCCTGCTGGAACTGGCAGGCGGCATGCGCAACGGTAAAAAGATCAAGGCCGTCATCCCCGGCGGCTCTTCCGCGCCGGTGATCCGCGGCGAAGTCATGATGGACACCAGCCTCGACTACGATTCGATTGCCAAGGCCGGTTCGATGCTCGGCTCGGGCGCCGTGATCGTGATGGACGAAACGCGCTGCATGGTCAAGTCGCTGCTGCGCCTGTCGTATTTTTATTTCGAAGAGTCGTGCGGTCAGTGCACGCCGTGCCGCGAAGGCACAGGCTGGATGTACCGCATGGTGCAGCGGATCGAAAACGGCCAGGGCCGGGCCGACGATCTCGACCTGCTCAATTCGATTGCCGACAATATCCAGGGCCGCACCATCTGCGCGCTCGGCGACGCGGCGGCGATGCCTGTGCGCGGCATGATCAAGGCGTTTCGCGAAGAATTCGAATACCACATCGAGCATAAGCATTGCTTGGTGCCGGCCTACCTTTAAGCGTCAGAAAAAAGCAGATCATGGTTGAACTCGAAATAGACGGTAAAAAAGTCGAAGTGCCGGCAGGCTCCATGGTGATGGACGCCGCCAATAAACTGGGCACTTACATCCCGCATTTTTGCTATCACAAAAAATTGTCGATTGCCGCCAGCTGCCGCATGTGCCTGGTCGACGTCGAGAAGGCGCCGAAGCCCTTGCCGGCCTGCGCGACGCCGGTCGCCAACGGCATGATTGTGCATTCGGCCAGCAGCAAGGCGGTCAATGCGCAAAAAAGCGTGATGGAATTTTTGCTGATTAATCACCCGCTCGATTGCCCGATCTGCGACCAGGGCGGCGAATGCCAGTTGCAGGATCTGGCGGTCGGCTATGGCGCATCGAATTCGCGCTATGCCGAAGAAAAACGGGTGGTGTTCCACAAGGAAGTCGGCCCTCTGATCTCGATGCAGGAAATGGCGCGCTGCATCCACTGTACGCGCTGCGTGCGCTTTGGCCAGGAAATTGCCGGTGTCATGGAATTCGGCATGCTGGGCCGCGGCGAACACGCCGAAATCACTTCCTTCGTCGGCAAGACGGTCGATTCCGAATTGTCGGGCAATATGATCGACCTCTGTCCGGTCGGCGCCCTGACCTCGAAACCGTTCCGCTACAGCGCCCGCACCTGGGAACTGTCGCGCCGCAAGTCGGTCAGTCCGCACGACGGCCTCGGCGCCAACTTGATCGTTCAGGTCAAGAATAACCAGGTATTGCGCGTACTGCCGCTGGAAAACGAAGAGATCAACGAATGCTGGCTGTCCGACAAGGACCGCTTTTCGTACGAAGCGCTGAACAGCGACGAGCGTCTGACGCGGCCGATGGTCAAGCAGGGCGGCCAGTGGATCGAAACCGACTGGCAAAGCGCGCTCGACTATGTCGCGCGCAGCCTCAGCGATATCAAGAGCGAATTCGGCGCCGACGCGATCGCCGCGCTGGCCACGCCGCATGCGACGCTCGAAGAGCTGGCGCTGCTGCAAAAAGTCGTGCGCGGCCTCGGCAGCGAGAATATCGATTTCCGCCTGCGCCGCTGCGACTT